>JASHTI010000113.1 GCA_030040625.1 Thermoplasmata archaeon
GCCGCCACCCCCCGCGCCCGATGCCTCGGCCCCCGAGCCGGCGGCGGGACCCGGCGGCCCGACCCCGCCGGCCGGGCCCCCGTCCACGCCCTCGGACGCGCAAGCCCCATAACCCACGCCTCGCCTCGCGGGCCCGTGCCCGGTGATTCGGAGGAGCTCCCGGGTTCGGCGACCCCTCTCTCGCTGTCGTCCGCCGAACGGGCGATCCTGGAGCAACTGCGCGCGGCCGGCGCCGAACCCCTGAGCGAGGAGGAGGTCGGCCGCCGCTCGGGCCTTGCCGGGGACGTCGTGCGGGGCTCGCTCCAGCGCCTCCGCTCCAAACATCTCGCGATCGTCGAAGAGGCGCACACGACGGTGCTCCGGCTGACGGTGCGTGGGGAGACCGCCCACGGGGAGGGGCTGCCCGAGCGCCGCCTCCTCGAGGCGATCGTCCGGGCCGGGTCGATCGGCCCCACCGACGCGGCCTGGACCTCCCTGGAGGAGTCCGAGCGCGGCGCGGCGATCGGGGTCCTGCGTCGGCGGGGTCTCCTCGAGGACGGCATGCCGCTCTGCCCGAAGCCGCACGCCGCGGACGCGGGCGTCGGCCGGGAGGAGGAGCAAGCCCTGGCGGCCGTCGCCGACGGTCGGGCGCCGCCGAGCGAGCCGATCGTCGCGGCGCTGGAGCGCCGCGGTCTCCTCCGTTCGGATCGCCGGTCGCACAAGCGGTGGCTCGCTTCGGAGGAGGGTCACCGGCTCGATCTCGCGCCCGAGGGCGTGGCCCCGATCGGGGCCCTCGCGCCGGGGATGCTCGTCAGCGGCGGATGGAAGGGCCGTCCCTTCCGACCGTACGATGTCCGTGCGAGCGTGCCGTACGTGCGGGGGGCCCGTCGCAGTCGCTACGTCGCCTGGTTGGAGGAGTTCGAGGAGATCCTGATCGGCCTCGGCTTCGAGGAGGCCGAGGGCCCGCTGCTCGAGACGGAGTTCTGGAACAGCGATGTGCTGTTCATGCCCCAGGACCATCCCGCCCGATCGATCCACGACGCGCTTTCGGTGGAGGGGATCGCCGGGCGGCTGCCGTCGGCGGACCTCCTCGCCCGGGTCGCGGCCGCGCACGAGGGTCGTCCCCTGCCGGGAGAGTCGTCCCCTCTCGGCCCCGGCTGGGGCTCTCCGTACGACCCGGAGGTCGCCCGACGTCCCGTCCTGCGCTCGCAGACGACGGCCGTCTCCGCCCGGTTCCTGGCGAGCCGTCCAACGGCCCCGTTCCGGATGTACGCGATCGACCGGAACTTCCGGCGGGAGAACCTCGACGCCCAGCACCACCTCGAGTTCTGGCAGTCCGAGGGGATCGTCGGCGGCGAGGGGATCAACCTCCGTCACCTGATCGGGCTGTTCCGCGCCCTCGCCGAGGCGATCGGGATCCGCGAGCTGAAGATCCGCCCGAGCTACTTCCCGTTCACCGAGCCGTCGATCGAGGGGTACGTCCGGCACCCGCGCCTCGGCTGGATGGAGATCTTCCCGGGCGGCGTCTTCCGGCCCGAGGTCCTCCGGCCGCTCGGCATCGACGTGCCGGTCGTCGCGTGGGGGATCGGGGTCACGCGGCTGGCGATGGTCGCCCTCGGCTGCGCGGATATCCGGGAGCTGTTCGTCACGGACCTCGGTGAGCTGACGGGCGGGACGGACTAGCATGCCGACCTCGACGCTCTCGCGGACCCGGCTGCTGGACGCGCTCGGCGGCCCGGTCACCGCCGAGCAGCTCGAGGCGGCGCTCTTCAGCTCCAAGGCCGAGGCGACCGCCGGAGCCGGCGACGCGCTCGAGGTCACGGTCACCCCCGACCGTCTCGATCTCCTCTCCGAAGGGGGTCTCGCGCTCGAGCTCCAGGGGGCGCTCGGCCTCGCCTCCGGCCGACCCCGGCGGCGTCGGGCGCGGGCGACCGGGCCCGGCCTGCGGCTCGCCGTCGATCCCTCCGTCGCTCCGCTGCGGCCGCACATCGGGGCCGTCGTGGTACGGGCCCCGACCGGCCACCGGCTCGATGACGGTCTCCTCGCCGAGGCGGTCCGCTTCCAAGAGCTGTTGCACGCGACGGTCGGCCGCGATCGCCGGACGATGAGCCTCGGGATCTATCCGGCCCGACGGATCCGGCCTCCCGTCCGCTACGCGCTCGAGCCGGTCGGCTCCCTCCGCTTCGTCCCGCTCGGCGGCGAGGAGGAGGTCGAGGGCGAACGGTTCTTCGCGGACCACCCGCTCGCCCAGCGCTACGGGGCGCTCGGGCGGAGCGGAGACCGCGCCCTCGCCCTTCGCGATGCCGAGGGGCGGCTCCTCAGTCTGCCCCCGGTGCTGAACAGCCGGGCGCTCGGCGAGGCGCGGGCCGGCGACCGATCACTTCTGCTGGAGGCGACCGGGACCCGGGAGCGCGCGGTGCGGGAAGGCCTCGGACTGCTCCTAGTCGTCTTCGTGGCCCGGGGCTGGTCGGTCTCCGCCGTGCCGATCGACGGGCCCGGGGAGGCCGGCACCGACGGCGAGAGCCTGGTGGCCGACGCGCTCCGGGAGCTGCCCGCCGAGGTCGTGCGGGGGATCTCCGGCGCCGAACTCGCCGCGCCGGCGGTGGTCGCTCGACTCGCCCGCGCCCGCCTCGGTGCGCGACGGATCCGGGGGGGCTGGCGCGTCGCCGTCCCGCCCTGGCGACCGGACCTCCAGGTGGCGGTCGACCTCGCGGAGGAGGTCGTCCTGGCCGGCGGTCTCCGCGCCGAGGATGGGCTCGTACCGCCGAGCCTCGGACGGGGCCATCGAAGGCCCGCGTCCGCGCTCCGCCGCGAGATCGCCGAACTGCTCCTGGGCCTCGGGTTCGCCCAGCCGAACACCGGGGTGCTGATCTCCGAGGCGGCCGCCGCCCGCCTCGAGGGGAGCGCGCCGATCCGGATCGCGAACCCGGTCTCCCGGGAGTACGCGGTCGTCCGCGACCGTTTGCTTCCGGCGCACCTCGAGGTGCTGGCCCGGAACAACCGCTACGGCTACCCGCAGCGGTTCGCCGAGGTCGGGCCGGTCGTCGTCCGTCGGGCGGAGTCGGAGACCGGTGCGGAGACCCGCTTCCACGCTGGCCTGCTCATCGCCGGCGAGCGGGCGGGATTCGCCGAGGTCGCCGCCACCGTCGACTACCTGCTCCGAGCCTACGACGTCGGATCGGTCCGCGAGCCCGTCGACCTGCCCGGAACGATCCGGGGGCGCGCCGCCCGGGTCCGGGTCGCCGGCGCCGAGGTCGCCGAGCTGGGCGAGATCCACCCGGGCCTGCTCGAGCGTCTCAGCGTGCCAGTGCCGGTCGCCTGGGCGGAGCTGGACCTGACCGCGCTCGACCCGCTTGTCGTCCGCCGCGACAGCACCAAATAGCGCATCCCGGTGCTACGTTGATGGCCTCCGCCCGGCGAAGACCGAAGAGCGAGCCCAGCCGCGCCGCCTGGGAGACCGCGGCCCGGGCCGCGATCGGCGACCGGGCCAACGGCGGTGCGATGCCGCTGCTCGCCGACCGCCCGGAGGCGCCCGACGCGGCGTTCCTCGAGGGGATCGGCTTCCCGGGCGAGCCGCCGTTCACGCGGGGTATCCACCCGACGATGTACCGGGGCCGCCTCTGGACGTTCCGCCAGTACTCCGGCTTCGGGAGCGCCGCCGCGACCAACCGCCGGTTCCGGTTCCTGCTGCGCGGGGGCCAGACCGGGCTCTCGGTCGCCTTCGACCTTCCGACACAGAACGGTTACGACTCCGACCAGGCGCGGGCGCAGGGCGAGGTCGGCCGCTGCGGGGTCCCGATCGCCAGCCTCGGAGACATGCGCACCCTGCTGGCCGAGCTTCCCCTCGGCGAGGTGACGGTCTCGATGACGATCAACGCGACCGCGCCGATCCTGCTCCCGCTCTTCCTGGCCGTCGGCGAGGAGGGAGGTGTCGATCGACGCCGGCTCGCCGGCACGGTCCAGAACGACATCCTCAAGGAGTACATCGCCCGCGGGACGTACATCTACCCGCCCGCCCCGTCGATGCGCCTGGCGGTCGACGTCATCGAGTTCGCGACGCGGGAGATGCCGAACTGGAACACGATCAGCGTCTCCGGCTACCACATGCGCGAGGCCGGCGCGACGGCGGCGCAGGAGGTCGCCTTCACGATCGCCAACGCGATCGCCTACGTGCGCGCCGTCGCCGCCCGCGGCCTGGACGTCGACGCGTTCCTCCCCCGCATCTCGTTCTTCTTCTCCGCGGACGTCCATTTCCTCGAGGAGATCGCCAAGTTCCGGGCGGCCCGGCGCCTGTGGGCCCGGACGGTGCGGGACGTCTTCGGCTCCAAGAGCGGGCGGTCGCAGCAGCTCCGCTTCCACGTCCAGACGGCTGGTTCCAGCCTCACCGCGCAGCAGCCGGAGCTGAACGTCGTCCGGACGACGCTCGAGGCGCTCAGTGCCGTCCTGGGCGGCGGCCAGTCGCTGCACACCAACTCGCTGGACGAGGCGATCGGGCTACCGACCGAGGCCTCGGCCCGCCTCGCCCTGCGGACCCAGCAGATCCTCGCCGAGGAGTCGGGGGTCGCCTCGACGGTCGATCCCCTCGGCGGCGCGTACGCGATCGAGGAGGCGACCGATCGGATCGAGCGGGAGGCTGACGGCTACCTCGGCCGGATCGAGACGATGGGCGGGGCCCTGGTCGCGGTGGAGAAGGGGTTCTTCGCCGGTGAGATCGCCCGCGAGGCGTACCGCACCGCGCAGGCCCGCGAGGCCGGTCGCGAGCTCGTCGTCGGGGTGAACGCGTTCCGCGAGGGGAACTCCGAGTTCTCCCTGTTCCCGCACGAGGGCGGCGGTGTCCGGGGGCAGCGGATCGGGCCCGCCGAGGAGGCCCGCCAGGTCGCCCGGCTCCGGGCCTGGCGTCGGCGGCGCGACGCCGCCGCGACGGAGGGAGCGCTCCGCGCGCTGGAGCGCGCGAGCGCCGGGTCGGAGAACGTGATCCCGCACGTGCTCCGAGCGGTCTCCGCCGGGGCGACCCTGGGCGAGATCGCGGACGTCTGGCGCCGACAGTTCGGCGAGCAGCCGCCGTCGACCGGCTACTGAGGGGGCGGCGATGGAGCTCGATCACATCGGGGTGGCGGTCGCCGATCTCGCCGGCGCCGCGGCGAGGTGGCGACCGCTGCTCGGTGCTCCGTCCGGGGCCCCGGAGGAGGTCCGCGGTCAGGGAGTCCGGGTCGCGTTCCTCTCCGCGGGCAGCGTCCACGTCGAGCTGCTGGAGGCCGTGCGCCCGGACTCACCGGTCGGGCGCTTCGTCGCCAAGCGAGGCGAGGGGTTGCATCACCTCGCCTTCCGGGTCCCGAGCGTCGACGCGGCGCTCTCCGATCTGATCCGCCGGGGCGAGCCGGTCGTCGACCGGAACGCCCGGCCCGGGGCCCGCGGTCGGAAGGTCGGGTTCGCGCAGCCGGCGGCGTTCGGAGGGGTTCTGGTGGAGTTCGTGGAGGGGCCGTGACGCGCCTCGCCGGGGTCGACCTCGCCGTCGTCTACGATAGCCGCGGCGAAGCGACCGTGGAGGCGACGGTCCTGCTCTCGACCGGAGCGCAGGGCCGCGCCGCCGCCCCGAGCGGACGGAGCGCCGGCTCGCACGAGGTCCGGGCGTTCCCCGAAGGCGGCGCGGAGGTGGCGGTCCGCATCTTCCGCGACCGGCTGCGACCGAAGCTCCTCGGGCTGGACGCGAGCCTCGCGACCGTCGACCAGGCCCTGGTCGACGCCGACGGGCGGCCGGACCTCGCGAACGTCGGCGGCAACACCGCGACGGCGATCTCCGTCGCCACCGCGATCGCCCTCGCCGAAGAGGCCCATCGGCCGCTCTGGCGGCAGCTCGCCCGTCCCGGGGTCGACGGCACCGTCTTCCCGACGATCGTCGGCAACTGCCTGAACGGCGGCCGCCACGCGATCGGAGGACCCGACATCCAGGAGTACCTCGCGATCGCGCGCGATCCAAGGCCGGAACGGTCGATCCGGGCCGCGCTTCGCGTCCACGCCCTCGTCGGCGCCGCTCTTCACCGGCGGGCGCCGCACGCCGCCCTCGGTCGAGGCGACGAAGGAGGCTGGGTCGCCGCGATCGGGAACGTCGACGCCTTCGAGGTCCTCCGGGCCGCCTGCGAGCAGGCCCGGGAGGAGCTCGAGATCGACGTCCGACCCGGCGTCGATTTCGCCGCCAACGAGCTCCTGAAGGACGGGCGCTACCGCTACCGGGAGCAGAGCCTGGACGCGGCCGGTCAGGTACGCTTCGTCGCCGAGCTCGTCGACCGCTTCGGCCTGTCGTTCGTGGAGGACCCGCTCGCCGAGGAGGCGTTCGACGACTTCGCCGACCTCACGAAGGCGGTGGGCGGCAAGGCGTTGGTCGTCGGGGACGATGTGTACGCGACCGACGCCCGGCGGGTCCGGCACGGTCTCGAGCGCCGGTCGACCAACGCGGTGCTCATCAAGGTCAATCAGGCGGGCACGCTGAGCCGGACGCTCGAGACGGTCGATCTCTGCCGGAGCAATGGCCTGGCGACGGTCACCAGCCACCGGTCCGGGGAGGTCCCGGACGCCTGGCTCGCCCACGTCGCGCTCGCGACCGGCGCCTGGGGGCTCAAGTGCGGCGTTCTCGGCGGCGAGCGGGTGGCAAAGCTAAATGAACTCCTGCGGCTCGGCCGCGCCACTTTCGGAGCCTAGACGGTGGCCGACGACGAGGTTCTCGCGGAACAGGAGCCCGGGCTCTCCGACGCCCCGGAGATCCGGCCCGGCGAGCTCCTGATCCCGGAGGACACCTACCTGACGAGCGGGGTGCACATCGGCACCCAGCAGAAGTCGGCGTCGATGCGCCGCTTCGTCTACAAGGTCCGCTTCGACGGACTGCACGTCCTGGACGTGCGCGAGACCGACCGGCGGATCCGCTACGCCGCGAAGTTCCTCGCCCGGGTCCCGGCCGACCGCATCCTGGCCGTCTCCCAGCGCCAGTACGGCCAGAAGCCGGTCCGCGTCTTCTCCAGGGCGATCGGGGCCGTCTCCTTCGCCGAGCGGTTCGTGCCCGGCTGCCTGACGAACCCGAACCTGCCCGAGTACTTCGAGCCGAAGGTCCTGGTCGTCACCGATCCGGCGACCGATCAGCAGGCGCTGAGCGAGGCCGTCTCGATCGGGATCCCGGTCGTCGGCCTGTGCGACGTCAACAACGAGACCCGCAACGTCGACCTCGTGATCCCGGCCAACAACAAGGGCCGAGTCGCGCTGGCGACCGTCTACTGGCTCCTCGCCCGCGAGGTGCTCCGGGCGCGCGCCGGGGGCGCCGAGGTCGACTACCAGCTCACGATCGACGACTTCCAGGCGGCGCTGTAGCGCCGACGATCCGCCCGCGCGCACCGTTGCGGATAGCGATTTATCGGTTCCGGCCCTCTACCGGTCGTGAGCCGACCGGGCCGCGGCTTACGCGAGCTGCTCATCAACCACGGGGTTCCCGAGCGCGCGGCGCGTCTCTACCTCGCGGCGTGCCGGGCGGGACCGCAGACGGCCAGCGAGCTGGCGCGACTCTCGGCGGTCGATCGCGTGGAGGCGTACCGCCTCATCCAGGGTCTGGCCGTCGAGGGCCTGCTCACCCCGACCGGGGGCCGTCCGAAGCGGTTCACCGCCCTCGCGCCCGAGCGGCTGCTCGATCGGTGGATCTCTCGAACCTCCGAGCGTCTTCGGACCCTCGAGCGCGACCGGGCGCGCATCCTCGCCGACTGGGAGGCGGGCCGCCTGGAGCTCGACGAGGAGGATCCGCGGAAGTTCGCGGTCCTCGACGGCCGCGAGACGATCCGCCGCTTCCTTCGCCAGCGGATCGGCACGGCGACGCACGACATCCTGCTCACCGCCACCGGCTCCTGGCTGCCGCTGATGATCGACGCCGGCTTCGACCGCGCGCTCCGCGAGGCGCACCGGCGGGGGGTGGCGATCCAGCTCGTCACGCAGGTCCGCAGCACGAACCTGACGGAGGCGAAGCACCTCGCCTCGGTCGCGGCGCTCCGGCACGCCCCGACCCCGATCTCGAACCGGGCCGTGGTGCTGGACGGCGCGGGGGCGCTCGTCTACGTCTCCGGCGAGATCGGCTTCGGGCGGGACCCCGAGGAGCAGGTCGCGCTCTGGTCGACCGACCCCGGCTTCGTCGCCCGGGCGCGGGAGTACCACCGGCGCCTCTGGACGACCTCGGAGAAGGCCGAGGCGCGGTTCGTGGATCTGGAAGAGCCGAGCTCAGCGTTCCTTCCGGTGGTCGCGGGCCGCGAGGCGGTTCCCTTCCAGCGCCTGAAGGAGATCGCCAAGCTCGGGATGCGCGCCTCCGGCGTCCAGGAGTTCCGCCTCGACCTTCCCGAGCTGATCGGGACGGTCGCGCGCCAGCTGGGCCGTGAGATCGGGGCGGAGGTGACCGGGACGACGCCGGCCGAGGTCGCCCGGAGCCTGAGCCGCTACTACGCGGCCCATACGATGGGCCGCCTCGCCGTCGAGCGGGACCGGCCCCTGACCCTGCGCGTCACCGGCTGCTTCGCCTGCACGCCGGACTCGCCGGAGATCGGTCGTGAGATGTGCCCACAGCTGCTCCGCTCGGTCCTCGAGGCCCGGCTCGGCCCCGGGTGGGCCGTCACGAAGCCGGACCCGACCAAGCACGCCCGACGGGGCTGCCTGTTCACCGCGACCGCGACCTAGGAGGCGCGGAACGCCTCAGCGGCGGGCCGTGAACGTCACGCTGATCGGGGCGGCCGCCGACCCGTCGACCGTCAGGCTCCCCTTCGCGTTCCCGCTCGTGACCTTGTAGCCGTGCACGGGTTCGACCCGGTAGCAGTAGTCGCCGTTCGGCACCGCGAAGACGACCGTGGTGCTGTTCGACCCGCGAACAATGTGGACGGGCCATGAGGTCGCGATACCGGGTGAGTTGCGGAGCAGCGCGCTCCAGTTGGTGTCGGCCGGCAGCCCCGCGACCACGATCGTGACGTCGTAGGTCGGGATCGCGGTGTAACCGATCGTCATCGTCGGCGGCGCGGCCCCGGCGACGGCAAAGCGGCCCGAGGCGCCGGCCCGGTTGTAGCCGAGCACCGAGGCGGCCTGGAACCGGTAGCTGCCGTTCTGGAGCCAGAACGTCAGGTTCGTGGTGTTGGAGGTCCCGATCTCCGAGCGGCTGTGGCCAATGGCGTGGGTCGCTACGACCTTGACCGACCAGTTCGTCCCGTTGGCGAGCCCTGTTTCATTGAACGTCACCGGATAGAACGCCCCCGCTCGCAGGGCGGTGTAGACCACTCCGGCCGCGGTCGTCGCGCCGTCGATCGTCACGCTCCCGTGCGTCGGGGCGGAGGTGAAGCCGAGGACGAGGGAGACGGTGTACCGGTAGGTGCCGTTCGGGAGTGCGAAGCCGACGACCCCGGAGGTCGAGGCATGGGTCTCATGGATGCGGACCGGGCTGCCGCCGGCGATGTGGACGCTCCAGTTCGTCCCGGTCGGAAGGCCGATCTCCGCGAAGAGGAGGGCGAACACGGTCGGCGTCTCGAAGGCCTGCGGGATCGGTCCGACCGCCGCCCCGTCGACCTGGAACCGGCCGCGGTACGAGCCGTTCAGGAACGATCCGACGATCGACGATACGGTGTAGTGGTAGGAGCCGTTGGGAAGGGCGAAGGCGATCGTCGACGTGCTCGAGGTGACGGTCGCGCGCTCGAGGGCCGCTTCCTGTCCCTGCCCGTTCCCGGCCACGCGGATGGTCCACGGGGTCGCCGAGGGTAGCCCGGATTCCTCGAAGCTGACGGCATAGGTGTACAGCGGATAGAACGTCAGCGCGAACGGCCCGACCCCCGCCCCCGAGACGTTGAACGTCCCGTGCGCGGAGACGTTGACAAAGTAGCCCGACACTCGAGCGAGGCTGTAGCGGTAGCTGCCGTTCGGCAGGGAGAAAGTGATCGCGGAGAGATCGGAGGTCGCGGTCTCGTGGATCCGGTCGCATCCGCAGCCCGGCGAGGCGACGTGGACGCTCCAGTTGGTTCCGGCCGGTAGACCGGTTTCGGTGAACGTCACGCCGTAGACGGTGGCCGCCGCCCCCGACGGGGCCGGTGCGAGCGGTGCGGCGCTGGCGATCGAGGTGACGAGAAGAACGGCCGCGAGGCTGGCGCAGGCGCCTAGGGCTCCGGTCAACGCGCGCATCCCGGTTCCGAGCGGCAGGGGGTATTTACTCCCCGACGGGGGTTTATCCAGAGCCCCGGCTCCTCGCGCCCGGTCGCCGAGGAACGAGGGCGTGCTCGGGCACGATCGCCGATGCTCCGGGCCGGGGAATTCGCGACGTGACGCGCCGGGGCCACCCTCGCGGCGGTCGAGAGCCCCACACGGGTGGTGGCGGTTCCGGGACCGACCGCGAGCGGTCCGGGCCCCGGGGGCGGATGGTTACCTGCTATGCTTTGACGTGGGCCGGCCACCGCCCGGGTCTGACGGGCCGGCCCCGGCCGTCAGGAATTCGCCGCCGGCCGGAGGGCCGACCGGGGACGCTTGGTATGGTGTAGCACATGTTGTAACAAACAGGACACGGTAGCATGAACGCATAAATAGGGGTCCCCCTTCCGGAGCGGTACGATAATATGACGCCCTCCTCGCGTGTCTCGGCAGCCGCCCGCCCCCGATCGACCCCGAAGGCGAGCGCCCCCGCGGCGACCCAGTCGCCGGTCGCGCCGTCGCCGCCGGCGTCCGACGTCTGCCCGAACTGCGGGTCGACGCACCTGATCCGGGACGAGATCCGAGGGGAGATCGTCTGTGCCGACTGCGGGCTGGTCGTGGACCAGAGCGCTCTCGTCAGCGACCGCGGCCAGCGCGGCTCCAAAGAGGACACGGGCCGCGAGGCCCGCGGCTGGGGCCCGGTGATCTCGCCGCTCATGCCCGACAAGGGGCTCTTCAGCGAGATCGGGGTGCCGACCCGCGACTTCCAGGGGAACTCCCTCTCTCGCAACACCTCGCTGAAGTTCTACCACCTGCGCAAGCTCAACCACCGCCTGCGGGCGGCCCGGACGCACCAGCGCAACCTGGTCGTGGCGCTCGGTGAGCTCAACCGGCTCGCCGGGGTGCTGGGCCTGTCGCGGGAGGTCAAGGAGTCGGCGACCTACATCTATCGTCGCGCCCTCGAGCACAAGGCGACCCGCGGCAAGAAGATCGTCGCGCTGGTCGCGGCGAGCGTCTACGCCGCCTGCCGGCAGTGCCACGTCCCCCGGACGATGAAGGAGATCATCGCCCACTCGAAGGCGACGAAGATCGAGGTCGGCCGGGCCTACACGCTCCTCGCCCGCGAGCTCAAGCTCGGACTGAAGCCGGTGGAGCCGCGCGACTACCTCGTGCGGTTCACGCAGGACCTGAACCTCTCCAAGGAGGTCCGCCAGAAGGTTCTGCAGCTCCTGGAGCAGGTCGAGCAGGTCTACTCGACGAGCGGCGTGCTCCCCAATGGGATCCTCGCCACGATCATCTACATCGCCTCGAACCTCATGGGCGAGCCGCGCAGCCAGGACCGCATCGCCGCGGTGGCGAACGTCACGCCCGTGACGATCCGCAACCACTACAAGGAGCTCCTCGACCTGCTCGGCCTGCCGAAGAACCTCGCGAACCCGCAGGCCCGGGGCCTCGCGCCCACGGCCGAGGGCGCCGAGACGACCGACAAGCTCGAGGCGGCGCCCGCCGCGGCGGCCCACTGAGACGGGCGGCCCCGCGGGCCCCGACGTGGACGGGGGCCGGCGTTCCGGCGGCCGGAAGCGAGATGAACCTTCGTCGCGCTCGTCGCCCGTGGCGGTCGCCCCCACGCTGAGCTACTCGTCCTACCGGACCTACCTGGAGTGCCCGCTCCGCTGGAAGTACCTCTACGTCGAGCGACGGCCGGAGACGCCCCGCGGCTACTTCACGTTCGGGCGGGTCGTCCACGCGGTCCTGGAGGAGCTGGTCCGGCCCCTCGTGGTCCCGTCGGCGCGCCGTCGTGAGGGAACCGAGAGCCAGACGACGCTCCACGACTGGACGGACCCGACGCGGGCCGCTGTCGCGAGCGGAGCCGCCGAGCCGATCGGTCCGGAGGCGCTCCTGGCCAGTTACGACCGCCTCTGGTCGAGCGACGGCTACACGTCCCCCGATGAGGAGGCCCGTTACCGCTCCCTCGGGCGCGAGCTGCTGCTGAAGTACCGGGAGGAGCTCGCGCGCCACCCCCCGTCGCCGGTCTCCGTCGAGGAGCACCTGGAGACCCGGTGGGACGGCCTGCCGGTCCACGGCTACGTCGATCGCATCGATCGGACGCCGGCGGGGGGGCTCGAGGTCGTCGACTACAAGACATCGCGCGACCTCTCCGGCGAGGACGCGGAGAGCTCCGACCAGCTGAGCCTGTACCAGGTCCTCGTCGAGCACACCTACCGCGCGCCGGTGGAGCGGCTCACGCTCCTGCACCTGCGCTCGCTGACGCCGCTGCGGACGCTGCCGCGAACGGCCCGCACGCTCGAGCCGCTGCACCAGCGGATGGGGGAGGTCGCCGACGGGATCCGCGAGCAGGCGTTCGAGCCGACCCCCGGGCGTCACTGCCAGCGCTGCGACTTCCGCGCGATCTGTCCGGAGTTCCGCGCGATCCCCGAGGCCGACGCGCCCCGGCTCGCCGCCCTGGTCGATCGCTTCGACGCGCTCCGCGCGGACGAGCGCCGCCTCGAGCGGGAGCTCGCACAAACGGCCGCCGAGCTCCACCGGGCGGCGGAGGAGATGGGCCTCCATCGTGTGGAGGGATCGCGGTCCGTCGCGGTCCGTCACCGCGAGGTCGCCTGGCAGTACCCGCTCGAGGCGGTCGGCCCGATGCTCGGGGGCTCGAGCGGCACCGCCCCCCCCGCCAGCGCGGAGGAGGTCCGCCGGCTGCTCCGCGACCCGGCCGTACCGGCCGAGCTCCGCCGGCGCATCGCCGAGACCGGCTCGCGCCGGGTGCGCTGGTACTGGGAGCTGGAGGACGCCGACGCGCCGTCCCGCCGATAGCGGCGGGCAAAGGCTTTGACGGGGCCCCGATACTCCCCCGTATGGGGATTGCCCTCTCCAACGCCGAGCGCCTCGCCCCCCTCGAGGGGCGCCGACCGACCGTCACGACCGTCTGCTCGCACTCGTCGCTTCAGATCTTCCACGGGGCGCGCACCGAGGGACTGCCGACGATCGGCATCGCCATCGGCAAGCCGCCGCGGTTCTACGACGCCTTCCCGCGGGCACGACCGGACCGCTTCCTGACGGTCGAGCGCCATCGCAACGTACCGGCGCTCGCGGAGAGCCTGCGGGCGGCCGGCGCCGTGCTGATCCCGCACGGCTCGTTCGTCGAGTACCTCGGCGCCGAGGAGTTCGCTCGGATCGACGTGCCGGTCTTCGGCAACCGTGCGGTGCTCGGCTGGGAGTCGGACCGTCGCAAGGAGCGGACGTGGCTGGAGAGCGCCGGGGTCGAGATGCCGAAGCGCTACGAGGAGGCCGCCGAGGTCGACGGGCCGGTGATCGTGAAGTACTACGGCGCGAAGGGCGGCAAGGGGTTCTTCCTCGCCAAGAACCGGGAGGCCCTCGCGGACTTCCGGCCGACCGGGCCGTACGTCATCCAGGAGTACGTCCTCGGCACGCGGTACTACGTCCATTTCTTCTACTCGCCGCTGTCGGACCGGGGCTATCGGGTCGGCCACGGCTCGCTCGAGCTGCTCGGGATGGACCGCCGGGACGAGGCGAACATCGACGAACTGTACAAGCTGGGCGCCCAGGAGGAGCTGCTCAAGGCCGGGATCCGGCCCACGTTCGTCGTGACGGGGAACGTGCCGGTCGTCCTGCGCGAGTCCCTTCTCGAGAAGACGTTCGAGGTCGGGGCGCGGATCGTCGAACGGTCGATCGAGCTGTTCGGCGGCATGGTCGGGCCGTTCTGCGTCGAGGGGATCATGACCGAGGACCTGACGTTCAAGGTCTTCGAGATCTCGACCCGGATCGTGGCGGGGACGAACCTCTACGTCTCGGGCAGCCCGTACTCCGACATGATCGAACCGGGGCTGTCGACGGGGCGGCGCATCGCCCAGGAGCTGGTCCGGGCCCAGGCGCAGGGGCGCCTCGCCGAGGTCCTGAGCTAGCCGGCCGTACGGACCGGCGTTAAGTCCCGGCCGCCTTAGCCGCGCCGGCTTCTCGTGGGCGATCTCGCACTTTCGGCGCAGCACGTCACCAAGGTCTATCCCGGCTCCGGCGGCGGGCCGCCGGCGCTGGCCGACCTGTCGCTCGACATCCCCACCGGTGGGATCTACGGTCTGATCGGGCGGAACGGCGCCGGAAAGACGACGTTCGTCCGGATCTCCGCGACGCAGCTCGCCCTGACCTCCGGGACGCTGACGGTCCTCGGCCACGACGTCCGGACCGAGGAGCGCGCGATCCGCGCCCGCATCGCCTGCGTGCCGCAGGAGTCGCGTCCGCTCTACTTCCTGACCGTCGAGGAGGTCGTCCACCTCTACCTCAAGATGCGGGGCCTCCCGCCGGCGGACGCTCGCCGGAGAACGGAGGCGGCGCTCGCGGAGCTCTCGCTGACCGAGTACCGCCGGCGTCTCGTGAACCGCCTCTCCGGCGGGCTGCGCCGGCGGACCCTCTGCGCGATGGTCCTCGCCTCGGACGCCGATGTGCTGTTCCTGGACGAGCCGACGACCGGTCTCGATCCGGTCGCCCGCCGCGAGGTCTGGCAGGCGGTCCGGCGCGCGAGCCGGGAGCACCGGACCGTTCTCCTGACGACCCACTACCTGGACGAGGTGGAAGCCCTCTCCGGCCGTCTCGCGCTGATCGAGCAGGGCCGACTGCGCCTCGAGGGGACGCCGACGGAGCTGCGGGACCGGGTGCGGTTCCCGTACCGGGTGACCGTGCGGGGGGACGTCCGCCGGGAGGCGCTCGCCTCGTACGGCCGCATCGCCCCGATCGACGGTGGCTACCTCGTCTTCGCGCGCGAGGCCGAGGCCCGGGAGCTGACCCGGTGGGGGCTGGAGCGGGGCCTGCGGCTCTCGATGGGCCCGGTGAGCCTGGAGGACATCTTCCTGGAGGTCGTGGGCAAGCCGATCGACGTCGACGACGCGCCGCTCGCCGAGGAGGCGGAGGCGTGACCGGGCGGCACCGCCTGCGCTCCCTGGGCACGCTGGTGCTCATCAACGGGCTCATTCCGATCCGCACGCAGCCGCTCTACCTCGTCAACCTCGTCGCCTCGCCGCTGTCGTTCCTGTTCTTCATCTCGGTGATCTCGCACGGCCACCTCCTCGGCTACGCGATCACCGGCGGCCTGATCCTCACCATGCTCTCGGCCGGCACCGGCCTCCAGTCGGACCTGACGCACTACCGGCACGACCTCAAGTTCCAGGACATCGTCGTGGCCTCGCCGGTCGAGGCGCCGGTGTACGTCGCCGGCATGGCGCTCAGCGAGCTCGTCTACTCGCTGCCGGGGATCGCGCTCTTCGTGCTGCTCTACGTGCTCGCCGGCTACGCCTCGCCGCTGAACCTCGCGACGCTCGTCGGGGTGCTGCTCCTCGTCTGGGGGTTCGCGACGGCGCTCGCGTTCACGCTCGCCACGTACTTCCAGGACGTCCGGGAGACGTTCATGTTCAGCCCGATGATCTCGCTGCTGCTGACGGTGCTGCCGCCGGTCTACTATCCGCTCTCCTACCTGCCGGCCTGGGCGCAGTTCGTGGCCCGGTTCTCGCCGACGACCTACGCCGCCTCGCTCGTCCAGGCGTCGGTGAGCCACGTCGCCGTGCCGCTGGTGACGGCCGGCCTCGACTGGGGGGTCCTCGGGGCCGTGACGACCGCGCTGTTCCTCGTCGCCGCGTTCAAGGCCCGCTGGAAGGAGCCGTGAGGACCGTCGCGGCGCGAGCCGTTAAGTATCGGGCTCCTCGTGGAGGCCGCCGGATGCTTCTGTTCTCGGACCTACGCGGTCTCGCCACCGAGGAGGAGCGGTTCTCCCACTGCCTGTACTGCGGTCGAGGGATCGTCCTGCTGCCCGACGACCGGCGGCGGGGCTCCTGCTTCGACTGCCTCACGCTCTCCGTCGCCGGACCCGCCGCCTGCCCGAGCTGCGGTAGCTCCATCCCCGGCGAGGAGCGGGCGCTCGGCTGCCCGGACTGCCGGTGGTACCCGGGCGCCGACTAGCGGGCCCGTTTCCGGAAAGCTTATCGGACGGGCGCCGTCCATTCGGCCGGGCGTGCCGAGGTGGCTCAGACCGGTACGGCGCGAGCCTGGAAAGCTCGTGGCGATTTTCGCCTCGGGAGTTCAAACGCCGGGATCGGCCCTCCCGGCCCGGCGGAGATTCTCCCCCTCGGCGCTTCCCTCCCGCCCTCCGTAGGACCGGCCCCGGGAGCGGCCGCGTGAGCGTCCCGCGCCCGGCCGCCACGGCGGCGCTGCTGCAGGTCGACGCGATCCTCCAGCGGTTGAGCGGTGCCGGGGCCCTGAAGGAGGTCTGCCGCTTCCTCGGGGCGTCGTTCCCCCACTACGGCTGGGTCGGCATCTACCGCCTCGAGGGCCGGGAGCTCGTGCTGGACGCCTACGAGGGCCCGCAGGCGACCGAGCACACCCGCATCCCGATCGACCGGGGTCTCTGCGGGCGGGCAGCGCGCGACGGCCGGACCGTGATCGTCGACGACGTGCGCGCCGCGCCGGAGTACCTCGCCTGCTTCCTCTCGACGCGTTCGGAGATCGTCGTGCCGATCGCCGTCCACGGCGGCGTCGTCGGCGAGATCGACATCGACGGCGACCGGGTGGCTGCGTTCGACGAGAGCGACCGCCGGTTCCTGGAGCAGGTCGCCGGGCGCCTCGGAGGCGCGGTCACCGCGAGCGCCGGCGCGCCGCCCGGGTGAGCCTCCGGTCGATCGCCCGGAGGGCGTCGGCGAGCGCACGGGCGGCCTCGAACGGCCGCGGCCGG
>JASHTI010000015.1 GCA_030040625.1 Thermoplasmata archaeon
CGGCCGGCGCGGCCACCGGTCGGGGTGGCGCGCCTCGGGCGGGCGGGCGCCCGGCGGCCCCTCGGCTTCGCCGGCGCGGGCGGGACGCGAGCGCTCGGGGGCCGCGGGCCCGGGGCGCCCGGAGCCGGTCGCGCGGCAGCCGGCCCCGTGGGGCGCGGCGGCGGAGGCAGCCCGAGGTGCTGGCAGAGCGCCGCTTCCCGCTCGTACGTAAGACCCAGCCGCCGGGCCTCCTCGCGGTCGGCGGCCCCCAGCGAGGTAGCGCCCGTGCGCTCGAGCGCCACGCCGTGGAGGAAGCGGAGCTGGGGGTCCTCGGGCGTGCGCGCCAGCATCGCCTCGATCTCGACCCGAGCACTGGCCCAGTCGCCGAGGTCGACGAGCGCCGCGACGAGGTGCGCCCGGACCTCGGAGCGCGCGGCGTCCTCTTCGAGGAGCTGACGGTAGAGCGCCACCTCTTCCTTCGGTTTCGCCTGGGCGCCGAGGATCGCCGCCTTCCCGAGCCGAGCACCGAGGTCCTGCGGGTGCGCGGAAAGCACTCCGTCGAACTCCCGGTCGGCGTCGGCCGTGAGGCCGAGCGCGAGCAACGCCCGCCCGACGCCCACGCGCGCCGGGACGAACTCGGGCTTGAGATCGATCGCCTGACGGTAGAAACGAAGCGCGAGGGCCGGGACGCCCCAGTCGAGCCAGACGTTCGCCCGGTGCATCACGTCGTCCAGCTGGAGGGCGCTCGGGAGGAGCCGCCGGTCGTCCGGTCGACGGGCCCTCGGTTCCTCGCCGACCCAGGTGCCGAGCCCGAGCTGGCGGGCGAGCTCGCCGAAGCGCGCCCCGTCCACCAGGGTCCCTCCCGCGCGGGCCAGCTCCTGGGCCAACACGAGCGGCAGGCGCCCCGGCGTGAGGATCACGAGGCGGGCGCCGGCGCCCGTTCCCTCGCTCGTGAGCTGGCGGACCACGCCGAGCGAGACGCGGGCCGGATCTTCGAGGAAGGCGTAGAGGAAACCGTCGCCCGTCCGGACGACCAACCCCTCCTCGGTCGGCTTGGCCGCGTCCAGGCGCTGGCCCATCGCCTCGACGAGCTGGGAGGCGAACTCGACGAACGGCGCGGACGCCATCGGCCGGCACAAGCGCCCCCTCATTAAATACGGTGGAGGCCCACGCGAAGCCGGGATGGATCTCGCCGCCCTGGGCCGGTACCTTCCGCAGGTCGAAGGGACCCTGGGCCGGTCCTACGATGCGCTCGGCGCCGAGGAGCCGGCCCCGGTCCGGCCGTACGTCGCGCTGAACCGCGAGTTCACGCTCCGAGGTGGCAAGCGGTTCCGCGCCCTTCTGCTGCTGGCCGGCTACCACATCGCCTCGGGCCGGCCCCCCCGGCCGGTGGTACGGGCGGCGTCGGCGCTCGAGCACTTCCAGAGCTGGATGCTGATCCACGACGACATCATCGATCACGCCGACCAGCGGCGCGGCGGTCGGACGGTCCACCTCGAGGTCGGCGACCTGCACCGGAGGGGGCACCTGGTGGGCGACCCGGACGACTACGGGGTCGGGGTCGCCATCACCCTCGGCGACCTGGAGGAGCCGCTGACGCTGCGGGCTCTGCTGGACGTGCCGGTCGCCCCCGAGCGGCGGCTCCGGGCGCTGGACGAGCTGATCCGCATGACCCGGCTCACCGCCTACGGTCAGCTCCTCGATCTTCGGAACGGGACCCTGCCCCCGGCCCGCGTCACCGAAAAGGACGTGCTCGAGGTCCACCGGTTGAAGTCCGCCGTCTACACGGTCGTCGCACCGCTACGGATCGGAAGCGTGCTGGCCGGCGGCGCCGCGGAGCTCCTCCGGGACCTGGAGGCGATCGGGACGGACCTGGGGATCGCCTTCCAGCTCCGCGACGACGTGCTCGGGGCCGGCTTCGGCTCGGGCGCGATCGGCAAGAGCGCGAACGACCTTCCCGAGGGAAAGCGAACGCTGCTCGTGGTCCGTGCCTGGCGGGACGGATCGGCCCGGGACCGCCGGGCGATCGCCCGGGTCCTCGGCGACCGTCGGGCGTCGACGGCGTCCGTCGAGCGGGCCCGGGACGCGATCCGGACCAGCGGCTCGCTCGCGCACTCCGAGCGCACGATCGCGGCACTGACCCGTCGGGGGCTGGCCCGGCTGCAGGGAAGTCGGCGGATCCCTAGGACGGCGAAGCCGCTGTTGCGCGAGATCGCCGACCGTCTGACGGTGCGCGCCGTCTAGGCGCGGGCCGGGCCTAGCTCTCGGGCTCGTCCGCGGCCTCGGGCTGAACGCCCGCGGCCTGGAGCTGCTGGGAGAGGTCCTGCTGCATCGCCGTGTACCGCTCCTTGAGGTGGTTCTCCTGGCGCTCGACCGCCTTCTGGCGGACCTCGAGGGTCTCCTTCTCCTCGGTGAGCAGGCCTACGACCTCGTCCCGGGACTTCGCTCGGACCATGAGGCCGCCGACGGGCCGGTAGACGGTCGCGTCCTCCGGCACGGTCTTCAGCTCGTCCAGGGTGTGGCCGATCTCCCGCAGCCGCAGCTCCAGCTGGATGCGCTGCTGCTGGACCGTCGCGAGCTCCTGCTGGAGCCGCTGGAACTGCTTGAGGTCGTTCTGCAACTTCGCGGGCAGCGCCACGCCGCCGCTCACCGGGCCCGAGAGATAACTGCTTCGGAACTCGCGCCGGGGCGCGTCGCCTACGGGGCCGCGCCGGCGCCCTCGGCGGTCGCCGCGGTGGCCAGCGAGAGCGCGACCCAGCCGAGGTAGGTGTTCAGCGCGGCGCGCATCGCGCCCGCATCCGACGCCTCGACGCGGAGGCGGAGCGCCGAACCGGCCCGCGCCATCGTCGTCCGAGCGCGCGGGACCTCGCGGGCGGCCTCCGGCGCGAGCGCCCGCTCGAGCCAGCGGGCCAGCTCGGGGCGGCCGGTCTCGACCGTCACCGTGGCGGTCCACGCGGGACCGCCGGGCGTCATTGGGCGAGGTCGCGGTCGACCGCCGCGAGGATCCGATCGGTCTTCGCGGTGGCGGCCCGGACGTAGGCGGTCGGTTCGAGGACCGCCTCGAGCTCGGTCGCCGAGAGCAGTCGTTGGATCGTCGGGTCGGCCCGGGCCCGCTCGCCGAACGCACCACCGGCATGCCCGCGGCTGAGCGTCCGCAACAGCTCGTGGGCTTCGTTCCGGGCGAGCCCCTTGGACGTGAGGGCGAGCATGAGCCCCTCGGTCATCGCGGCCCCGCCCCCTTCCTGCACCGCGCGCGCCATCCGCGCCGCGTCGACCTCGAGGCCGTCGAAGACCTGCGCGAGCTTGCTGAGCATGTCGTCGAGCAGGACGATCGCGTGCGGGAGGACGATCCGCTCGTTCGCCGAGTTCGAGAGGTCCCGTTCGTGCCACTGGACCATGTTCTCCAGCGGCACGAGCGCGAACGCCCGGACGAGCCGGGCGAGGCTCGTCACGTTCTCGCTCTGGATCGGGTTGCGCTTTTGGGCCATGGTCGAGCTGCCGACCTGCGTCGCCTCGTCGAACGGCTCCGCGACCTCGCCGATCTCGGTCCGCTGGAGGTTGCGGACCTCCGTGGCGAGCCGCTCGGCGGTCCCCGCCACGAGCGCGAGGAAGTTGGTGAACTCGGCGAGGCGGTCCCGCCCGACGATCTGGGTCGGGGCCTCGTCGGGGGTCAGTTCCAGGCGGCGAAGCGCCGCCTCCTCGACCTCCGCGGCTCGATCGCCGAAGCCGGCGCCCGTGCCGACGGCGCCCGAGAGCTTGCCGACGAGCAGGCGCCGGGACAGTTCGCGGAGGCGCTGCCGGTGCCGAACGACCTCGGCGGCGCCGACGGCCATCTTGTAGCCGAACGATAGGGGGACCCCGTGCTGGCCGTGCGTGCGGCCGACCGCCGGCGTCGCCCGGTGCCGGCGGGCCAGGGTGGCGAGCGACTGCCCGAGACGAACGAGATCGGAATCGAGCCGCGCCGTGCTCTCCTTCAGCTCGAGCGCGAGGGAGGTGTCGGTGATGTCGGCGCTGGTCGCACCAAAGTGGACCCACCGCCCGGCCGGCCCGGCCGCCTCCGCGAGCGCCCGCGTCAGCGCCATCACGTCGTGCCGCGTCCGTTGCTCGATCGCGTCCACCCGCGCCAGCGCGACGTGCTCGACGTCCGCCGCGCGGTCGATCGACTCGGCGGCCTCGCGCGGGATCAGCCCGACCTCGGCCTCCGCGAGCGCGAGCGCCGCTTCGACCCGGAGCGCCCGTCGGAGCCGGGCGGTCCGCGAGAAGATCGCGCGGACCTCCGGCCGTCCGTAGCGGAACTCGAGGGGACAGAAGAGCGACGAACTGTCGTCCGTCACGACCGGGAACGCGGGGTCGCGTATTTATCGGCTGCCGGCGGCACGCCGCCAACGATCGACCCGGGTGCCGTACTGGATCGCCCGCTTCGGGGCGAGCGCGATCGGAGCGGGCAGACCGCGGAGCTGGGCCCACGCCCGCAGCACCGGCTTCGCCGGGCCTTCGCCCGGCAGGTGACGA
>JASHTI010000114.1 GCA_030040625.1 Thermoplasmata archaeon
CGGCCAGCGCGCTCGCGAGCGCGCCGGGGTCCTCCGGGTCCGCCCGACGGACCGCCGCCTCCGCTCCCTCGCCGAGATCGACCCCGGGGGCCACGACGCACGGGAGGCCGGCGCGCAGCGCCAGCGCCAGGGCGGCGCTCGGGGCGGGTCCTCGCTCCAGGACGACCCCCACGTCGGCGGCACCGGTGACCGGGGCGAGCGCGGCGGTGTCCCTTCCGGCGATCGCCACGACCCCGGGAGCGGCGGCGTGCGGTACGCCCACCGCCGCGAGCCGGCACCCGACGAACAGCTGCCGCATTCGACCGAACGTCGCGATCACGGCCGGGGGGACCTCCGCGAGCGGCTCGCTCGTGGGGAACATCGCGATGAGCGGGACGTCGTCCGGCACGCCGACGGCCCGGCGGGCGTCGCTGCGGCTCGGGAGCGTGGGGGCCGGGCCGACGGCCGGACTCGCGAGCCGAAGCTGCTCGGCCGAGAGCCCGTACTCGGCGCGGAGCCGGTCGCGGAGGGACGGCGCCGCACAGTAGACCGCCGTGGCCTCGGTGAGCGCCTCCTTCTCCAGGTGGAGGGCGTCCCGGTGCTCGCCCCAGTGGGTGACCCGCGCGCGGATCCGGGCGACCCGTCCGACGCCGGTCTTCGCGGGTGGGGCGTCGCCGCTGAGCGACTGGACGAAGGCGACGACCGGGGCGCCGTGCGGGCGCCCGCCGAGGGCGCCCGCTCCGGCGGGGATGCGCAGCACGATCTCCGCGTTGGCGCGGAGGTGGCGGGCCCCGGAGCGCGCGAGCTCGGCGTCGCCGCGGACGGTGCCGAGGTGGGCGGTGACCGGCGGGAACGCGGTCGCGCGCACGCCGGTCGGGGCCCCCGGGGCGCCTTCCGGGCCGGGGTAGACGACCTGGACGTCGTGCCCGCGGGCCGCGAGCGCGCCCGCGAGCGCCCAACCCGAGGAGGCCGGATCGTAGAGGTCGGTGGAGGGGGGCCCCGCCGCGAGCACGTCGATCGTTCGGCGGGCCATCGGTCCCGGAGCGCCGGGACCCCCCCAAAAGCCGTTCGCTCGACTGCCTACGCCGCGAACCCGGCGGCCGGAGCGAACGAGCGCGGGGCGAGCTCCGCCGGAGGGGTCTGTCCCATCAACTGGAGGATCGTCGGCGCGAGGTCGGTGAGCTGCCGGGGGACCCCCGGCCGCAGCACCGGCGCCCCGTCGCCGGCCGCGATCAGGATCCCCTCCATCCGGTGCGTCCCGGTCCCGTAGAAGAACCGGGGCCGCTCCTTGACGAGGGGCCGATCGTAGCGGAAGTCCATGCGGGACTCGGTCGCCATCCCGTCGATGCGGAGGAGCAGCGCCGGGGCCCGGTCGAACGTGCCGCCCCGGTAGAGCCGGGACGGTTCGAAGACCTCGATCCGCGCGTCCCGGAAGCTGGCGAGTCGCCCGCGGAGGTCGTCGACGATCGCGCGGCCGCGATCGGCGTCGATCGACGGATTGTAGCGGTTCAGGTAGATCCCTTCGGGGACCGGATACGAGTAGGCGAGCGTCCGCTTCCAGTCGATCCGCGGCGCCGCCTGCTCGAAGGAGGTCGACCCGCCGACGAACCGCTGGACCCCGGCCATCGCCGGGCGTCGAAGGACATCGGCGATCGGCCGGCCGGCCCAGCGGCCGACGGCGAACCGCTGGGAGGCGAAGAGGAGCCGGGAGACGAGGCGGCGGCCGTCCAGCCGGTCGCCGTTCACGAACGACAGGAACCCTTCCTGGGCGAGCCAGCGGTTCGTCAGGAAGTCGGAGCGGACCGCCCCGTGGCCGTGGTCGGAGACGACGAACGTCGTCGCCGGGCCGCCGGCTTCCTGGAACGCCCGGTGGACCTCCGCGCAGCCGGCATCGACCGCCGACCAGAAACGACGGAGGTCGGCCGGGATCTCCGCGACCGGTCGCGCGAGCTCGTCCCAGAGCTGGTGCTCGACCCGGTCGGTCTCGCGGAACAGCACGAACAGGAAGTCCGGCCGCTCGCGCTCGGTCAGCACGGCGGCGGTGCGCGCGCGGGAGGCGATCGCGCGGGTCGCCTCGGCGAGCCACGCCTCCCGCTCGGCGATGCGGTAGACCGGTAGCTCGCCCGGGTACGGGCAGCCGAGCGCCCGCTCGACCTCGCGCCGGAGCCCTTCCGGGTACGTCGTCGAGGCGTCGGAGAAGAACCCGGGCAGGAGAAAGCCGTGCACCGGGTAGCCCCGCCCGAGGGGCAGGTTGAGGACGCCGACCTTGTGGCCCGCGCGCGACAGCCGATCCCAGAACGCTTCGAACGGCCGGAACGTCCGCACCAGGCGGGCCTTCCCCGGTCCGCCGTCCGGCTCCATGAAGCCGTAGATCCCGAGCTCGCCGGGGTCCCGGCCGGTGGCGAACGAGTACCACGCCGGGATGGTCTTCGCCGGGTACACCGACTCCAGCGTCGTCCGGCTGCCGCTGCGCGCGAGCTGCCGGAGGAACGGCATGTCGCCGGCCTCCATCAGCGGGTCGAGCAGGTCGAACGTCCCGCCGTCGAGGCCCAGGACGAGCACGCGGCGGGTCCGATCGCTCATCCGCCGCGCACCGCGCCCCTCAGTCCCAGCCCTTCGGCCGATATATGACGCTACGTCCCGTCCCGCGGGGCGCCGTCACAACAGACGGACGGTCTCGAGGTTGTACGGCAGGCGCGACTCGACGCCGAAGCGCTTGTGCAGGCTCGAGCAGAGGTCGATCGCCTTCGACTCCTCGCCGTGGTTCAGGAGGATCCGCTGGGGGCGGGGATCGAGCGAGGCGACGAAGTTCATCAGCTGCGTCCGGTCGGAGTGCCCGCTGAACCCCTCGATCGTGGCGATCTCGAGCTTGACCGGCACCGACGCCTGGCGCGAGCCGTCCAGGAAGTTCGCCTCCGACAGGCCCCGCTGGAGGCGCCGGCCGAACGTCCCCTCCGCCTGGTAGCCGACGAACAGAAGGCCGTTCTTCTCCTCGGGGGCCCAGGCCCGGAAGTACTCCATCACCGGGCCTCCGCTCATCATCCCGCTGGTCGCCAGCACGATGCACGGCTCCTTCGCATCGAGGATGCCGCTCCGCATCTGGCCGGAGTCGACGCGGCGGAAGATGTCGGCCAGGAACGGGTTGTCGCCCTGCTGGAAGATCTGCGTCCGGAGCTGGCTGTTGAGGAACTCCGGGTAGGCGGTGTGGATCGCCGTCGCCTCGAAGATCATCCCGTCCAGGTAGACCGGCACGCGCGGGATCTTGCCGGCCCGCATCCGCTCCTCGAGGACGAGCATCACCTCCTGGGATCGGCCGACGGCGAAGACCGGCACGATCAGCTTGCCGCCGCGGCCGAGGATGTTCGAGACGAGCGAGCTGAACTGGTCGGTCGCCTGCTGGCGCGTCGGCTGGACGTCCCGGAACCCGCCGTACGTGGACTCGAGCACGAGCGTCTCCAGGCGCGGGAAGCGGTTCGTCGCGGGGTTGAACAGCCAGCTCCGCTCGAACTTGATGTCGCCGGAGTAGGCGAGGTTGTGGTCCCCGTCGCCGAGGTGGAAGTGGCAGATCGACGAGCCGAGGATGTGGCCGGCGTTGTGCAGCGTGAGCCGGATGTCCGGCGCGATGTCGGTCGTCTCGCCCCAGCGCAGCGGGACCGTCCGGGTCACGAGATCGCGGACGTGCGAGGAGTCGTACAGGCCCCGGCGCGCCTCCTGGTTGACGACCTTGATGGCGTCCAGGAGCATGAGCGTCATCAGGTCGCGGGTCGGGGCCGTGCAGTAGATCGGCCCCTTGTAGCCGTACTTCAGCAGGACCGGGACGAGACCGCAGTGGTCGAGGTGGGCGTGCGTGATGACGACCGCGTCCAGCGAGTCGAGCGGGAGCAGTTCGGGGGCGCTCAGGAACGGCGTCCGGTCCGAGCCGGGGTCGAGGCCGCAGTCGATCAGGATCTTCGAGTTCTGCGTCGTCAGCAGGTGGGCGCTCCGGCCGACCTCGCGGTAGCCGCCGAGGGCCGTGGAGCGGGCCCAGAGCTTCTCGGGCAGCGGGTCGCGCGCGATCCGCGTGCCGACCTTCTTGAGGAAGCTGCGGCGCTCGTCGAACGAGTTGCGGAGGTGGATGCGGACCTCCTCGACGGTCTTGGACGGGATCGGGGGGGTCCGGACGACGGTCGGCACCCAGCCGATCTTGCGTTTCAGGTCGTTGAGGACCGAGCCGCCGCGGCCGATCGCCGCGCCGGGGTTCGCCGCCTCGATGGAGACCTCCCCGGTCTCCGGCTCGAAGAACAGCTGCGTCAGCTCCGCCTCGGCGGGCAGGACCTCCCGGATCACCTTCTCGGCCTCCTTCGGGTCGATCAGCGTCGCCGGGTCGCTCCGGACGAGGACGCGCCGGTGCAGGCGCTGCGCGACCTGCCGGAGGTAGTCGCCGCCCGAGAGGAACGAGTCGAGCTGCTTGGTGTAGACGACGACGTGCGGGCCTTCCAGCTCGATGTCCGTGACCTCGACGGTCTCGGGCAAGACCTCCTTCAGGGCCTGCTTTGTTTGCTCTAGGAGCGAGTCGAAACTCATCCACACAGGGAAGCGGTTGGGCGGAACGGGTTGGAAGCGGTCCCGAGACCGCTTCGCTCTACGGGGCGGGCGGAGGCAACGGTATCTTGAGCGCCTTCAGGCGTTTATTAATTTCGTCCTCGGAGAGCTCGCGGTACTCCTTGGGCGTGATGACGTTCACGAGGTAGCCGTCGCCGCTGGCGCTGTCGCGCTTCATCGCCGCCGTCAGGCCCCGCAGGGCGAGGTCGACCGCGTCCGAGCTCGAGATGTCGCGGGAGTAGCTCTCCTCGACGAGCCCGTAGGCGAACGGCGAACCGGAGCCGACGGAGACGAACCGGTCCTCCATGCAGCCGCCCGCCGGGTCGACCGAGAAGAGGTGGCCCCCCTTGCCGTCGACGCCGCCGACGATCAGCCAGGCGAGGTACGGGTAGTAGCGGTTGCCGGAGAGGATGTTCGCGAGGAGCGTCGCGGCCCCCTCGGTGCTGAGCGGGGCGCTGCGCCGCAGGCGGTAGAGGGAGACCTCGGCGCGGAGGTAGCGGGCCAGCACCTGGGCGTCGCCGACGTAGCCGGCGATCGTGATCCCGAGGTTCTGATCGATCTTGAACAGCTTCTGCGCCGTCTTGCTCGAGATCATGTTGCCGGCGGTCGCCCGGCGCTCGGTGGCGAGCACGACGCCGTCGCGCGCGACCATCCCGATCGTCGTCGTGCCGGTCTTGAGCCGGTCCTCCGGCGAGAGGTCGAGACCGCGCAGGGGGCCCGGGGCTGCCTGCATCACAATCGCCGGCGCGGACCCGGGCGCGCTATATAAGGGCGCCCGGAGCGATTACGCCGGGACCACCGACGAACCCGTTTTCGTCGCGGTGCCGGCGCGACGCGGGCGGGACGGGGTTATAGGCCGCCGTCGCTCGCCGGGCCGTACCCATGCTGCGCCACGACGTCGTGGTGGTCGGCGCCGGCCTCGCCGGCCAGCGCGCCGCCCTCGCCGCGATCGAGGCGGGGCGCGACGTGGCGATCGTCTCGAAGCTCCACCCGCTCCGCTCACACTCCGGGGCGGCCCAGGGCGGCATCAACGCCGCGGTCGGGGCCGAGGATTCGGTCGACACCCACATCTTCGACACGGTGAAGGGCTCCGACTACCTCGGCGACCAGGACGCGATCGAGTTCTTCTGCCGCGAGGCGGGCCCGATCGTCGTCGAGATGGAGCACTTCGGCACGATCTTCAGCCGGTCGGACGACGGTTCGCTCGCCCGGCGCCCGTTCGGCGGCGCCCATTTCCCGCGGACGATCTACGCCGCGGACCGGACCGGCCTCGCGCTCTTGCAGGCGCTCTGGGAGCGGCTCGGCAGCGAGCGGCTGACGCTCTACGCCGAGTGGGATCTCGTCGACCTGGTCGTCCGCGACGGCCGCGTGCACGGCCTGGTGGCGTTCGACCGCACGAGCGGGGAGTTCGCGGAGATCGCCGCGAAGGCGGTCGTGCTGGCGACCGGCCCGGCCGGCCGGGTCTACGCGAAGACGACCAACGCGCACAGCTGCACGGGGGACGGGATCGCCGCCGCCTACGCGGCCGGGGCGTTCCTCAAGGACATGGAGTTCGTCCAGTTCCACCCGACGGCGCTGCTCGAGTCGAGCATCCTGATCACCGAAGGGGCCCGCGGCGAGGGCGGGCTGCTGAAGAACGCCTCCGGCGAGCAATTCATGGTCCGCTACGCCCCGCACGTCAAGGAGCTCGCCTCGCGCGATGTCGTCTCGCGCGCCATCGTCACCGAGGTGAAGGAGGGCCGGGGGTTCTCCGGCCCGTTCGGCGGCTACGTCCACCTCGAGCTCATGCACCTCGGGCGGGAGCGGGTCGAGTCGCGCCTCACCGAGATCTGCGACTTCGCCCGCCGGTTCGCCGGGATCGATCCGGTCACCGAGCCGATCCCCGTCTACCCGGCCCAGCACTACATGATGGGCGGGATCGGGACGGACATCCACGGGGCGACGAACCTCACGGGGCTGTACGCCGCCGGCGAGGCGGCGTGCGTCTCGATCCACGGGGCGAACCGTCTCGGCGGGAACTCGTTGCTCGAGACGCTCGTCTTCGGCCGCGAGGCCGGGCGGGCCGCGGCCGCCTACGCGGCGACCGCCCCGGCGCCGGAGATGCACGCGAGCGATTTGGAGGCGGCGGCCGCCCCGCTGCGCGCCTGGTCGGCCCGCACGGACGGCGAGGATCCGTCCACGCTGCGGACCGAGATGCAACGGACGATGGAGGAGTGCGCGGGGATCTACCGCGACGCCGCCGGCATGCTGGAGGGGATCCAGCGCCTCCGCGCCCTCCGCGCCCGCTTCGAGAAGGTGCGCGTCGTCGACCGCTCGCCGGTCTACAATCTCAACCTCACCGACGCGCTGGAGACCGGGCACCTCCTCGAGCTCGCCGAGGTGATCCTGGTCGGCGCCTACGCGCGGACGGAGAGCCGCGGGGCCCACGCGCGCACGGACTTCCCGAAGCGGGACGACGCGCGCTGGATGCGCCACACGCTCGCGCGACGGACCCCGACCGGGCCCGCGCTCGACTACGCCCCGGTCGCCTTCACCCGGTTCGAGCCGACGGAGCGGGTCTACTGATGCCGACCGCCTCCGCGATCCCGGTCCCGCTCGAGGTCTACCGCTTCCAGCCGGGGGTCGACGCGAAGCCGTCGTACCGGCGCTACGAGCTCGAGCTGTCGCCGCACACCCCGGTCCTCTCGGCGCTGCTCAAGGTCCGCGCGGAGGTCGACCCGACGCTCAGCCTGCGCTACAGCTGCCGAAGCGCGATCTGCGGCTCCTGCGCGATGCGGATCAACTCGAAGAGCCGGCTCGCCTGCGAGACGCCGGTCGGACCGGAGATCGAGCGCCACGGACGGATCGTCGTCGAGCCGATGGCGAACCAGCCGGTGATCCGCGATCTCGTCGTCGACCAGGCGTCGTTCTGGAAGGAGTACGAGCGGATCGAGCCGCACTTGAAGCCGGACCCGCTCCACCCGATGCCGGAGGGCCGGCCCAACCCGATGACGCCGGCCGAGGTCGAGCGCTTCCACGACACCCCGCGCTGCATCGCCTGCGCGGCCTGCTACTCGGCGTGCCCGGCCGTCGCCGCCGACCCGGCGTTCCCGGGGCCGATGGCGCTCGCGAAGCTCTACCGGTTCGTCGTCGACCCGCGGGACGGAGCGCACCAGGACCGGCTCGTTCGCATCCAGACGGAGGGGCTCTGGCTCTGCCTCCGTTGCCACCTGTGCACGGAGGCGTGCCCGAAGGACGTCCGACCGAGCGAGCGGATCCGGGACCTCAAGGAGATGGCGATCGCCGCCCAGGGAGCGACGGAGCACGGCTCACGCCATGCCGTCGGCTTCAAGACGAACATCCGCGCCGCCGGGACGCTGAACGAGAGCCGGCTCGTCCGCCAGACGTTCGGGGTCGTCGGCATGCTCCCCCAGCTGCCGCACGGGCTCGCGATCTGGCGGAAGAAGCCGGAGGTCGCCAAGCGGCCGCGCCCGATCGAGGGGGCCGACGAGCTCGAGAAGATCTACGAGGCGCTGGATCCCGAGGAGCCGCGGTGAAGCTCGCCTACTATCCCGGATGCGTCGCGCAGGAGTCCGGCCGCGAGCTCGACATGGCGACCCGATGGGTCGCGAGGGCCGTCGGGATCGAGCTGGTCGAGTTCCCCCGGTTCTCCTGCTGCGGCTCCGGGTTCGTCGACGAGGCGAACGAGGTCCTCAACGTCGCCATCAACGCCCGCAACCTAGCCATCGCCGAGGCGGCCGGTCTCGACCTCCTGACGATCTGCTCGACGTGCCAGGGGATGCTCACGCTCGCCCAGCTCCGCCTGAAGGACCCCGCCGTCCGCGCGAAGGTCGACGGGGCGCTCGGGCCCCTCGGGATCCGCTACCAGGGGACGGCGAAGGTCACGCACCTCTTGCGGGTCCTGGTCGAGCAGGTCGGCCTGGAGGCGATCCGGGCGAAGGTCCGCCGGCCGCTCGCCGGGATCAAGGTCGGGGCGTTCTACGGCTGCCACCTGCTGCGCCCGTCGGACGAGATGCGGTGGGAATCGCCGGAGGAGCCGCACGCCTTCGAGGACCTCCTGAAGGTGCTCGGCGCCGAGCCGGTGCTGTACCGGGGTCGGGTGATGTGCTGCGGTTTCCCGATCCAGTTCGTCAAGCCGGAGACGGCCGGCCGCATCGCGGGCCACCAGATCCTGGACGCCAAGGCGCACGGCGCGGAGGCGATGGCGACCCCGTGCCCGCTCTGCCACATCTCGCTGGACGCCTACCAGGGGCCGGCCGCCAAGCTCGTGGGCCAGCCGCTGGACATGCCGGTCTTCCACCTCCCGCAGCTCGTCGCGCTCGCGTTCGGCGCCGGTCCGGAGGAGATCGGCCTGTCGCGGCACCTCGTGCCCACGGAGCCGATCGTCGCGCGCCTGCCCCCGCCGTCCCGCTAGCGCGGGACGGGGCCCGGCCGCTCGGTCACGGGGAGGGCTCGGTCCCCGCGGCGGTGCCTTTCAGCTCCCGGCCGCCCGCGCCGGCGGTGACGTAGAGGTGGAGGCGGTCGCACATCTGCCGGAAGTAGGCGCCCGACCCGTCGGACCGGTAGTCGCGGGCGAGGTGCTCCCGCAGCCCGGCCTCGTCCAGGTGGGGATCGACCTGCGGCGTGAACAGGCAGCGGAAGACGAGGAATCGCCGGCCCTCGAGATCGAATCGGTCGGTCTCGGGCGCCCCGCAGAACGGACAGCTCAGCATGAGGGACCGATCGCGCCCGGTCGCGCCGCCGCCTAGTCGATGTACCCGAGGGAGCGCAGCCGTTCCTTGAGCGCGCGCTCGTCCTCTTCGGTGAACCCCGGGCCGCCGGACTCCTCGAGGAGCCGGCCGAGGACGAAGGTCACGAAGGCGTCGACCGAGGTGAACGCCGAGCCCTCGAGGCGGGACTCGAGACGACGCGCCACCTCCTCCGGGATCTGGACCGATCGGACCGTGGGCGACGGCGGGGACTTCATCGGCCGGGGAAGGGCCGCCCCCCGTAGATAGCCATTCCCGCCGCCGGCGGGCGGCCGGCGGCGGGCGGGATCACTCCCACTCGATCGTCGCCGGCGGTTTGTCGGTGACGTCATAGAGCACGCGGACGACCTGCGCGGGCAGCTCCCTCGTGATGCGCCGCGAGATCCGCCCGAGGACGCTCATCGGAACGGAGGCCGCGGTGGCGGTCATCGCGTCGCTGGACTCGACGACCCGGACGCTCACCGCATCCCCGTGCACCCGGTTGTCCCCCGTCACGCCGACGGTCGGGGCATCGAGGAGGACCGCGAAGTACTGCCAGGGGCCGGGCATCTCGCCGGCCGCCACGGCCCGGTCGATCTCCTCCTCGACCACGGCGTTCGCGACGCGGGCCCGTCGGAGGCGTTCCGCGTCGATCGCACCCTGGACCCGGACGGCCAGCCCGGGGCCGGGGAACGGCTGGCGATCCGCGGCCGGGATGCCGAGCTCGCGCGCGACCGCCCGGACCTCGTCCTTGTAGAGGTCCCGCAGCGGCTCGACGAGGACCAGTCGGCTGGACTTCGGCACGCCGCCGACGTTGTGGTGCGTCTTGATCGTGTCCCGCTGGGCGCCCCCGCTCTCGATCCAGTCCGGCGCGATCGTCCCCTGGACGAGCCGGTCGGTCCCCCGCACGGTCGCCTTCTCCTGGAACAGCTCGATGAACGCGGCGCCGATCCGCCGTCGCTTCTCCTCGGGGTCGCGGACCCCCTTCAGCGCCGCGAGGAACCGTGCGCTCGCTTCGACCGTCTCGAAGGTGAGCCCGGTCGCCCGGAACAGCTCGCCGACCCGCGCGACCTCCCCGGCCCGCAGCAGCCCGGTGTCGACGAAGATCGCGTGCGAGCGATCGCCGAGCGCCCGCTGGGCGAGCAGCGCGGCCGTCGTCGAGTCGATCCCGCCCGAGGCGGCGACGATCGCGGGGCCCGGAACCTCGGCCCGGAGCCGCGCGACGGCCTCCGTGACGAACGCCTTGGGGTCGTTCATGCCGTTCCGGCGCTCGAGGGCGCCGGGGCGGGCTCCTCCCGCCACTTCGCCCGGTAGGCGGTGAGCCGCGGGAGCAGCTCGGGATGGGCCAGGCCCAGGATCTCGACCGCGAGGAGCGCGGCGTTCTCCGCCGCGTCCAGCCCCACCGAGGCGACGGGGATGCCGGGCGGCATCTGGACGACCGACAGGAGGCTGTCGAGCCCGAGGCCCCGGTGGAGCGGCACGCCGATCACCGGTTTCAGGGTGCGCGCGGCGACGACGCCCGGCAGCGCCGCCGAGAGGCCGGCCATCGCGACGAAGACGTCCGTCGCCGGGTCGGCGACCAGCCGCTCGACCTTCTCCGGGGTCCGATGGGCCGAGGCGACGTGGACCTCGCAGGGGACCTGGAACTCCGTGAGGCGGCTGCGGACCTTCTCGGCGAGCTCGAGGTCCGACTTGCTCCCGACCAGGACCGTGACCTTCATGCCGGTCCGAATCGGCGGCTCTTTTCAGCGTTTCGCGACCGGCTCCGTCCGTGCCGGCCCGAGGGGGGCCGCCGCGAAACCATGAAATCTCGTTGCGACCGGGACGCCCCGTGGCCGGTCCGGAGGCGCCGCCCCGAGCCCCGGGCGGGACCGGGGGCGCGTCGGGCGCGGCGACGGGGCTCCGTCTCCACCGGGGCGGCCGCTTTCGGCGTCGGCTCGCCGCCGTCTTCGGCCGCGAGCCGGAGGCCGGCGATCAGATCTGGCGCCGATTGATCCACGGGGCCGGCGCGCTCGTCCTGATCTACTACCTCCTGCCGGGGGACTTCTTCGTCGTCCTGCCGAAGGAGGGGGTCCTCTTCCTCGCGCTGGGCGTGGCGGGGGCGCTGGAGGTCCTGCGGCTGGGCCTCCACGTCGATCTCCCGACGATCCGCCCGTACGAGGCCCACCGGCCGGCGAGCTTCCTGTTCTACGCGACCGGGCTCGTCGCCGCGATCGTGCTCTTTCCCGAGCCGATCGCCGCCGCGGCGATCCTCGGGACCTCGCTCGTCGATCCGCTGATCGGCGAACTGCGCGCCCGACCCCGGGGCCGGACGATCCGACTCGGAGTTCCGCTGACGGTCTACGCCGGCCTCGCCGCGGCGGCCCTCGCGGGGATCGGGCGCTGGCCGCCGATCGCCGCGCTCCCGCTCGCGGGCCTCGCGGCGGTCGTCGCGATCGCCGTCGAGCGGTGGCGGTTCCGCTGGCTCGACGACGACCTCACCATGACGATCGTCCCGGCGCTGGTGCTGTACGGGCTCGGGATCCTGGCGCTCGGCCTGCCGCGCTAGACGACCGGCGTCAGCACCGCGTGCGGCGCGCCCTTCTCGGGGTCCGGACTGATCGCGTAGATCGTGGTCCGGGGCCGGATCCCGTAGATGCACGGCGCGTTGTCGATGTTGACGATCCGGAAGTACGTGTCCATCATGTTCAGGATCTCGCTCGAGACGAGCAGCCCCGGCTTCAACAGGCCGATGCCCAGGTTGCCGACGTGCTTCGTTCGCGAGACACCGCTGAAGTACATCCGGATGGCGACCTGGTCGCCCATCAGGCTCTCGAACGTGTCGAACGCCATGTACTCGATGAACGGCTTACGGTCCGGCCCGGCCGCCGCCTTCTCGGCCGTGACCATCGCCCGCATCGCCTCGTCGCGGCCGAACCGCGCCATCGGGAGGATGTACGGCTCCTCCGTCTCGCTGACCGTGTAGTCGGGAACCCGGACGCGGGTGTCGAAGTGGTGCGCCGGCACGTACTTCACCAGCGACTCGCGCAGCTTCCAGGGGGATTCGCCGGCCGCGAGGACCGCGATCATGCCGCGGCCCTGGCCGAGGAAGTTGAGGAACGTCGGCGTGAACAGCATGTAGTAGTCGTCGACCCCGACGTTGACGTCGACCTCGAACGCGTTGAAGCTCCCCCGGCGGAGGCCGCCGCCGAGCAGCGCGTCGAAATCCGGGATGCCCGTCGAGTAGAACCGGTCCGGGTCCGGGGTCGTCGTCCAGGTCGGCGCCGCCCCCTTGCCGTTCGCTCCCCCGGGGGTCCCTAGGGCCTCGAAGCGCCCGCCGTTCAACGTCACCGCGTAGCGGGCCCGGCCGATGTTGGTGGCGCGGAGCTTCTCGAGGCGCAGGTGGCGGACCCGGCGCTCGTCGAGCTCCTCGCGCTGGATCGAGATGAGGCCGTCGACGAGATACTCGATCCCGCCCGCCTCGGGCTTCTCCAGGATCATGACGACGTCCGTGGTGGACGCCTCCACGAGGTCCTTCTGGAGCGCCATCACGAACTCTTCCATCTCGAGACCGTACTTGTGGGTCACACCCTCGAGGGAGTCGATGACGAGGAGCGACTTCTCCGGCAGCGCCCGCTCGATCCGGTTGTAGACGTTCTCCACCTCGGGCATCGGGCTGCGCTTCAGCAGCGCGGCGAGGTGCGTCCGGTCGACGCGCGTCGGGGGTCCGCGCTCCTGGCCGAAGCTGCCGAGGACCTCCTTGCCGGCCTTGATCTTCCGCTGCTCCGTCTCGGGCAGCTCGGTCGGCCGGCTCTTGCCGGCGGTGCTGATCGTGTCGAGGAACAGCTTGGCCGCGTCGAGGATGCGCGAGCGCATCTCGGTCGTCTTGAGCCAGGGGAACTGGCGGTACAGCGACTCGTCGCCGACGCGGGTCGAGAGGTAGAACGAGCGGCTCGGCTGACCGATGCGCTCGAGCAACTCGAGCCCGAAGGTCGTCTTGCCCGTGCCGGCGCCGCCCTTGATGATCAGGGAGCGTCCGCCCTTTCCGCTCAGGAACGAAACCACCTCGGGGGGCACCCGCCCCACGATCCCGCCGTTTTCACCGGTCATGCTCTGCTGGGGGAGATCGGTCGGAGCGAGGGTCCCGGTATCCCACGAACCATCGAGCGTCCCGCGTGCGAATGGGGTGGCTGGGGAACTAAAGCTTTGTGCCGCAAAACCGCCGACGGCGCCCGGCGTTTCTCGCCGGGCCGTACGCTCCCGTAGGGGGTCGACTCAGTCGTGGTAGTCGACGTCCGAGCGTCGGTAGATGCTCGGGGGGTGGGGGTCCGTGACCGGGCCGACCTTCGTGCCGAGGAGATCGAGGCGACGGCGGCGGCTCGGCCAGACCGCGGTGAGGTAGTCGATCCGGGGCGTGGGCCGGCCGTGCAGGTCCCGGTAGTTGCGCAGGTCGAGCCGGTCGATGCGGAAGCCGAACGCCGGGAGCGCGCGGCGCAGCTCCCCGGCGGTGTACTCGCGGTTGTGGCGGGCGTACGGCGAGGTCGACGAGAGCCCGTGGTAGACGTTGCGTCCGGCGAGCAGGCTGAGCGCCTTCGCCAGCGCCGCGACGTTCGGGGTCGACAGGAAGAGCCGCCCCTGGGGCCGGAGCAGCCGATTCACCTCGGTGAGCACGGCCGAAGGGTCGAGGAGGTGCTCGAAGACCTCACAGAGCAGGACCAGGTCGTAGTAGCCGTCCGGTCGCGGGACCTGGCCCTTCTCCATGTTGACGCCGTAGGTGTGGACCCCCTCGTAGTCCTCGGTCGGCCCGTCGTTCACCCCGTCGACCGCGACGTGCAGCTCGTCCCGTACCAGGAGGGAGAGCAGGTAGGGGCGGCTGCCGACCTCAAGGACCCGCGTGCCGGCGGGGACGACCCCCCGCAGCGCGGAGACGGTGTCGACGAACCGAGAGACATGGAAGCGAAGGTAGCTGTCGGCCGCCGCGGCGTTGGTGAAGAACCGCGGGTCGCAGCGGGGGGCCAGCTGGGCGTAGGCCCGCCGGATCGCCCCCGCCTCGGCCATCGTCGTCGCCCTCCGCGGAGGGGCCCCGAGCGGGGTCCCCATCTTGATGGTTCCGCCTCGGGCTCCCACGCCCGGGGCGCTCAGCCGCCGGCGGCCTGTCGGGCCGCCTCGCGCGCTGCGCCGAGGGCCCGCTGGAGGGGCTCCCCCGGCTCGCCGACGGCGGTGGCGGCGGAGGGGTTTCCCCCGCCCTTGGCCTGGAAGACGGCGCGCGATTGCTCGATCAGCGCGAGGGCCGAGACGCCGGAAGCCGTTGAGCCGGCGAACAGCGTTCCCTTCCCTTCGCGCTCGGACGCGAGCAGGACCACTCGGCCGTCCGCCCGGGAGAGGATCCGGGAGAGCTCGGTGAGCCCGGCCCGGTCGAGGTCGACGGTGGCCGCGATGATCGTCGTCGGGCCGACGGCCGCGGTGCGGGTCGGGTCGGCGAGCAGCGACGTCGCCATCCCCTCGAGGTCCCCCCGCGTCCGCGCCTTCGCGACCTTGCGGCTCTCCTCGACCTCCCCGAGCAGCCGGTCGATCCCCTCGGGAAGCTTCTCCGGCGGGACCCCGAGGCGACGGGCCGCCTCCTTCAGGGTCGCCTCGTGCTCCTCGCGCAGCTCGAGCGCCCGCTCGCCGCTGGCGAAGGAGAGCCGTACGATCCCGTCCTGGATCCGTTCGACGTCCACGAGCTGGATCGCCCCCACCTCGCTGGTGTGCGTACAGTGCGTCCCACCGCACGCCTCGACGTCGAACCCCTCGATCTCGACGATCCGCAGCTCCTTGCCCGGGACGGCGCCGCCCTGGTAGAGCGTGAACCCGAAGCGCCGCTCCGCTTCGGTCCGGCTCTCGAAGTAGCTCTTCACGGGCCGGTTCTCGCGGACCACCGCGTTGATGAGCCGGTCGACGCGGCGCAGCTCGTCGGCGCTCGGGGACCGGAAATGGGTCACGTCGATGCGCGCCAGCTCCGGCGCCTTGTGCGCGCCGGCCTGCCAGACGTGCGGGCCGAGGACCTCCCGCAGCGCTCCGTTCAGCAGATGGGTCGCGGTGTGGTGCTGCATCAGCTGCGTGCGCCGCCGGGGATCGATGCGGCCGCGGACCCGGTCACCGGGATGCCACGGGGCGGCCCGCTCCAGGCGGTGGAGGACGTGGGGACCTTTCCGCCCGACGTCGATCACCTCGAGGTCCCCGAGGTGCCCCCGGTCCGCCACCTGGCCGCCGCCGGTCGGGTAGAAGTAGGTCCGCTCCAGGACGACGAACGGCCCGTCGACGTGGACCACGTGGGCCTCAAAGGCCACGGTGTACGGGTCCAGGTAGTAGAGGACCTCCGTCCCCGGCACGCTCGCCGGCACCTCGGGGAACCCTTCGGAGGCGTCGACGTAGTCGGTCGTCGGACGCTCGGACTCGTGCCGGGCCGCCACGCGGGCGTAGAAGTCCTCGGGGATCGCCGGCGGCTGAGAGAGCTCCTCGACCGCGACATCCGGCGGCACGCCGAGCGAGTCGTACCAGCGGAGGAGGTCCTCCTCGGTCGCCCGGCTCCCCTCAGCGCGGTACTTCGCATCCTGCCGGCGGATCGTCTGGCGGGCGCGCTCCAGCGCTTCCCGGTACCGCTCGATCTCCGCCTCCACGACGCGGGCGAGGTCGTCGCGGTGCTCGCCGATCTCCGGGTAGTCGCGGGCGAGCTCGCGCCCGGAGCGGTCGAGGATCGCGACGAGGCTCGGTGCCTCCGGGACCTTGGAGAGCAGCCGAAGCATGCGGCGGAGGAGGAGCCGGGCGAAGTACCCCTCCTTGCCGTTCGACGGCACGACGCCGTCGGTCAGCAGGAAGTTCAGCGCCCGGGCGTGATCGATCAGGATGGCGGTCTCGCGGGGCGGGAACGAGCGCCGAAGCTCGTCGTACTCGCCGGCGAAGACCGCCTCGTAGGCGGTCCGAGTCCCCTGGCTCGCCCAGACCAGGCGCTCGAGCCCGTAGCCCGTGTCGACGACGGTGAGCGGCATCGGCTTCAGCCGCTCGCCGTCCCGGACGTACTCCATGAACACGAGCGTGGCGACCTCGAGACCGGCGAGCCCGACGCTCAGCGACGGGCCGAGGTTCCCGCCGCCCTCCCAGACCTCCTCCTTGTAGGTGAGACCGGTCGCGGGCGCTCCGAGCTCGGCGGTGAACAGCTCGTGGCAGAGTTCCACCGTCCGCTCCTTGAAGTAGACCTCGTGGTCGGGCCGGTTGAACGCGTGGTGCGCCAGCATCTCGAAGAGCGTCAGGTGACGGCCGCTGCGGCCGACCTCCTCGAGGTCGATGAAGCGGAGCACCGGCTGCGAGATCGTCAGGGGGTTGGCGGGCGGCGGGATGGCGCCGCTCGTGACCCACGGCTGAAAGTCGTAGATCGACGCCTGCGTGAAGAAGACGTCGTTCCGCCATCGCGCGACGGTCGGGTAGCGCCGGAGGCGCGTGTGGCCCCGGTGCTCGAAGAAGCCGAGGAACGCCTCGCGCATCTCGCGGAGGGCGTACGGGCGACGGAACACCGGGTGACCGAGGAAGCCGTAGTCCCGGCACGGGGCCTCCTGGCAGCGGTCGTGGTCGCCGAGCGTCCAGAACGGCGAACCGCAGACGACGCAGGCGCGGCGATGGAACCCGTTCGAACGGAAGTACGCGAGGTCGTACTCCGCGGCCTCCATCGGCGGCGGCTACGCCGGCCCTAACATAAGGTCCCGCGCGGCTGGGAGCCGTCCGGGACGGGAGGCGCGTGGGCGAGGCGAGCTTCGAGCCGCGGCCGGGCCGCGCCGCGGCGGGCGCGCCGGAAGAGCGCGCGCGACGCGGGCGAACGACCGGGCTCCTGGTCGCGCTGCGTCTGGCCTACGCCTACAATTGGTTCGACATCGGGCCGGCGCTCCCCCGCATCGGGGCGAGCTTCGGCGTCGGGCCCGCCGGCTGGGGCCTCCTGGCGGCGGCGTTCCTGGTCGGAGCCGGAACGAGCCAGGTGCCGGCGGGCCTGCTCGCCCGCCGTCTCGGCGAGCGCCCGGTGGCGATCGGCGGGGCGGCGATCCTCGCGGTCACCGCGATCGCCGGCGCCTTCGCCCCCGGCTTTCCCGAGCTTCTGGCGAGCCGGATCGTCGCCGGCGTCGGCGCGGGGCTGTTCTTCTCGCCCGCGATCGGCTGGGTCGGGCGACTCTTCGGCCCGGGGGAGCGGGGGATCCCGGTCGGCGGCTTCTCCTCCGCGTTCAGCGCCGGCGCGGCCGCCGGTGTCGCGGGCGCCGCCCTGCTCGTTCCGGTCGTCGGCTGGCGGGAGAACTTGGTGCTCGGGGGCGTCGCCCTGGCGCTCGTCACGGTCGCGACGTGGCTGCTCACGCGCCCGCGGGGCCGAGCGACCGTCACCTCCCCGGGTCCCCTCGGCACGGCCTGGCGGGGGCGCTCGGTGCTCGCGCTCGGTCTCGCGTTCGTCGGCTTCGAGGGGGCGACGTTCGCCACGGGCCAGTTCGTCGTTCCGTACGGGGAGTCGGTCCGCCTGTGGCCGTCGTGGCTGGCGGGGGCCGTCGGCGCCTCGTTCATCCTGGCGAGCGTCGTCGGTGGGCCGGTCGGCGGCTGGATTGCCGAACGGTCGGCTCGCCACCGGTTGCAGCTGGTCGGCGTGACCCTGATCGGAGCGGCCGGCCTCGCCGCGCTGCCGATCGCCGGCGTCGCCGCGGCGCTCGCGATCGGCTCGGCGTTCTCCTTCGCCTACGGCTTCGCCTACGCGGTGATGTACGTGCTTCCCCACTACTGGGCGGAGCTGCCGGCCGGGGAGATACCGCTCGCGATCGGGCTGCTCAACGCGATCCAGCTGGCGGGCGGCGCGGGGGTCGCCGCCCTGTTCGGCTGGCTGGTCGCCGCGCGCTCGTACCCGTTCGCCTGGGAGTACCTCGCTGCCGCCCAGCTGGCGACCCTCGTCGCGCTCCTCGGCCTGCGGGCGACCCGCTCGGTGCATCGTCCGGCCGAGGCGGGGACCGACCGGAGCTGAGCGCCCGGCCGGTCGCGCAGAGCTCGGCGATCGGGCATCGACCGCAGAGGGGCCCGCGCGGCCGGCAGAGGTTCTGCCCGTGCTGGACGAGCAGGGGGTTCACGGGGATCCAGTAGCGCTCCGGCACGACGGCGCGCAGGCGGGCCTCGGTCTCCTCGGGGGTGCGGGTCCGCACGACGCCGAGCCGGTTGGCGATGCGGTGTACGTGGGTGTCGACCGGGATCGCGGGGATCCCGTAGCCGAAGACGAGGACGCAGTTGGCGGTCTTCGGTCCCACGCCCGGGAGCGCGACGAGCTCCTCGTAGGTGCGGGGGACCGAGCCGCCGTAGCGATCCAGGACCGCCTGGGCGCACGCCCGGATCACCCGGCTTTTCGTCCGGTAGAAGCCGACGCGGCGGATGATCGGCACGAGTTGCGCCGGATCCGCGCGGACCAGGCTCCGGGCGTCGGGGAAGCGGGCGAACAGCTCCGCGGAGGCGACGTCGGTGTTCGCGTCCCGGGTGCGCTGCGAGAGGATCGTGCCGATCAGCACCTGGAACGGATCCTCGGCGTGGTCCCGGAGGTACGGTCGGCGCCAGTCGCCGGTCCGGTACTGCGCCGAGAGGCGGTCGAGAAGTACGGGCCACGGGAAGGGGCGGGTTCGGCCGGTCATCGGGCGACGTCCTCCGCGGAGGGCGGCGGGCCGTGGCCCGGGTCGCTGAGATCCGGCTCGTCGCTCCCTTCGGGACGGAGCAGCTCCCCCACCAGGTAGTCGCTGCCCACGACGAGCGTGACGCCGTCCGGACCGGTCGCGGCGCGTGCGAGTCGCAGGCCCTCGGCGGCGCCGGGGGCGACCACGATGCGGGGGAAGCGCCCCGCCGCGGCGGCCCGCAGCTCCGCCACCGGCAGCGCCCGCTCGGAGCGGACCGGGACGACGACGACGGTCCGGGCGATCGGGGCGAGGGCGTCGAGGATCGCTTCGACGCGCTTGCCCGCCAGGCACCCGAAGACGATCGCGCTCGAGGCCGGGTCGGCGAGGGGGGCGATCTCGGCGACCCCCACCGCGACGGCCCGGGCGCTGCCCGGGGTGTGCGCGACGTCGTAGAGGAGCTCCGGGTCCCGGGCGACGCGCTGCAACCGGCCGGGGATCTGGACGTGCGCGAGCCCCCGGCGGGTCGCCGCCGGGTCGAGCGCACGTCCCTCCGCCTCGAGGAAGCGGGCGCTCGCAGCGACGGCGAGAGCGGCGTTTCCGACCTGGAAGGCGCCGAGGAGCGGAAGGTGGAGCGGCAGGGGCGCGTGGCCCGGGAGACGGACCTCGATGTCCTGTCCGTCCGGGGCGAGGTCCGTCCGCTCCCCCCGAATCTCGCGTCCGAGCCTCCAGACGGGGACCCCGAGCCGGTCGGCGGTACGGGTGACGACCTCCGCCGCCTCGTCCGGGAGCTCGCCGACGACCGCCCGCATCCCGGCGTGGAGGATGCCGGCCTTCTCCCCCGCGATCGCGGCGAGCGTCGGCCCGAGGATCTCCGTGTGCTCGAGCTCGATCGTGGTGAGGACCCCGACGCGCGACGGAAGGACGTTGGTGGCGTCGAGCCGGCCGCCGATCCCGACCTCGGCGACGAGCGCCTCGGCGCCGCTCCGCGCGAACCAGTCGAAGGCGATCGCGGTGGTCGCCTCGAAGAACGTCGGCTCGCGGTCGATCGACCCCGAGGCGAGGAGCCGGGCCGTCGCCGCCTCGACCCGCCCGAGGCCCTCGACGACCGCCTCCGGCGGGATCTCGCGGCCGTCCAGCCGGAACCGCTCCCGGTAGCTCGCGAGGTGGGGCGACGTGAACAGCCCCGTGTGTCGTCCGTGCGCGGCGACGATCGCCGCCGCCATCGTCGAGACCGATCCCTTCCCCTTGCTGCCTGTGACGTGGATCGCGGGCAGCCGCTGCTGGGGGTCGTCGAGGGCGCCGAGCACGGCCCGCTCGACCTCCACGCCGGGCCGGAGCCCGAACCGCCGGCGCCGGTACAGTTGCTCGAGCGCCCGCCGGTACTCGGAGGAGGCGGGGGCGCCGCCGGCGCGCCGGTCGGAGCGGGCCGCCGTCACGCGCGTCGCCGCCCTAGTAGGTCGAGCGCTCGCGGTACGGCCCGTAGACGTCCTGGAAGGCGCGGACGATCTCGCCGAGCGTCGCGTGCGCCTTCAACGCCTCGAGGACCGCGGGCATGGTGTTGCCGCTCTCGGTCGCCGCGATCTTCCGCAGACGGTCCAGCGCGCGGGTGTGGCGCGCCCGGTCCCGTCGGCCGCGCAGGGCGCGGAGCCGGCGGCTCTGGCTCCGGCGCGCCGCCTCCGAGATCTTGAGCCGGGGAACGCGGATCGCCTCGTCGACGGTGTAGGCGTTGACGCCGACGACCTTCGCCTCCCCGCTCTCGACCTGGCGCTGGTAGCGGAACGACGCCTCCTGGATCTCGCGCTGGAAGAATCCCCGCTCGATCCCGGCCACGACCCCGCCGATCTGGTCGATCCGGTCGAAGTAGCGGCGGACCTCCTCCTCCATGCGATCCGTCAACCACTCCACGTAGTAGCTGCCGCCGAACGGGTCGACCGTCTCCGTGATCCCGGTCTCGTGCGCCAGGATCTGCTGGGTCCGCAGCGCGATGCGGACCGCGTCCTCGCTCGGCAGCTGCAGCGCCTCGTCGTAGGAGTTCGTGTGCAGCGACTGCGTGCCGCCTAGGACGGCCGCCAGCGCCTGGATCGTCGTCCGCACGACGTTCAGCTCGGGCTGCCGGGCCGTGCAGGAGCAGCCCGCCGTCTGCGTGTGAAAACGGAGCCAGCGGGATCGCTCGTTCCGGGCCCCGAACTCGTCGGCCATCACCTCGGCCCAGATCCGTCGCGCGGCGCGGAACTTCGCGATCTCCTCGAAGAGATCGTTGTGCGAGTTGAAGAAGAACGAGAGCCGGGGCGCGAAGTCGTCGACGTCCAGGCCCCGGGCGATCGCCTCCTGGACGTAGGTGCGTCCGTCGGCGAGGGTGAAGGCGAGCTCCTGGACGGCGGTCGAGCCGGCCTCGCGGATGTGGTAGCCGGAGATCGACACCGGGTTCCAGCGCGGCGTATGGCGGGTGGCGTACTCGATCGTGTCCACGACGAGCCGCAGCGCCGGTCGGGGCGGGTAGAGGAACTCCTTCTGGGCGATGTACTCCTTGAGGATGTCGTTCTGCGTCGTGCCGCCGAGGGCGGCGACCGGCACCCGGTGCTGGCGTCCGACGAGCAGGTACATGCCCCAGAGGACGTTCGCCGGGGCGTTGATCGTCATGCTCGTGGTGACCCGGCCGAGCGGGATCCCCGCCAGAAGGCGCCCCATGTCGTCCAGCGAACTGACGTTGACCCCGCACTTGCCGACCTCCCCGAGCGCCTCGGGATCGTCGGCGTCGAGGCCGTAGAGCGTCGGGTCGTCGAAGGCGATCGACAGCCCGCTCTCCCCGTGGGCGAGCAGGTAGCGGAACCGCCGGTTCGTGTCCTCCGGCGAGCCGAAGCCGGAGAACATCCGCATCGACCACACCCGTCCGCGGTACATCGTCGGGTGGATCCCGCGGGTGTACGGCGGCTGGCCGGGGTAGCCGATCGTCGCGAAGCCCCGGGCCCGGGACCTCGGGGTGTAGAGTCGGTCGACCCCGATGCCGCCGAGCGTCGCGAAGCCGCTCCGGCGCTCCGGGCTCTTCGCGAGGTAGGGGCCCAGGACCTCGGACTCCCAGCGGCGCTGCGCGTCGAGCACCGGGTCGTCGACCGTGGGGGGCGCCCGCGCCGCGGGGCCCGGGCTCCGGGACGCCGCCATCGTCTCGGAAGAGCCGGTTCGGACTATAATGCTGGAGGGCGGTCCGGGAGCCGGAGGCCCACGAGGTCGCTGCGCCCACGGCGGACGAGCCGGGCGCCCAACGACCGCGCGAACCGCGGGAACGCCTCGCCGGTCCATACGGTGTTGTCGGCGAGGACCACCGAGCCCGCCCGCAGGTGGGGGCGGATCGTCTCGAGCTCGAAGGAGAGGTGCGCCGGCGTGTGGAGGTCGTCGTGGAGGAAGACGCCGATCCCGTCGAGCTCCGCCGCCAGGGCCGGCAGCAGCTCCTCGCTGCGGCCGAGCCGCAGGTCCCACCGGTCCCGGAGCCGTTCGGGGACGGCCCATCCCGTCTCCCGGCCGGGGGGAAGGGCGACGCTCGACTCCCCTCGGTCGAGCCGGGCCCCCTTCTGCCGGAGCGGAAGGTCGATCGAGTGGAGGCGACCGCGCTTGTTGCGGCGGAGGGCGGCCAGGAAGTGGGCGCTGGAGACCCCGCTGCTGACGCCGGCCTCGACGATATGCTCGGGACGGAGGAGGCGCACGATCGCAAAGAGATCGAACGGCGCCCGGATCTGCGCGTAGGAGTCGCGGCCGGCGGAAAGGTGTCGGTGCCGGATCTCCTCCTCGACAGGGAGCAGCGCCTCGAGCTCCTCGAGGACGGCGCCGATCTCGCGCCGGTTCGCCCCGGTCAGCGCCGCGATCCACGCGACGTTCGGCACCGCGCGCGTGTCGCCCAGCGCGCGGCGGGCCCGGGCGGCCGCTTCCCGCGCTGCCGGTGAGAGGGAAGCGAGGCGCGGGGGGGTCCGACGTGCGGTCACGATACGAGGCCCGCGCGGCCGACCCCGGTCTTTCTCTTGAGGTGAGCGCTGGAGATCTCCAGCGACGCGGTCCACGGGGTGACGTGCCGCTGCGTCGCTCCCAGCACGAGGGAGGCGGCGAAGAACGGCGCGTCCACGACCAGGGTCTCGTACTCCCCTCCCTCGCCGGCGACGTTCACCGGGCGTCGGTCCCGGCCGATGCGTGCGAGCTCCTCGAGCCGGTCCACCGTCAGCCGCTCCCCGAGCCAGGCGGCCGGCAGCGGCTCCGCCGCGAGGTGGACGAACCGGATGTCGAGCCCGGCGGCGATCTCCTCTCGGACGACCCGCTCCGGCGCCTTCCGCCACAGGGGGGCGTAGAGGCGCCGGCCGTGCCGGTCGGCGATGCGGAGGAGCCGCGACCACTGGTAGGAGGACTCGATCGCGCCGGCGACGACCGGTCCGGACGCGCCGCCGATGGCCCGGTCGAGCGCCCGCAGCTCGTCGGCCTCCCCGGTCCCGGCGACCGGCACGGCCCGGTGGCGCTTGCCCCAGGCGGCCGCCTGGAGCGGGACGAGCGCGAGGTTCGGGGTATGGAACAGCATCGACGCCGGGTCGGCCGGTCGCAGCGTCACCAGCTCGTCGACCGGCCAGCCCTGCGTCTCCGCGAGGTAGGCGGCGTAGATCGAGTCCTTGCCGCCGGAGACAAGGGCCGTGACGGTCACGGAGCTACGGAAGCCCGAGGGAGGATCGCCAGCGGGGATAGAGCGCGGCGAGGTCGAGCGCCCCGAGGGGGCGGTCCGCCCATCGCAACCGACCGTCCCGCTCCGCGACCGTGCCGAGCCGCGCGACCGGGCGTCCCCGCATCGTTCGCTCGAAGGCGAGCCTCCGCGAGGCCGGTACCTCCAGGACGAGACGGGAGCCCCCTTCGGCCACCGCGGCGAGCCCCGGCCCAGCGAGCCCGGTGGCCGAGAGCTCCGCGTCGAAGCCGAGGCCCCCTCCGAACGCCATCTCGGCGAGCGCGACGCCGAGGCCCCCGTCCGAGACGTCGTGCGCGGCGACGACCTCGCCGCGAGCCAGCGCTCGGAGCAGGCGCTCACCGGAGGCGCGCAAGCCGGCGGGATCGCCGGGGGGGACGAGCAGTCCCGCGCGGCCGCGGCGACGGGCCCAGAGGGAACCCCCCAGCTCGGCCCGCGACGGGCCGAGCAGGTACAGCCCGTTGCCGGGCGACTTGAGGTCGCTCGTCACGGCCCGGGCGAGATCCTCGACGATGCCGGTCGCCAGCACGATCGGCGTCGGAGGGATCGCGCGTCCCAGCCCCCCGTTGTACAGGCTGACGTTGCCGGACGGGATCGCGAAGCCGAGCGCTCGGGCCGCCTCTCCGAGCCCTCGGGTGACCCGCGCGAGGTCGTGGACGACCGACGGGAGCTCCGGCGGTCCGAAGTTCAGGCAGTCCGACACGGCGTCCGGTCGCGCCCCGACCGCGTACAGGCCCCGGGCCGCCTCCTCCATGACCGCGACGGCGCCGCGGTACGGGTCCTCGCGGCAGGCCCACGGCTGGGCGGCGGTCGTGATCGCGAGCCCCTCGCGCCGGTCCGCGCGGGGCCGCACGACGGCCGCGTC
>JASHTI010000115.1 GCA_030040625.1 Thermoplasmata archaeon
GCCGGCGCGAGCGGCGCCGGCAGCTCCACCGTCGGGCGGGGGGCCGCCCGAGAGGTCGCGGATCGCCTGCGGGAGCTTCCCGGAAGGCCGAGCCCCCGGCTCCTCCGCGTCCGCCTGGCGGGCCTCCGGGGTCCCCACGGGGTGGCGACCGCCCTCCTCCAGAACTTTGACCCCGGCTTCGACGGCCGCGGGTTCCCGGTCGCGGAGATCATCGCCGGCTGGCTCCGGCGCCTCCGCCGGGAGCAGCAGCCGTTCGTGCTCCTCTTGGACGACACGGTCGTCGGCGGGCCCGAGCTCGGGCCGGTCCTTCGCGCGCTGATGGAACCGGACCGATTCCTGCCCGAGGGCGAGAGCGGCCTCCCACCGTGTTGGACCATCGTCGCGGGCACCCCCGAGGGCCTCGCCACGGTCGCCCGAAGCCTCGGACGTTCCCCCTCGCTCGGTCCGCTCGTTGAGCTGCGGCCGTACCCTCCCACCACGCTCGCGAACATCGTCCGGGATCGCAGCGAACGGGTCCTTGGTCAGCCCCTGCCGGCGGCCGTCGTCGATCGCCTCGTGGCCCGCGCGATCGAGGACGGCGGTGGGAGCCACCGGGCGGTCGACCTCCTGCGCCGGGAGCTCCTCGCGGCCGGCCGCGCGCGGGGGCCCGGCTTCCTGCCGCGGAACGGAGAGCCCGCGATCCGGATCGAGCCTTCGGTGGTCGACGCCATCGGGCGCGCGAGCGCCGGGACGGGCGCCCGGCTGGGGGTGATCCGGGCGACCGAGGCCCGGCTGGCCCGCGCCGCCGGGATCGCCCCGCTGCCGACCACGACGCTGTGGCGCCGTATCGTTCGGCTGGAGCAGGCCGGTTACGTGCGGCGCGAGATCCGGACCGGTGGCTCGGGCGGAAGCCGGTCGGTCCTCCGGCTGCTGACGCCCATCGACGAGTGGGTCACGGTCCCGACGTGCCCTCAAAGTCGTCGAGACGCCGGGTTGACGATCGGGGCGGAGGGGCCGGAGCTGGAGCGGGCGGGACGGGCGGCGGGCTGGTCGAGCGCTCCCGTCGGTTGAGCTGGGCGAGGACCATCTCCGCGAGCGCGCGGGACCGAAGGGCGGTCTCGATCCGGGCCAGCGGGGCCTGCCGCAACGCCTCGCGGTCCCGCAGGCCCGCCCGGTACAGCAGACGTCCCCGGACGCGCCCGATCCCCCGGAGCCGGACCAGGTCGAGGAGCTCCTCCTGGACGCCGTAGCGGATGCGCAGCGCGAGGTCGTCGAGCGGGCGGGCCAGCCGGCGCTGGAACGCCCCGGCGAGACGGCCGGCGGCGAAGAGGAGCCACTCGGCATCCTCGACCTTGGTGCGAAGATCGCCCGCACCGATCCCGTACTTCTCGGTGATCTCGACGATCGGGGTCTCGTCCAGCCACGCCTCGAGGACCGTGGCGGTCTTGAGGGTCGAGAGGAACCCCTCGAGGTCGAGGTCGAGCGGAGGCTCCTCCGGGCGGACAAGGAGCTCGTTCGCCTCGTCGGTGAAGCGGCTGAGCAGGTCGGCCCCCTCGCCGCGGCGCAGGAACAGCGCCGGCAGGTCCGGGGTGGCGCAGACCGCCGCGAGCAGCGGGAACGGGGCGACCCCGATCGGCGCCCGCCCGAGCGCCTCCTTGAGCACGATGGCGCTCAGGGGATCGAGGTACAGCTCGCTGGTCAGCTCCCCGAAGCGCGTCGCGCGCAGCTCGGTCCCGGGCTCGAGCAGGGCGTTCCGGGCGAGGAACGTGCGGACCCGGTCGAGCTTGCGGTGCAGCTCGGGCAACGGGAGGGTGCGGCCGTAGAACGTCGCGGCGAAGAAGCCGCGCAGCTCCTCCTCGGAGCGGACCGCGCGGCTGGCGACGAGCGCCAGCAGGTGCATCCGCAGCGCCGGCTCGCTCGCGAGCCGGCTCTCGATCGGCTCCGGGGCGGCGTCGAGGTACGTCTCGAGGAACCGGTCCTCCTCGTCGGAGGTCCGGGCGACGAGCAGCGCCTCGCCGAACGGGTCGAACTGGGGGCGCCCCGCCCGGCCGAGCATCTGGCGGACCTCGCCGACCGGGATCGGCGCCTGCATGCCGACGTGGTCGTCGTAGCGTGTCGTGTCGCGCACGATCACGCGACGCGCGGGCAGGTTGATCCCGGCCGCGAGCGTCGGCGTGGCGACGAGCGCCTTCACCGCCCGGGACCGGAACGCGTGCTCGACGAGCCGTCGCTCGGGGTTGGTGAGCGAGGCGTTGTGGTAGGCGACGCCGTACGGCAGGAGCGACGAGAGCCGCCGCTGTCCCTCCGTCTCCTCCTCGGCGATCGCCCCGAGCTCCTCGGCGGCGGTCCGTGCTCGGCCCCGCTCCTCGGCGCTGAGGAGGGGGCCGACGGTCGCGGAGAGGCCCCGCGCCAGCTGCTCGCTGGCGCGCCGGCTGTTGACGAAGACGAGCGCCTGGCCGCCGTTCTGCAGCGCCGTCCGGACGAGCCGCGGGACCGCTTCGTCCGGCGGGGGAACCTCCTGGCTCGAGAGGTCGGTGAAGACGATGCGACCGGCCCGGTAGACACCGAGCTTCAGCGGTACGGGCCGGAACTCGCTCACGACGTGCGCCGCCTGGAGCCAGGCGGCGACCTCTTCCGAGTTGCCGACGGTCGCCGAGAGCGCCACGACCTGGAGGTCCGGGTAGGCCCGGCGCAGCCGGGTCAGGCTCACCTCGAGCGTCGGCCCCCGCTCGGGGTCGCGCATCAGGTGGACCTCGTCGGCGACGACGACCCCGAGCCGGTCGAGCCAGGGATGGCCGCGGCGGAGCAGCCCGTCCGCCTTCTCGCTCGTCGCGACGAGCACGTCCAGATGCTCGAGCTTGCTCGCGGGAAGGTCGAAGTCCCCGACGGAGACGCCGACCTTCAGCCCGAGCTCGGCGAACTTCGCGAGGTCCTCCGCCTTCTCGTGGGCGAGGGCCCGAAGCGGAACGAGGTACAGACCGGTCCGGCCCGCCCGGGCGGCCCGGAGGAGCGCGAGGTAGGCGACGAGCGACTTCCCGCTCGCGGTCGGGCAGGCGAGCAGCACGCTCTCACCGGCGAGGACCCGGGGGAGCGCGGCGGCCTGCGGCGGGTAGAGATCTCGGATCCCGTCCTCCCGGAGTCGCGCGATCACCTCGGGGTCGAGGCCGGTCGCCTCGAGGGCGATCGGCCCCTCCGCTCCCGCCGGAGGAGGGCCGGGCGGCGTGGAGGGACGCGCGGGGAGCGGCACCGGCGTTCCGAGCCGGCCGGATTACAAGACGGTTCGTTCCTCGGTGGCCTCCAGCAGGCTCCGGGCGATGACGAGCTCCTGGATCTCGCTGGTCCCTTCCACGATCGGGAAGACCCGCGCGTCGCGCAGCAACCGCTCGGCCTCCGCGCCCGCGCGGGCGCCGGCCGGGCCCGCGACGTCGATCCCCCGGGCGGCGATGGCGACGGCCGCCCGCGAGGCGAGCAGCTTGGCGACGGAGGCGGCGAGAACGAACGGCTCGCCCGCGTCCTTCCGCCGGGCCGCCTCGGCCACGGTCGCCCGGGCCGCGGCGAGCTCGGCGTAGGCCTGGGCCAGCGCGTGGCGCTTCCACTCGGCGTCGGCAGCGCGCACGTTCCGCTCCATCTCCTCGTAGGCCGCCCGCGCGACGCCGAGGGCGCAGCTCGCGATCCCGACCCGGCCCCCGGCCAGCGCCCTGAGGGCGATCGCGAGGCCCGCCCCCTCCGCTCCCAGCCGGGCCTCCGGACCGACCCGGACCTCCTCCAGCACCAGCTCGGTCGTCTCGCTGCCGTGCAATCCGAGCTTCTCGAGGCGCTGGGCGACCCTCAGCCCCGGGGTCTCCTTGGGAACCAGGAAGCCGGTGATGCCGGCGTGCCCCAGCGCCGGATCGCGCGTCGCGAAGACCAGGGTCAGGCCCGCGCTCGCCGCGTTGGAGATGAACATCTTCGCCCCCGAGAGGCGATAGCCGCCGGCCCGGCGCTCGTAGCGGGTGCGGAGGGCGGCGGCATCGGAGCCGGCCCCCGGCTCGCTGAGCGCGAACGCGCCGAGCAGCTCCCCCCGGGCCAGCCGCGGCAGGTAGGCCCGTCGCTGTTCGTCGGTGCCGTCGGTCAGTATCGGCTGGGCGCACACCGAGAGATGCACGGCGAGCTCCACCGCCACGGCGGCGTTCGCCCAGGCGAGCTCTTCGAGGACGCCGACGACCGCGGCGGTGTCGCCGCCGCTTCCGCCCCAGGCCGGAGGGATCCCGAGCCCGAAGAACCGCTCGCGGGCGAGCGCCTCCGCGACGGCCGATGGGAACCGGTCGCTCCGATCGATCTCCGCGCTCAGCGGCCGCAGTTCCTCGGCCGCGCAGCGGCGGGCCCGCGCCCGCCACGGCGGTGCCTCCGTCGACCCGGCGGATGCCACGGCGGCCCGGAGCGCGGCCGCCCTTTATCTAAAGCCCCCGCAGCCCCTTCGCCGGCGAGGGACGGTCATGGTCGCGGAGCCGACGCCGAAGGACCGGCTCACCGGCGTCGACCTCCGGGCGATCGCCGCGGAGGCCCAGCGCCTGATCGGGCGTCGGCTCGAGAAGGCGTTCGACCTCGTGCCGTCGGGGCTGGGCCTGGTCTTCCGGGAGCCGACCGTCGGGCGGACCGAGCTCTGGCTCGTTCCCGGGCGGTACGCCGCGCTCGTCCCGGGCGCGCAGGAGCATGCCGAGGGGCTCTCGCCGCTCGCCCAGGCGGTCCGACGCGCTGCGACGGGGGCGGTGCTCCAGGAGGTCACCGCGCCCCCGGGCGAGCGCTACCTCGAGCTGCGGTTCGGCCGTGCCGGGGACGACGGAGGAACGACGATCGCCGCCGAGCTGTTCGGGACCGGCAACCTCGTCCTGGCCCGGGACGAGAAGATCCTCGCGGTGGCGCATGTAAGGCGGTGGGCCCAGCGGGAGCTCCGGCCCGGCGCCGCCTATCGACGTCCGCCGGCCCGGGAGGATCCGTTCGTGCTCGGGGCGGCGGCGATCGAGAGCGAGCTGGTCCGCTCGCGGACCGACCTCGCCAGCACCCTCGCCGCGCGACTCTCGCTCGGGGGCCCGGTCGCCGAGGAGATCCTCGCCCGTGGCGGCTGGGACCCGGCCGCACCGGCCGCCCCGAACGCCCACGCGATGGCGCCCGGGATCCGCGCGGAGCTCGCCGGGCTCCTCGCGGAGGTCGGAGCCGCGCCGCACGGCTTCCTCGTGCGGCGGGGCGAGGAGCTGCTCGACACGACGCCGTACCGGCCACGACGCTGGGCGACGGTGGAAGGGGTCGAGCTCGTCGAGCGTCCGACCTACTCCGAGACCGTCCTCGCCTACTTCGCCTCGCTCCGCGCCGCGGAGCCGTCGGCGGAGGAGAGCCGGAGGGCGGCCGAGCGCGCCGAGGTCGATCGCCTCGCCGGCCGCCAACGCGAGGCGCTCGGGACGCTGACGACCGCGATCGACGCGCTCCAGAAGGACGCGGAGGCCGTCTACGCGGAGTTCGGCGCGGCGGAGGCCGGCCTCGGGGAGGCGGCGCTCCGGCGACCCCGGCCGGCGACGATCCGCCTGCGGCTCTCGGGCCGGGAGGTGGAGCTGCCCGTCGGCGAGGGGGCGCAGGCCGCCGCCCAAGGGCTGTACGAGGAGGCGAAGCGGCTCGCCGCCAAGCGTGAGGGCGCGGCGACGGCGCTGCGCGCTACGGAGGAGCGCCTCGCAGCGCTCGAGGCCGATGGCAGCGCCCGCGCAGAGGCGCCGACGGCCGCGCCGGTGAGCCGGCGGGCCCCTCCGCGGTGGTTCGAGCGGTTCCGCTGGTTCGTGAGCTCCGAGGGAGCGCTCGTGCTCGGCGGGCGGGACGCCGGCTCCAACGACCTGCTCGTCCGGCGCCACCTCCACGATGGGGATCTGTACGTCCATGCCGACCTGCACGGGGCGGCGAGCGTCGTGGTGAAGCGGCCGTCGCCGGCCGTGCCGGCCGGGGAGGCGACGATCCGCGAGGCGGCGCAGTGGGCCGTCGCGTTCTCCAAGGCGTGGCGAGCGGGTCTCGCCTCGGCGACCGCGTTCTGGGCGAGCCCGGACCAGGTGTCGAAGAGCGCCGCGAGCGGGGAGTTCGTGCCGCGCGGCGCCTGGATGGTCCGCGGGACCAAGCACTTCGTCCCCGATCTCCCGCTGGAGCTCGCGATCGGGCCGATCCGCTACGAGAAGGACGAACTGCTCTCGGTCGCGCCACTGCCCGCGCTCCGGGCCCGTGGAACGGCCCGGTTCCTTCTCGTGCCGGGCGAGGAGCGGGAGCGCGACGTCGCGGAGCGGGAGCTCGCCCGCGAGCTCGGGGTGCCCCGGAGCCGGCTCCAGGGCCTGCTGCCCGCCGGCGGGATCGCGGTGCGGCGGGCGTAGACGACGCGGACCTCCTCGACCGGGAAGCCGTCGCCCTCCTGTCGCCAGGTCTTCTCCCGGGCCCGGAGCGCCGCGATCATCACCGGTCCGTCCGGGAGGCGCAGCAGCTCTCCGACCGCGAGACGGAGGCCGGGACGCACCGGCAGCTGCTCGGTCGTCGAGCGGGCGCCGCCGATGACGGCGACGCGGACGGTCGCCGGCCGTTCCGGGGCGATCCAGAGCGTTCGCACGTGGTCGGCCCTCGCCCGCTCGGCGGCCCGGCCGTCCGTCCGGTCGATGCGGCGGATCCGTCCCGCGCCCTCCCGGCCCGCCACCGGCTCGTCGAGCCGGAGCATCGTCTCCGGCGGCAGCTCGAGCCGTTCGCGACGGCTCTCGGCGCCGGAGGAGACGACGACGTCGATCGCCGTGCGCCGCGGGGGGACCGAGACGAACGGGTGCGTGAGCCGGCAGACCCGGCATCGGGCCAGGCCGGCGACCGCCCGCCGGGGGCCCCCGCGGGAGAGGCGGACGATCCGATGGAGCGTCTCCTGGCCGCACGCCTCGCAGTACAGCTGGGCGGCCCCGAGCGTGCCGGCCGCCGGGGCCTCGCCTCCGCCGCCCACGGTCCGGACCTTAGCGGTGCGCCGGGAGGCGGCGCCCGAGGATGGGGCTGCCCGAATTTGAATCGGGGTCCCGGGCTCCCAAAGCCCGAAGGATGGACCAGTAGAGCGGCGGGAGGTGCGGCCTCCCCTCCGAAGCTACCCCACAGCCCCGCACGGGCCCTACACCGCGTCGACGCGCTTCAACGTTCGGCCGATCCGGCACTCGGCCGGCTCCTCGACGATCGACTCGATCCGGAACCGCTGCTTGGCCGGCAGCGAGGGTCCGGCGCAGATCGTCCAGTTCGGGCAGTCCAGCCTCCGGCACGGGTAGCGCCCGACCTCCACCTGGCTGCCGACGATCGCGCTGCGGGCGTCGACGACCAGAGCGCGCGGGACCGGCTTGACCTCCACGACGTGCGCGTCCGTCTCCTGGAGCGCGCACGGATGGGTCACCGCGCGGACGTTCGTGACGGCGTAGCGATGGCCGGGCTCGAGCGTCAGGCAGGCGTGGCGGTACGGGCAGGTCCGGCAGACCGGCGCGCCGCCCTGGTAGACGAACTCGAAGCCCGGGCGGGCCTCCCCGACCGAGAGCAGCGTGATGTCGGGCATCTACGCGATCACCCCGGTCACCGTCGCGAGGCGTTCGGCCGCGTCCCGCGCGAGGCCGTTGTCGCCGAGGATGGTGTAGCGATCCGGACGGATCGCGTGCGCGAGCATCAGCGCCCGGATCACCTCGTCGTTGGAGACGCCGAGCTCCTGCGCGGTCGTCGGCGCTCCGATCGTCAGCAGGGCGTTCTTGACGCGGCGCCAGTCCCCGCCGTGCAGGTACATCATCATGATCGCTCCGACGCCGCACTGCTCGCCGTGCAGGCTCGGCCGGCGGGAGACGCGGTCGAGCGCGTGGGAGAAGAGGTGCTCGCTGCCGGAGCAGGGGCGCGAGGAGCCGGCGACGCTCATGGCGATGCCGGCGACGAGGATCGGGCGGATCGCGATCCAGACCGACTCCTCCAGGTTCGGCTTGATCGCCTCGGCGTGGTCGATGATCTCCTGCGCGGCGTACTCGCTCAGGTTCGCGGCGGTGCTCGAGAACTCCTCGCTGCGCAGCCGGACGGCGAGCCGCCAGTCCAGGATCGCCGTGACGTTGCTGATAACGTCGGCGCAGCCGCTGGCGAGCAGGCGGTACGGCGCCTGCACGATCACCGCGGTGTCGGCGATCACGCCCATCGGCACGGCTCCCGGGGTGCTCGTCACGCTCTCGGCGTCGTGCAGCGAGGCCCGCGGCGAGGAGATCCCGTCGTGGGCCGCCGAGGTCGGGAGGCTGACGAACGGGATGCCGAGACGCGCGGCGACGAGCTTGGTGATGTCGATCTTCGAGCCTCCGCCGACCCCCACGAGGAAGCGGGCCTCGAGCTGGCGCGCCTCCACGGCGACCCGCTCGACCTCGGCCCCGGTCGCCTCGTGCGCGATCACGGTACGGGCCGTGAAGCCGTTCGCATTGAGGATCTCCGCGGCCCGGTTGCCGGCGAGGTCGGCGGTCTTCGGCCCGGTCACGACGACGCCCCGCAGGGGGAAGCCGAACTGCTGGCAGGTCGAGGCGAGGTCGTCCAGGACGCCGTGGCCCACCAGCACGGTCCGGGGAAAGACCATCCCCTTGGCCTTGCCGAAGGAGAAGTCGCTGCCGACCGCGCGGTCCGGACGCTCGAGGCGGGCCTCCACCATGCCCTGAGGCGGCGGACGGGGGATGGGGCCTCTTTAGGCTATCCGTGGCGCCGCGCCGGCTAGCGACCGGCGACGTCCCCCCAGAGGACCTTGTGCTCCTGGAGCATCAGACGGACGTCCAGGCGATCGGCGAGCACCCAGTCCGCGAGGCGCCCGGCGTCGGTGCCCCAGACCGGCTGGAAGAGGAGCGTCGCCGGTCCCCGGTAGCCGCGCACGACGCGCCGGGCGTAGAGGTAGTCCCGCCGGTCGCCGATGACGAACTTGATCGTGTCCGCGGCCGTCAGGAGCGGGAGGTTCGCCCACCGGTTCTTCGCCTGCATGCCGGAGGCCGGGCACTTCACGTCCACGCTGAGGTGCACGCCGGGGAGGCCGACGTACGGGGCGACGTCCAGCGATCCGCCGGTCTCGATCACCGTCTCGTGGCCCCGGGCGCCGAGGGCGCGGACCAGATCGAGCGACTCGCGCTGCAGGAGCGGCTCTCCGCCGGTCAGGCAGACCTGGCGCGTGCGGTGGCGCGCGACCTCCGCGAGCAGGGAGGGGATCGAGCGCTCCCGGCCCGGCCCGAACGAGTAGGTCGTGTCGCACCAGCGGCAGCGGAGGTTGCAGCGGGCGGTGCGAATGAAGGTGGTGCGCTCCCCCGTCCGCAGCCCCTCGCCCTGAAGGGAGTGGAAGACCTCGATGATCCGCATCCGTCCCGCCAGCGTGTCCCCGCCGTAAAACGCTCCCCTGCCGGCGCCGACCGCCACGGCCTACTCAAATACGCCGCCGCGTCGTTCGACCCCGATGGACCGGGCCGAGGCGACCCGATGGCAGAACGCGTGGCGGACCGCGGGCGTCGCGACCGCCCGCCGCATCCCCGGCCGGAGGAAGTTCTTCGCCCTGAACGCCTACCCGGGCACCAGCGGCTTCCTGCACGCCGGCCACCTCCGCGGCTACGCCTACCTCGATGCGCTCGCCCGCTATCACCGGATGCGGGGCGAGCAGACGTTCGTCCCGTTCGGGGTCCACGCCTCCGGGCTGCCCGCCGTCGCCTGGGCGCAGAAGGTCCGGGATCGGGACCCGAACATCCTTCGCCAGCTCGAGGAGGCCCGCGTGGCCCCCGCGGAGAGGGCCCGGCTGGAGGACCCGGAGGAGGTCGCCCGGTTCTTCGCGCGCAACTACCACGACGTGCTCGTCCGGTTCGGGGTCCTCGTGGATCCGACCTCCCTGCTCACGACGATCGACGACGACTACCGGGCGTTCGTTCGGTGGCAGATGGCGACGCTGGGACGGCGCGGAGCGCTGGTGCAGGGCGCGCACCAAGCGGCGGTCTGCCCCGTCTGCGGCCCCGTGGCGGTCGACGCCGCGGAAACGGACCTCTCCGAGGGGGGCGACGCGGAGGTCGTCACGTTCACGACGGTGCCGTTCGCTCTCGAGGACGGCCGGGTCCTGCTCGCGGCCACGCTGCGACCGGAGACCGTCTACGGGGTCACGAACCTGTGGGTCGCGCCCGGCGCCGAGCTCGCCAACTGGCACCAGGGGAGCCGGGACTTCCTGGTCGCTCCGACCGCCGCCGAACGGCTCGTCGAGCAGCACGGGGGCCGGGTCGGTCATCGTGAGCCGGCCGCGGCCGTTCTCGGACGCGAGGTGACGGTCCCGCTCGCCGGCCATCGCGTGCCGGTCCTCGAGAGCGGAGTCGTCGACCCCAACCTCGGGACCGGCGTCGTCATGAGCGTCCCGGCGCACGCGCCCGCGGACGCGGCGGCGCTGCGCCACAGTCCCGAGGGCGTGCGGGCCCGTCTGCCTCCGCCCCGGGTGCTCCTGGAGGTCGGCCCGGGCCTCTCGGCGTCGGAGGCCGAGCTGATGGCGGGGAGCGGTACGCCCGCCGAGCGGGCGCTCGCCGCGGTCGGCGCCCGTGGTCTCGACGACCGTGCGAAGCTCGACGAGGCGACCGAACGCCTGTACCGGCTGGAGTTCGTCCGGGGCCGGATGACGGTCGCCGAGCTGGCCGGGGTGAGCGTTCGGCTCGCGCGCGAGCGGGTCGCCGAACAGCTCGGGGCCACCGGACAGAGCTTCGCCCTGCGCGAGTTCTCCAAGCCGGTGATCTGCCGCAACGGCCACGCGGTCGTGATCCGGCGCGTCGGCGACCAGTGGTTCCTGCACTACTCGGATCCGGCCTGGAAGGCCGCGACCCGCGACGCGCTCGCCCATCTTCGCACCGTCCCCGAGGAGTACGGCCGCGAGCTGCCGGCGATCCTGGATTGGTTCGAGGACCGGCCCTGCACCCGCCGAGGGCGGTGGCTCGGGTCGCCGTTCCCGCTCGAGCCCGGCTGGACCGTGGAGCCGATCGCGGATTCCACGTTCTACATGGCCTACTTCGTGGTCCGCCGCTACGTCGCCACCGGCCGGCTCACGGTCGCGCAGCTCACCGACGCCTTCTTCGACCGGGTCTTCCTCGGCGCGGGCGCCGGTGAGCCGACGGTCGCCCGCGAGCTGCAGGACGAGATCCGGGAGGAGTTCCTCTACTGGTACCCGCTCGATCTGAACATCGGGGGCAAGGAGCACCGACGCGTCCACTTCCCGGTCTTCCTGTTCACCCACGCCAAGCTGCTCCCCGCCGAGCTGTGGCCGCGGGGGGTCTTCGTCCACGGGCACATCACCGGGCCGTCCGGGGCGAAGGTCTCGAAGAAGGAGATCGGCTCGAAAGGAGGACGGATCCCCGGCATCGACGTCGCCTTCGAGCGGTGGGGGCCGGATCCGCTGCGGCTGTTCTACCTGCTCGCGGTGTCGTCCTCCCAGGATATCGAGTTCGATGGGACGCTGGTGGACGCCGCGGCCGCCCGGCTGGAGGAGGTGGGTCGGCTGGTCCGCGAGGCCCGCGGGGACGGCGCCGGGAATCCCGAGCTCGACGCGTGGCTCGCCTCCCGCCTGCACCGGCTGATCACGCGCGTGCGAGCGGGCTACGAGGAGGGCGACCTTCGCACCGTCGCGGAGCTGACGTGCGTCGAGCTGCCGGCCGTCCTCCGGCGCTACTACGCTCGGGGGGGCGTCGCGGGCGCCGCGACGGATCGTCTCGCGGCGTCGTGGGTCCGCCTCCTGACGCCGATCGCACCGCACCTCGCCGAGGAGCTCGGCGCCGCCCGCGCCGAGGGACCGGTCGTCGACGCACCGTTCCCGTCGCCCGACGACTTCGCGCTCTCGGAAGGCGCGGAGGCGCGCGAGGAGTTCCTCGAGCGCGTCGAGGAGGACCTCCGTGCGGTGCTGCGGCCCCGCGAGGAGCGGGGCGAGCCGCTGCCGGACGAGGTCGCGTTCTTCGTCGCAGCCCCCTGGAAGGCGACCGTCGAGCGATGGCTGCGCGAGTCGATCGACCGCGGCGAGACGCCGACCGTCCGGGCGGTGATGGAAAGGTCGGCCGAGCACCCCGAGGTCGCGGCGGCTCGCGCGGAGGTCCCACGTTACGTGCAGCGGGTGGCGCCGGTGCTCCGGGCCGAGGCGCCGGTCCGTCCGATCCCGAGCGAGACCGAGGCGCTCCGGGCCGCGGAGGGCTACCTGGTACGCCGCCTGAAGGTCGGCGCGATCGCGGTCTACCGCGAGGAGGAGGCCGCCCCGCACGATCCCCTCGGACGCCGAGAGCGTGCGAGGCCCGGTCGTCCGGCGTTCTTCCTGATGGGCACGACCGAGCGGGCGGGGCGTGCCGGCCCGGTCTCCGGCGAGGGGCCCCGTCCGTCGTGAGGGGACCCTGTCTCCCCCCGTCTCCACGAACGGGCCTACCGAGGAGGGCGACGGGCCCCGAGCACCGGCACGGGGGCGCCCGACCCCGCGCGAAACTCGCCGTTCGCGACTCAGCGTTTCCGGCGGCGCCGGCCCGGGCCCGGGAAGTTGAGGTACATACGCGACGGCGCCGGGTGAGCGCTCACGCGGCGATACTTCGCCGACCGCTTGGTCGCGTAGCTGCGCTCGACGCGACCGGAGATCTCGAAGTAGATCAACTGCCCGACCGGCATCCCCGCATAGACGCGCACCGGTAGCTTGACGCTCATCTCGAGCGTCCAGTAGTTGCAGAACCCCTCGTCGCCCTTCCCGGCGGTGGAATGGATGTCGATGCCGAGCCGTCCGAGGCTCGACTTCCCCTCCAGGAACGGAACGAAGCCGTGCGTCTCGGTGTACTCCTCGGTGACCCCCAGGTACAGCTGACCGGGGATCAGGAGGAACCCCTCGGGGGGAATTCGCATCTCGCGGACCGGGTTCGGCCGGCGGGCGTCCAGCGCCGCCCGTCGGTAGACGGCGAGGTACGGCCCGAGGTGCACGTCGTAGGAATTCGTCCCGAGGCACTCCGAGCGGAACGGCCGGACCACGATCGCCCTATCCTTGAGCGCCTGTCGGATGCGCGCGTCCGATAGGATCATCCGGATCGGCGGCGGACGAGGCGCGTGCTATTTAACAGGGGCCGGCGGCGACGCGGGCTCCGCGAGGCTGACGGCCGCGTAGCCGACGACCTCCGCCATCGGCTCGACCTCCCCGGAGTGTCCCCAGCGGAGCAGCGTGCGCGTGAGCGGTCGCCCCTCCAGCGCGGCGAGCAGGACCGTCGTCGGCGCGATCCCACACATCGAGATCCGCTCCTCGGCCACCACTCGGTAGAGGGCGCGGGCATCCCCGGCGAGGATGGCATCGATCGCGAGCCGGTCCATGCGCTCGGCGACCGCGGGCGCCACGTAGTGGGAGAAGTCGGTGGAGGCGAGGAGCAGCACGTCCTCCCCGCGGAGCCGCTCGGCGATCCCATGGCCGAGCGACTCGAGCTCGGCGAACGAGGCGAACGGGATCTGGAGCGGCACGAACGCCGGGCGCGGGAGGACGTACTCGAGGAAGGGGAGCTGTACCTCGATGGAGTGCTCGTGCGCCTGGGCGCTCTCATCGACCGGGATCGGAATCCCGGCGAGCTGCTGGACCAGTCGGTTGTCGACCGCGGTCGGCCCGAGCGGGGTCCTCCAGGGTCGTGCGCTGAGCGTGGGCCCCGGACCGGCTCCCTGGTGATCGACGCCGAGGACGACGACGGCGCGCGGGGGCCGCTCGGCCGCGACCCGGGCGTAGAGGTGGGCGGCGATCGCGCCCGAGTACGGGAGGCCGGCGTGGGGTACGATCCCGGCCACGAGCCCACGGTGATCCCGGCGATGCCGGCTCGGCAGGGCCCCCGGTCCGCGCGCGTCGGTGAAGCAGCGCTCGACCTGATGCGCGAGCGCCGCCCCGTCGGCCGCGTAGAACTGACCGGCGACGGCGGGGGCCCGCGCCTCGTCGCCCATCCTTGCTCAGCCGGCGCCCAGGGTATCCACGAGCGCGCGCGCGTCGTCGTCCCGCAGCCGCTCTCGGCTGCGCGAGACGAACGGGTTCGACTCCCCGTAGCGCGGAATGACGTGAAAGTGGACGTGGAAGACGATCTGCCCCGCCGCGGCCCCGGCGTTGAGGGCGATGTTGTAGTCCGGGGCGAGCCGCTCGGCCCGACGGCAGACCTCGTCCAGCGTCCGAACGAGGGCGGTCTGGTCATCGAACGGAAGGTCGGTGAGCCGTGCCCCGTGGCGCTTCGGGACCACGAGAAGATGCCCGCGGGTGAACGGGAAGATGTCGAGGAACGCCATCGTCGTGGCGTCCTCGAAGACGATGTACCCCGGCGACCGGTGGGCGGTGATGTCGCAAAAGACGCAAGGCTCCGCGGGGGCACCGCCGTCGCTCATTCCCGTCCCGGGGAGGGCAGCGCGGACAAAACGGTTCAGGCCGGGACACGGGCTCATTAGGAGTGGGCTACCTCGGGACGGCGATGATCCCTCGGGCCGCCTGGGCCGTCGCCTTCGTGGCGCTCCTCGCCGCGATGCCCGCCCCCCTGCACGCCCGGCCCGCCTCCGCGGCGGCGCCGGCCGCGCCGACGCTCGTGACGGACGCGCTCCCCGTGCCCGTCGGCGAGGCGGTGGCTCCGCTCGCACCCTCCACCCCGATCGACCTGGCGATCACGCTCGCCTTCTCGAACCAGAGCCGGCTCGACCGTGAGGTCGCGGCCGTCCAGGACCCCCGATCGCCCGAGTACCGCCACTTCGTGACGAGCGCCGAGTTCAACGCGGAGTTCGCCCCGTCCGCCGGGAGCGTGGCCGCGGTCGAACGCTCCCTGCGATCGGCGGGGGCGACCGGGATCTACCGGACCGCCGGGGGCCTCACCCTGGACGCGGTTCTGCCCGCCGCTGGGCTCGCCGCCTGGCTCTCGGTCGAGCCCGTCCAGACTCCGGGCACGAGCGGCTACACCGTGCTCGGCCGCCCGATGCTGCCGGCGGGGCTCTCCGGCCTGGTCGCCGGCATCGACGGGCTCTCAAGTGCCCCGCAACCGGGTGGGCTCGTCCCGGGGCTCCAGGTCGTCGCGGCCCCTACGGCGTCCGGGGCCCGCCCGCAGTTCGTGGAGTGGGGTTCGACGGGGATCGACTGGTACATCGGGACGGACTACGCCCAGGCCTACGGCGCCGCCGAGCTCCTTCCCGGCAACGCGAGCAGTGTGCCCCACGCGGCGTACCCGACCGGAGTCGCGATCGCGACGTTGCTGGCCAGCGGCTACAACGAGCCGACGTCGACCTCGCTGCCGCCGTGGGACCCGGCCGTCGTCGACGCGTACTTCAACGAGACGTTCCCCTCCGGCTGGCCCCTTCCGTCGATCCGCGGCGAGCCGGTCCCGGTCCCCGGCGAGCCGCTCCCGCCCGCGCCCGGCCCCTCGGGCGGGCTCGCCGACTCGTTCAACTACGTTACCGAGAACGCCCTCGACCTTGAGATGGCCGGGAGCCTCGCGCCCGGCGCGTCGCTCTACAACTTCTACTTCAACAGCAAGATCCTCACGGACCCGTTCGCGAGCAGCCTGGAGGCGGTCGCGGGCTACCTCGCCGACGACCTCGGCGCCGCCCTCAACTACACCGGCTACGGCGGCCAGCGGCTCGCCGCGGTCAGCTGTTCGTTCGGGCTGCCCGACGTGGTCAGCGGGCAGTGGGACGCCGAGCTCACGAAGGCCGCGGCGATGGGCGTCTCCGTTCTCGGCGCCACGGGGGACCAGGGCGACGCACCGGAGGGGACCAACATTCGCAACGAGACCGCGGCCCCCCTATGGCCCGCGACGGTGGCGTTCAACACCTCCGGGGTGATCGCCGTCGGAGGGGAGTCGGTCGTCCTCTCCGGCACCCCGACGGGGAGGTACACCGGCCTGCGCGACGTCGCGCTCAGCTCGCCCTACGACGCAACGGTCGGGGGGATCTCCTCGGCCGTCGCCTGGTCGAACGGCGAGCGCGCGCCGGACGCCTACGCCGGGACCGAGGGCGGTACGACCCTGAACTACTCCGAGCCGTACTGGCAGTTCCACTCCGCGGCGCAGCCGCCGATCGTCAATGCCACCGAGCGGGAGGGCTACGCGCGGCTCGGCCGGGCCGAGCCGGACGTCGCCTTCGCGGCGAACGACACGATCGCCTACAACGGGACGAACGCCACGGGAGCCCCGACGTTCGTCGTCCTCGAGGGGACCTCCATCGCGGCGCCGGTCTTTGCCGGTCTTCTCGCCGACGTCGTGGCGGTCGAGAACGCCTCGGCGGTCAAGCGGGTCACCGGCGTCGGCTTCATCGACCCGACCCTCTATCGGATCGCCAGCTACTACGCGCAGCATCCGTCGGCCGCCGGCGACCCGTTCCGTGCGGTGGCCGAGGGCCGCAACTACGAGTTCGCCGCCGCGCCCGGCTGGAACCCGACGACCGGCTGGGGCAGCCTCTCCGGGCCGCTGCTGCTCAAGGCGCTCGCCAACAGCACGCTCGTCAACTACACCTACACCGGCCCGACGCCGGGGCTACCGACCGGGGCCGCGCCGCCGCTCTCCACGCTCGCCATCATCGCGATCGCGGGCGCGGCCGTCGGGGTCGTCATCCTCGCGACGGTCGCGCTCTCCGCGAGCCGTCGCCGGCCCGCGCCTCCGCCCGTGGATCCGTTCGCGCCGATCGCCCCGACCCTGCCGGCCGCGTACGCGGTCCGGCCGCCGACCGCGCCGTTCGCGACGTTCTCCTGCCCGTACTGCGGCGCGCCCCGACCCTCCGAGCCGGGCCACTGCCCGAACTGCGGCGCTATGTAGGCGTCGGCGAACCGCCGGCCCCGGACGCCGTGGCGAGCGGCGCGGAGGTCTCGGTGGGCTCGGGGGGGACCGCCTCGGACGGTCCCGGCTCGGGCGCCGGGGCCGCGGCCGTGGGCTGGACGCCGAGCTTCTGCTCGAGCAGGCGACGGATCTCTTCCGGGCGTCCCGAGGGGATGCCGAAGTACTCGGCGAAGCGGCGGGTCGTCGAGAGCTCGAGGGTCGAGCCCTTCGGCTCGGTTCGGACCAGACCGAGACCGCGGAGGTGCTGGACCTCCTCGTAGGCGACCTCCCCGATCATGCGGACCAGGACGCTCTGGAGGATCGGCTGGTGGTAGGCAATCAGCGTGAGGGCCCGCAGGGTCCGCGGCGCCATCTCGACCGGGGTGACCGCGTGCACGAGAGGGACGTAGCGCTCCTGCAACTGGAGCGCGTAGCGGTCGCCGACCCGGCGGACCTCGAGCGCCGACTGACGGTTGCGGTACGTCTCCTCCAGGGTCCGGACCGCCCGCTGGACCGGGCGCGGGTCGTCGACGCCCAGCGCCTCGGCGAGCTCCCGGGGCGACAGGGGCTTTCCGGCCGCGAAGAGGACCGCTTCGACCTCGAAGACGAGGTCATCGAGCTTGCTCGGCATCGTCACGCCTCCTCACGCACCGGGCGCCGGGACTCGGCGGCGCGGACGAGCAGGATCGGGGTCGAACCGAGCTGCTCCTGGCGGAGTTCCAGCGCGCGCTCGCGCGCCAGGAAGAGCACGGCGAGGAACGTGGCGACCAGGCGGTCGCGGCCGGTCTCCTTCGGCCAGAGGTCGAGGAACGGGAACGGCTCGCCGATCGGGTGCCGCAGCGCCTCCTGCCAGGCGTCGTCCAGGTCCCGCTCGGGGATGTCCCCGTGGACGATCACCTCGGGCGGCGACCGCTGCTCCTCCTGGAGGCGCTCGCGCAGCTGCTGGACCTTGAGGGAGACCCGGGCGTCCGTCTCGGCCTCGCCGAACGCCCGGACCAGCTCGAGCAGCGAGACCGGTCG
>JASHTI010000116.1 GCA_030040625.1 Thermoplasmata archaeon
GTGAAGGCGAGGACGACGGGGATCTTCCGGGCGACGAGGTCCTGCGCCGCCTCGAGCATGGCGATCACCGTTCCCTTCATGTCGGCGGCGCCGCGGCCGTACATCCGCCCGGAGGCGAGCTGGCTCTGCGAGAAGCTCCAGTAGTCGCCGATCGGCGGAGTGTCCAGATGACCGGAGAGCACGACGCCGCCCTGTCCGAACTCGGCCAGCAGCGCGGGGGACTGCGAGTCGCCGAAGAGGGTGTTCCGCATCCGCAGCTGGTCGGTGAACGACTGGACGTAGTCGAGGATCTCTTGCTTGTCGCTGAACGGATCGCTCGGGATCTTCACGAGCTCCGCCAACATGTCCACCATCTGCCGCTTCATCGGAATCCCCCTCTGGCGTACGGATGGTTCGGACCCTCGGAATTCGTACGGGCTCCCGTAAGGGCTCCGGCGTCTTAATTCTTATCGGCGGCCCGGCGCGCCGGGCCCGACGCGCCGGCGGGCCCCGAACCGGGCGCGGGTCCCGCCCAAAGCCGAATAAATCCGCCGTCGCTCGGCGGGGCCAATGCCCGGGCCGGAAAGCCGCGAGGGGGGCGACGTCCGCATCGTCGACACCCGCGACGAGTCGCTGAAGGGGGCGATGATGGTCGTCGGCTTCCCGACCCACGGCCTCGTGGGATCGGTCGCGGCCTCCTACCTCGTCCACGCGCTCGACATGACCCTGGTCGCCTACATGACGAGCGAGCAGTTCCCGCCGACGGTCATCATGGAGGAGGGCGTCGTCAACGCCCCCGTTCGGCTGTACGCGAGCAAGCTCGTCTGCGGGCCGGATCGCTCCTGCGACCAGCTGGTGGTCGTCATCGCCGACATCCAGCCGCCGGTCTCCATGCTGAACGGGCTCGGGCGCGTCCTCCTCGACTGGGCCGAGACGAAGGGGGTCCAGCTCGTGATCGCGATCGAGGGCCAGCCGATCGAGAACGAGGTCCACGGCGACGCCCGGGTCGTGGCGATGGCGAACCGGGCGGCGGCCCCGCTGCTCGAGCGGTACAACTTCCAGGCGGCGAACGGCGTCGTCACCGGCCTCGCGGGCGGGATCATGCTCGGGGCGATCGGGCGGGTCACGCCGGTGCTCTGCCTCGTGGCGCAGGCGCACAAGGACTACCCGGACGCCCGCGCGGCCGCGAAGGTGATCGAGACGGTCAACCCGCTCGTGCCGCTGCTCGTGCTCGACACCAAGCCGCTGCGCGAGAAGGCCCGACAGATCGAGGCGGAGGTCCGCAAGACCCTCCAGCAGACCCGGGAGTCGGTCTCCAAGATGCACGAGCAGGAGAGCTCGGGACCGGGTGAGATGTATCGCTGAGCCGGCGGCCGCGCCGACGCCGGCGCACCTCCCCACCGAGCCCGCCCCCGTGACGCTCCGCGGGTTCCGGACGGGCGACGTCCCGACGATCTCCGCGATCGTCGCCGAGGCGCTCCACGAACACTACGATCCATCGCTCTACGCCTCGCTCGGCGCCGACTGGCCGGCCGGCTTCCTGGTCGCGGCGGACGAGCACGACCGCCCGGTCGGCTTCCTCCTCGGCGTCGCCCAGGTCGCCGGCGAGTCGCGGGTGCTGATGTTCGCCGTCGACCGGAGCGTCCGGACGCAGGGGGTCGGGACCCGCCTGATGGACGCCTTCCTGGAGCGGTCGCGCGCCCGGGGGTTCCACCGCGCCACGCTCGAGGTGCGCGTCTCGAACGTCGGGGCGATCCGGTTCTACACGCGCTACCGGTTCTCCGTGATCGATCTGCTGCGCAACTACTACTCGGACGGCGAGAATGGCTACCACATGGCGCGCGAGCTGTAGGCGCCCGGGGCGCCGCCAAATCTAAAAACCTCCGCCGTCACGGCGCGACGATGCCCACCGCCTGGCCGACCGCCGCGGAGCTGATGACGGCGGACCCGGAGACGCTCCCGGTCGAGGCGCCGATCACCGCCGCGCTCGGCCTGATGCGCAGCCGAGGCTTCCACGAGATCCCGGTCCTCCGTCGCTCCCGCCTGGTCGGCATGGTCACCCTGGAGTCGATCGCGCGGCGCGTGAACCGGGCGCTCTCGACGAAGGTCGAGCATCTCCTGGTGCTCCCGCCGCTCGTGACCCCCAGCACGCCGTACCCCGAGATCGCGGAGGCGCTGCTCGCCGCCGGCCTGCGCGCTGCCCCGGTGGTCGGTCGGCGCGGCGAGCTCGTCGGTCTCGTCAGCCGGACCGACCTCGTGAAGGCGCTCCCCGAGCTCGTGCCCCTCCTGCGACCGGCGCCGCCGGCGATCGAGGAGATCGCCGCCCCCGCCTCGGTCCTGGTCCGGGAAGGCGAGCTCGTTCGCCACCTCGTCGGGCAGATCCGCCTCCTGGAGGAGCACCCGCTGCCGGTCGTCGACCGGAAGGGCCGACTGGTCGGCGCCGTCGGGGTCCAGGACCTCGGGGCCGTCCTGTGGCGCCCGGTCGAGGGCGGGAAGCGCGACGCCCGTTCGGTGCACACGGCGCTGGACGTGGAAGTGCGCTCGATCATGCACGCACCGGCGGTCACGGTGCCGGCCGGCACCGACCTCGCGGCGGCCGCCCGACGGATGAGCCGGGAGAAGGTCTCGAGCGTCTTCGTCGTCGCCGACGACCGGCCGATCCGGGTCCTCGGGCAGACGAGCCTCCTCGGCCTCGTCGTCGCGCGCGCTCGGCCGGGCCGGACCCCCGCCCGGGTCGAGGACGTCTACGTCGAGATCACCGGCCTTCGCGGCTCCGGCGACCCCGGCCTCCTCGCCGAGATCGACCACGTCGTCGCCCGGGGCCTGAAGCGACTGACCCGTTCGGTCCGGCCGCGGCTCCTCTCGCTCCACTTCGCACCGCACGCGACGCACCGGACGAACGACCTCACGGTGGAGGCGCGGCTGCACACGGACGACGGGATCTTCTACGCGTCCCACACGGGCTGGAACCTCCTCGCCGGCGTCGCCGGTCTGCTCGAGGAGCTCGACTCCCAGACCCGACGCACCGCCGGTGCCCGGAGGGCGCGCGGCCGGGCCGGGCGGCGCGGGGTCGCGCCCGAAGAGGCGCCGCTGGACGACGCGGACCTCGAGCGCCGGATCCGTTCGGTCGGCGGGCGGGACACGTAGGGGCGGCGATGATCCCGGGCGGGGCCCGCAACCCGAAGCAGCTCGAGGCGATGATGCGCCGCCTGGGGATGTCCCAGGAGGCGGTCCCCGGGGTCGAGGAGGTCATCCTGCGGACACGGACCACGGAGCACGTCTTCCGGGCACCCGAGGTCTCGATCCTCACCATTCAGGGCGTACGGACCTACCAGGTCGTCGGGACCCCCGAGGTCCGCGCCCGTTCCTCGGGCGGTACCGACGGGGCCGGGCCCTCGCCGGCGGCCGCCCCGGCGGGTCCCCCCGAGGAGGACATCCAGCTCGTCATGTCGCAAGCGAACGTCACCCGCGAGGAGGCCGTGGAGGCGCTTGTCGCGGCCCACGGCGCGCCCGCGGAGGCGATCCTGAAGATCCTCACGCAGGGCGAGCGGTGAGTCCGGCCGAGCCGCCGATCGCCCAGGAGTGCGTCGAGGGCTACCTCTTTCGCCGGTCCCCGCTCGAGCTCCTGATCCTGCGACGCCCACCGTCCCGGGGTCGCTTCTGGGTCCCCGTGAGCGGGAAGGTCGACCCTGGCGACCGCGACTTCGAGGCCGCCCTCCGTCGTGAG
>JASHTI010000117.1 GCA_030040625.1 Thermoplasmata archaeon
GCGCGGTGGCCCATCTTCTCCTCGTCCTTGCCGGGGACGACGCCCTCGGCCGACCGCGGGACCACGAACGCCGTCACGCCCCGGTGGCGGGCGCCCGGGTCGACGGTCGCGAAGACCGTGTAGAGGCTCGCGTGCGGAGCGTTGGTGATGAAGCACTTCTCCCCGTCGAGCACGTAGGCCTCCCCGTCGCGTCGCGCGTGCGTCTTGACCGCGCCGGCGTCGCTCCCGCCGCCCGGCTCGGTGAGGCAGAACGAGGCGAGCTGGTACGATGCGCAGAACGGCGTCAGGAAGCGCGCCTTCTGCTCGGGCGTCGCGCCGAGCAGGATCGGCTCGAGCGCGAGGCAGTTCGCGATGATGGAGGTCGTCATGCCGGCGCACGCGTAGGCGAGCTCCTCGACGATCACGCACTGCTCGAAGAGCGACAGCCCGCTGCCGCCGTACTCGGCCGGGACGTTCAGGTTCATCAGGCCGAGGCCGTGGCCCTTGCGGTAGATCTCCTCCGGGAACCGCGAGGTGCGATCGCACTCCGCCGCGTGCGGTGCCATCTCGCCGCGGGCGAACTTGCGCGCGAGGTCGCGCAGGCTCTCGACCTCCGGGGAGAGGGAAAAATCGACCATCGGGCGAGAACGACGCAACCACCGGGACGCGCTATATCACGGCTTGGGTCGGGGGGCGCGTGCCGGCCCGCTCTCGGCGACCGAAGGGCCGCGCGGGCGCCCGACCCCGCCGGGAGCGGCGGGTCGCGGACTACGCGCGGCTGGACGCCGACCGGCTGCGCCGGGTCGGGGTGCCCGAGGTCGTCCTCGGCGAGGGAAAGCGCGTCGCGCATCTGGTCGGGATCGTCCGCGCGCTCCTGCGGGACGGGCGCGGTGGCTTCGTCTCCCGGCCGACCGTCCCTCAGCGCCGGGCCCTCCGCGGGCTCGTGGGGCCGGCGGGGAGGCTCCGGACGCTCGCCGGCGGCCGTCTGCTCCGCGTCCCCGGCCCGATCGGGGGAACCTACCGGCCGGGGACCGTCGCGATCCTGACGGCGGGGACCAGCGACGTTCCGGTCGCCGAGGAGGCGCGGGCCCTGCTCACCGAGCTCGGGGTGCAGGTCGTGGTCGTTCACGACGTCGGGGTCGCCGGGCTCCACCGGCTCCTCCGCGCTCTGCGCGAGGTCGAGCGGAGGCGACCGGAGGTCTACCTCGTCTTCGCCGGCCGGGAGGGGGCGCTGCCGACGGTCGTCGCCGGGCTCGTCCGCGCACCGGTCGTCGGCGTTCCGACCTCGGTCGGTTACGGCCGCGGGGGTCGCGGCGAGGCGGCCTTGGCCGCGATGCTCCAGTCGTGCGCCCCGCTCGCGGTCGTCAACATCGACGCCGCCGTCCCGGCCGCGCTGTTCGCGGCGCAGCGGTTCGCCGGGCGCTGACGGGCCGCGGCGCGCCCCCGCGGGCCCCGGAAGCACGGTCCGGGCGCGGGGCGCGTTCTCGAAGGCCTTTTGAGAGGGACGGCGACTGGTGGGGGCGTGACCGTACGGGGCCCCGTCCCCCGCCCGGCCGAGCGGCCGGAGCGCGACGAGCGGGCGAAGCTGCGCAGCCTCGAGGACCGCTTCGAGGAGCTGCTCCAGCGCCGTCGGGCGCTGCTGGACGACGCGCGCCGCCTCTCGGGCGAGCAGAAGTCGCTCTACGATCGCCGCCAGTCGCTCCAGGCCGAGGCCGAGGAGCTCCACCGGCGGCACAACCAGCTCGGCCAGCGGCTCGCCGAGATGCGGGTCGCCCGGGACCAGGCCCGGACCCGGTTCGAGGAGGCGGTGATCCAGCGGCGGGAGGTCCAGCACGCGCTCTCGCCCGCGGAGCGCGAGCGGCCGGAGCACATCCGCCGCGAGGTCGCCGAGCTTGAGCTGCGGCAGCAGACGCACGCGCTCGCGCCCGAGGAGGAGAAGAAGATCGTGCTCCGGCTCAAGGACCGGCACGAGGCGCTCCGGGCCGCGGAGGCCCGCGTCGAGCAGGTCGCGGCGCACGCGGCCCGCCAGGCCGAGATCGAGGCGACCGTGGCGGCGGCCCGGGCCGAGGTCGAACGGATCGGCGAGGAGATGCGGCGGGCGAGCGAGGAGCGGGGCCAGGCGATGGTGACGCTCCGCGAGCGGCTCCGGGCGGCCGGCGAGATGGTCGCCGAGCTGCGTGCGCGGGGCCTCGCCCGGGCCGAGGCGATGCGGGCGGTCGACGCGGCTTCCAAGGAGCTCGACGCCGTGAACGTCGAGGGCCGCGAGCTGCTGGGACGCGCCCGGGAGCGACGGGCGGAGGAGGCGAAGGTCGTCCGCCAGAACCAGCTGCGCCGCCGCCCGGCCGAGGAGGCGATCGCGTCGATCGCCGAGGAGCACCTCGCCGAGCTGCTGAAGCGCGGAAAGGTGACCCTGTAGGCCGGCGCCGCTACGGCGGCACGATCGTGACGATCGTCACGATGAACGTCAGCGACTCGCCGACGACCTCGCGGTTGTAGTTCATCGTGAACGTCCCGGCATCGAGGTCGACGCTCCAGACGAGGAACTTGGTCGAGCTGCAGACGGTCGTGTTGGCGATGTTGCCGAGCACGCTCCCGACGCTCGCCGGCGTCAGCTGGCTCTGGAGCGTGATCACGCGGGAGGAGACGTTGCGCACCAGGATCGACCAGCCGAACGGGGTGACGGTCTGCCCGACGACCGGCTCGCGCGCGACGGCGACCGCGGTCGCGTTCGCGCTGACGACGACGTCCGTCCAGCCGTAGGTCGGGTCCTTGAACGTGACCCCCTTGGCGGCGGTGACCCCCGAGTTCGCCTTCGCGAACCCGCTCGGCGTGTAGGTGACGATCACCGGCAGCGTCTGGACCAGCGGGGCGCTCTTGATGCAGCTGTTGTTGAGCGGCCCGTAGCCGAGGCTCGCCGCGAACGTCGTCGTGCGGGTCTGGTTCACGGCGAGGCCGACGAGCCCCTGCCAGAACCCCGGCACGACGGTCGAGTAGGTGACGCCGTTCACCTCGTAGCCCGACTTCGGCGCCCGTGCCCCGACGTGGACCGGCAGCGGGGTGTAGCCGGAGGCGTTCCGCGGCGTGTACTCCAGCGACTTCGGCCAGGTGACGTTGTTCTGCGCGACCGACTTGATCGAGGTGTCGAAGACCTTGCCCGCCTGGGGGCCGCTCGCGAACAGGCCGATGTAGTTCACCGTCACGTTGTCGCCGATCGCGACGGTCGTCGGCGTCGAGGGGAGCTTCGGGTGATTGAAGAAGTAGAGGACGCCGGCCCCCGCCCCTGCGGCGACGATGACGAGGACGACGAGGATCGTGAGGAAGGTGCCCGAAGGACCGGTGGCGGCCAAGGTACTAGCTCCGGAGGAACGTGGGGGTCAGTTGGTCGCTGGTCTCGTCACGGATTCGGAGAGACAGGTGTTCCTCATTCCCCCGAGGGCGGAGCCGGGGGGCCATATATATTCTGGTGCGGCCCGCGCCGCCGGTCCGGCTAGGCGCGCCGCAGTTTCCCGACGATCGGTTCCTGGAGCGCCCCGCCCTCCTCGAGCCGGCCCAGCAACGCCTCCGCCCGCTCGGCCCCGATGCCTCGGTCCAGCAGTCGGCGCAGGACCTCGCGGACATCCGCATAGCCGTCCGGCGAGCCCTCGGCGCCTTCGTCCACGAGCGCCAGCAGGGCCGCCTCCTCGGCCCGGTCCGCCGGTCCGCCGGGCTCCCCCACCGGCGGGGCGGCATCGACGGTGCGGGTGACCCCCGGCGGCCACGGAGCGCCGTCCGTCGCGGGGCCGAGGCGTCCGGCGACCCGGGCGATCCCGGCCCGGAGCCCGGCGCGGAACCCCGCCCGGTCGGCGTCGGGGAATCGGCGACGCGCCTCCCGCGCGGCGGTGATCCAGGCGCGGGGATATCCGGCCTCCCGGAGGGACGCCTCGGTCGCGGCGGGCTCGTGCTCCAGCCGCTCGAGGAGGTCGAGCCGGTCGAGGGTCTGGCGCAGCGCCTCCGCCAGCGCCGACCGCTCCACCGCCTCGGCGACGCTGCGCACCGCCTCCGCCCGGAGGCTGACGATGCCGGTGCCATCCGGGGCCCGGAAGAGGTGGACTTTGCCGACGACGAGGGCGGGCCGGTCGGGCGCCGCCGCGCGGAGCTGCACCATCGCCCGTGGCTGGAAGCCACCGGCGGTCACCCCGATCGTCCCGAACGGATCGGTGAGGCGGGCCTTCCAGAACGACGGCGCCTCCGTGCGTCCGACCGCCTCGGCCGGCCCGAGGATCCCCGCGATCGCGACCCGGTTGAACCGGCCCCCGTACGGGCTCCAGAGGTAGGTCGCCGCCCGCTCGCCGCGGCCGCGCTCCTCGGACTGCGCCGCCGCCAGCTCCCGGGTCGTCGTCCGCCAGGCCGGCTCCCGCAGCCCCATCACCGGCCCCCGTCCAGCCGCGCCGCGAGCTCCTCGGCGGCCGTCTCGAGGTCGACTTCGGTCGCCTCGATCGTCTCGGGGGTGAGCGTGAGCCCGAAGTCGTCCCGGACGGCCGCGCCGCGGACCGCGAGCCGGCGACCGATCACCGCCGCCGCGAGCTCCTCCTCGAGGCGGGAGGGATCCGGGGTCTCGCGCAGTCGCTCGCGGACGGTCGGAAGGTCGATCCCCCACAACCGCTCGGTCGCCGCGCGATCGGCGTTGACCGTCAGTGCTCCGGTGCCGTCGTCCAGGACGAGCCGCGCGCGGAGGTCGGGGACCCCGGCGACGGTGCCGTGGACGCGGCAGAGGCCGTTGAGGACGCTGCGCCGGCACTCCGGGCAGCGGTAGACCAGGCCGCTCGGCGGCAGGAGCGCGACCACGAGCCCCTCGACGGCCGCCGCCTCACCGCCGCCGTCCTCTTCCAGGTCCGCGATCGGACGGGGGGCGCGGCGCAGCCACTCGGCCGCCTCCGGCAGTCCCTCCGGAGCGATCCGGCGGAGCACCGCGCGCTCGTCCAGCACCAGTTGACGGCGGCCGCGGAAGCTCCGCACGTACGCCCCGGCGATCCGCAACGCCTCGCCGGCGCTCAGGTGAAAATCGCTCCAGGCGGTGAACGCGACAAGCCCCGTCCGATCGGCGAGCAGGCCCTCGTGGACGATCCGCCGCTCCTCGCCGACGCTGACCGGCTTGGACGCCACGCGGACGACGCGCACCTCGAGGCGGAACCCCTCCTCCCCGTCGACGAGCTCGCGAACGGTGCGCCGGGGGATCTCCTCCCCGTCGATCTGGGGCAGCTCGGCCGGGCCCGCCGGGCCGATCCGGGTCTTCCAGCTGAAGACGAGCTCCGGGGCGCCCCGGAACTCGCGGACCTCGGCGCCGACGGCCCGCAGAACCGTCCCCGCCTCGATCTCCTCGCGGGGCGGGTCCCACCAGGTGAACCGGACGCTCGCCGTCCCGTCGCTGAGGAGGCCGGCGAGCAGCGTCCGCCGGCCCCCGTCGGAGCGGCGGACGACCTCCTTCCGCCGGGCGCGGACGACGCGCCCGACGACGTGGACCCGGGGCGGCAGGCTCACCAGCTCGCGAAGCCGCAGCTCCGGCAGCTCGCCCTCGGGCCGTTCCTCCTCCATCGCCGCCATCGAGCCGGGGGCGCGTTAAAGCCGTCGCGCGGGGGTCGGGCGGTGAGGGCCGCCGGGCGGTCCCGGTCCGACAACCCTTTTCTCCCTCGCCGGGTCCCGGCGAGCGGTGCCCGCGAAGTTCTCGCAGCGCCTCGACCAGGTCCTTCGTGCGCGTCGCTCGCTCCTCTGCGTCGGGCTCGACCCGGACCCCGGCCAGATGCCGAAGGCGCTGCGTCGGCTGCGGCCGGCCGCCCAGCTCGAGCGGTTCCTCTCCGGGATCGTCACCGCGACCGCGCCGCACGCGGCGGCGTTCAAGATGCAGCTCGGCGCCTACCTTCAGTACGGGCCGGACGGCTTCCGGGCGCTGGAGCGGTGGACGAAGCGGATCGGGCCGAGCCGGATCCGCATCCTCGACCTGAAGGCGAACGACATCCCCAACACGATGCGGATGGTGCGGGACGGGGCCTTCCGGTCGTTCGGGTTCGACGCCGTCACGGTGACGCCGTGGAACGGCTGGGAGACGGTGGAGCCGTTCTTCGTCGAGCCGTCCCGGGGCGTCTTCGTCGTCGCCCACTCCTCGAACCCGGGCTCGGGGGACTTCCAGGAGATCCCGACCCCGCGGGGCCCGCTCTGGCTCGCCGTGGTCGGCGAGGTCCGGCGGCTCGCCCATGCGCACGGCAACGCGGGCGTCGTCCTAGGCGCGACGTTCTCGGACGCTCTTCGCACGGCCCGGGCGACCCTCGGCAACGGGGTCCCGATCCTGGTCCCGGGCATCGGGGCGCAGGGGGGCTCGCTCGCCACGACGGTCCGGGAGGGGGTCGATGCCCACGGCCGGGCGCTGCTCGTCAACGCCTCCCGGAGCATCCTCTACGCCTCCGCCGACTCCGACTGGCGACGGGCCGCCGCGAAGGAGGCGGAGCGCACGTGCGTCCAGATCAACCAGCTGCGCGCAGGCCTTCGTACAAGCGGGTGAGCTGGTCGGCGATCCGCCCCAGGGCGTAGCGCTCCTCGGCCCGACGACGCCCGGCAGCGCCCATCGCGCGGCCGCGGGCCGGCTCGTCCAGCAGCGCCCGGATCTTCGCCGCCAGATCGTCGGCGAGGAGCGGCTCGAAGAGCAGCCCCTGGACGCCGTCGTCGATCACCTCGCGAACGCCGGGCATGTCCGAGGTGACGACGGGCAGTCCGGTCGCCATCGCCTCCGCCACGGCGAGGCCGAACCCCTCCAGGCGGTTCTGCGACGGGAAGGCGAAGACATCGGCGAGCGCGAGGTAGTACGGCAGCTCCTCGTCGGAGACCGACGGGTAGAAGTGCGCCCGATCGCCGACGCCCAGCCGGCGGGCGAGGACGGTCAGGTCGACGAGCCGCGGCCCCCGGCCGACGACGACCAGGTGGACGTCCGCCGGGAGCGAGGTCAGCGCGCGGAGGAGAACGTCGACGCCCTTGTGCGGGACGAGGCGACCGGTGAAGGCGATCAGCCGGCAGCCGTCCAGCCCGAGCCGGTGGCGCAGCTCGGAGGCGTCGCGGCCCGGCCGGAACCGTTCGAGGTCCACGACCGAGGGGACGATCTCGAGCTCGTGGCCCCGCAGGCTCGCCGAGGTCGTGCCGTAGCTCTCGGTGTGCACCACGATCCGATCGACCCGCGCGAGAGTCGGCGGCAGGAACGTCCGCTCGTAGAGCCCGGCGAGCGCGCGCCCGGCCGCCCCGGCGAGGAACAGGTCGCAGTGGTAGGTGAGGCAGCTCGGCACCGGGTGGCCCTCGAGCGCCCGCGTCGCGAAGAACGACGTCAGCGGCGGAGGGTAGTGCAGGTGGACGACCTCCGGCCGCAGGCCCGGCAGCGCGCGTCCCACGCCGACGTCGAGCGGCGTGTTGAAGACGACGCCCAGGGAGCGCGCCCGCACGACGGTGTAGCCTCCGACCGACTCGACCGGTGGGAGCCCGGGGCGGAACCGCGAGGTGAGGACCACGACGTCGTGGCCCCGGCGGGCGAACTCCCCGGCCAGGGTACGGACATGGGACTCGACCCCGCCCGCGTGGGGGTAGAAGAACGGGGCGACCTGGACGATCCGCACGGACGCATCGGCCAGCCGCCGATGCCTAATGAACGCCCGCGTGAACGGGCGGGCGCCCTACGCGGGGGCCGGCGGGCGGCGCGGAGGGCTCTCGCCGACCGTGCTGCTCTCGCGCGTCTGGAGCATCGCCTCCGGCGCGAGGGTCGCGATCTCGACGCCGTGCATCAGCTCACCGAGGCCGCTCGAGACGCGGGCGAGGACATCCGGCTCATCGAAGTGCAGCGACGCCTCGACGATCGCGCGGGCGACCCGTCGCGGGTTCTCCGCCTTGAAGATCCCGCTCCCGACGAAGATCCCGTCGACGCCGAGCTGCCGGCAGAGCGCCGCATCGGCCGGGGTGGCGATCCCGCCGGCCGCGAAATTGACGACCGGCAGGCGGCCGAGGCTGCGGACCTCCTGAAGGATCTCCTCGGAGACGCGCTCGCGCTTGGCCCAGGGGCCCAGGTCCTTCTTGCCGAGCTTGCGGATCTCCTCGATCTCCCCGGAGGTCTGACGGATGTGGCGGACCGCCTCGACGACGTTGCCGGTGCCGGCCTCGCCCTTCGTGCGGATCATCGCCGCGCCCTCCTCGATGCGGCGGAGCGCCTCCCCGAGGTTGCGGGCGCCGCAGACGAACGGAACTCGGAACTTCTTCTTCTCGACGTGCTCGAACGGGTCCGCGGGCGTGAGGACCTCGGACTCGTCGATCATGTCGACGCCCAGGGCCTCCAGGATGCGGGCCTCCGCGGTGTGCCCGATGCGGCACTTCGCCATCACCGGGATCGAGACCCGGTCGCGGATCTCCCGGACCCGGACGGGGTCGGCCATCCGCGCGACGCCGCCGGCGGCTCGGATGTCGGCGGGGACGCGCTCGAGCGCCATCACCGCGACGGCCCCGGCCTCCTCCGCGATCGACGCCTGGTCGGCGGTCGTGACGTCCATCACGACGCCTCCCTGCTGCATGCGGGCGAAGCCGCGCTTGACGAGCTCCGTGCCGAAACGGAGCTTCTCGATCGGCTCGGGCATCTTCGACGGTGAGCAGGTCGGCCGGCTAAAAGAACCTGCCCCCCCGGGGCGCCGTGCTATCGTCTCACGCTCTCCGCGGTGGGGGCGGGTCGCCGCCCCGGGGCCAAGCGTAAATGCGCCGCGGCCTTGCCCCCGCCGCAGGGGGAGCTGTGGCACCGGCTGAGAGGACGAGAAGGAGCTCGTCGACCCCACGAACCTGCACGGGATAATGCCCGCGAAGGGAACGCGATGGCCCGCATAGGACGTCGCTCCGCCGGTCGCGCGGAGGGATGAGTCGGTCGGATCCCGACGCCCCGCGGCTGCGCCGGCCCGGTCGGGCCGGCCGCGTGCTGGTCGCCGTCGCGCTGGCGGCCGGGCTGGTCCTCGCGGGGCTGGGGACGTACGAGTACGTCGCCGCCGAGTTCGGCGGGCCGACGCTCGTCATCTACACCTACCCGAGCCTGTTCGAGGACGGCCGCTGCCCCAGCTGCGTGCTGCAGACCGTCTTCGGGCAGTTCGCAAGCGCCCATCACGTTCGCATCGAGCTCGAGTACCCGCCGGGGACGCTCTACTCGACCCTCCTCGCCCAGGCCTCGGCGCCGGCCGCGGACCTCGTCATCGGGCTCGACGAGCTCACCACGCCGGAGGCCGCGGCGGCCCACCTGCTGGTCCCGTATGCGCCGCCGGCGCTCGCCTCCGTCCCCGCCGCGCTCGTCGACGAGCTCGCGCCGAACGACGCCGCCGTCCCGTACGAGTACGGCTACCTCGCCATCGACTACAACGCGACGTTCTACGCCGCGACCGACGGGGCGGTCGCGCACCTGACGCTCCCGGCGGTCGCCTCGAACGCCTCGTGGGCGCGGACGCTCCTGGTCGAGGACCCGACCCTCGACATCACCGGCGAGGAGTTCCTCGTCTGGGAGATCGAGTACTACACCCAGGTGCTCCACCGCAACTGGACGACGTTCTGGACCGATGCCCCCGCCGGCGATCCGCCGATCGCCGACAGCTACGGGGACGCCTGGAGCGCCTTCTCGGAGGCCGTCGACCAGATGGTCGTCAGCTACTCCACGGACCCGGCGTACGCCGCCTACTGGAACGAGAGCGGGTCGTTCAACTCCACGGCCGCCTGGTGGAACGGCAGCGCCTACAGCTGGCGGACGATCTACGGCATCGGCATCGTCAACGGCTCCCGCCACCTCGGCCTGGACGAGGCGTTCGAGAACTGGTTCCTCTCCGGGACGGTCCAGTCGGAGATCGCCACGAACGAGTGGGAGTACCCCGCGAACGCGAGCGTCCCGCTGCCCGGCGTCTTCCGCGACGCGATCCCGGCCGCCTCGATCGTCCCGCTGAACGGCCTCACGACGCCGACGGCGGTCGCCGACGCCCTCCCCGGGTGGCTGGCGACGTGGACGAGCCTCGAGGCGAGCCACGGATGAGGCGCCCCGGAACCGACCGGCTGCTCCTTCTCGCGGTCGTCAGCTTCCTCGCCGCGTTCGCCGTCCTGCCCGCCGGCGCCTGGCTGGTCGGTGCGGCGGCGACCGAGAGCGTCCGCGCCGACGGGGCGGTCCTCGGCGCGGCCGGCCCCGCGTTCGCGAACTCGCTCCTGCAGGGCGGCCTCTCCGCCGCTCTGGCCGTCGCGATCGGCTATCCGGCCGGCGTCTTCCTCGGGCGTTACCGGTGGCCCGGCCGCGGAGCCGTCCGCTCGGCGCTGCTGCTGCCGTTCCTGCTGCCGACCCTGGTGATGGTCCTCGGGCTCCTCGACCTGCTCGGTCCCTCCGGCGTCCTCGGCGGGCCGTTCCCGGCGCTCCGCTGGCTCACCGTCGGCGTGCCGGGGATCGTCGCGGTGAACCTGCTCTACAACATCCCGATCGTCGTCGTCCTCACCGCGGTCGGCTGCGAGGCGGCCTCCCCCGCGCTCGAAGAGACGGTGGCGAGCCTGGGCGGCGGTCCGGCGCGCGCCTACCGGGAGAGCTGGGCCGCGCCGAGCCTCGCGGGCGCCGCGTGCGGCGGCCTGCTGACGTTCGTCCTCTCCGCGCTCTCCTTCGCCCCTCCGATCCTCCTCTGCGGCGACCGCTGCGCGACGGTCGAAGTGGCGGTCTACCGCCTCGCCCTCCTGGACGCCGAGCCGGCCGCGGCCGGGATCCTCGCGATCGCGTTGATCGCGGCGTTCGCGGTGCCGGCGATCGCCTACGTGCTGCTCGGCCGCCGACTCCGAGGGCGGGGTCCCCGGGGCCGCGCCGCGCGCCCGATCCCGTGGCGGTCGCCGGTCACGTGGGGGCTCGCCGCCGTCTTCGTCGCCGTGCTGGCGGGGGAACTCGCCCTCGTCGGCGCCGTCCTCTTCCGGTCGGTCGTCCCGCCGGGCGCGACGCGCTGGGGCGGACCTTGGCGCGTGCTGCTCGGCCCGACCACCGCGTCGCACCTGGGCCTCTCGGCGCTGGCGGCCGTCGGAAACACGCTGCTGTTCGCCGCGCTCGCGGCGGCCGTGGGGATCGTGCTCGCCACCGCAGCCGCCTTCGCGGTGGTCCGGGCCCCGACGCGCGGTACCCCGGTGGCGCTGCTGCTGTTCGTGCCCGTCCTGCTCTCGCCGGTCGTCCTCGCCGAGGCGCTGACGACGTTCTGGGGACCGCTGGTCGGCGGGACCGCCAACGTCTGGATCCTGATCGTTCTCAGCCAGGCGCTCCTCGGGATCCCGTTCGCGCTGCAGAGCCTGGAGATCCCGCTCGCCGGGCTCGGCCCGGCCGGTCGCGAGGCGGCGGCGAGCCTCGGCGCGAGCCCCTGGGGCGCCTTCGTGGACGCCGAGCTGCCGCGGGCCCGCTCCGGGTGGCAGACCGCCCTGCTGTTCGTCTTCGCGCTCGGGCTGGGGGAGTTCACCGCGACGTACTTCCTCCTCACGCCGCTCTCGCGCTTCACGACCCTGCCGGTCGCGGTCTACGACCTCACCGCCGACCGCCTACCGGGCGCCGCGGGCGCCGCGTCGGCGCTGCTGCTGCTCCTGAGCCTCGCGGTCTTCGCGGCGGTCGTGGCGAGCGGTGGGGCGGAGGAGTGAGATGCCGCTGCTGGAGGTCGACGGGCTGGTCGCCGGCTGGGGGCGGCGGGAGGTCCTGCACGGCATCTCGTTCGTCCTCGCGGAGGGCGAGCTCCTCACGGTCCTCGGGCCGAACGGCAGCGGCAAGACGACGCTCCTGCGGGCGATCGCCGGCTTCGAGCCTCGGCGCGCGGGCTCGGTCCGGCTGGACGGCCGGACGATCGACGACGCGCCGCCGCACCGGCGCTCGATCGGGCTCCTGTTCCAGGAGCCCGCGCTGTTCCCGCGGCGAACCGTGCTCGAGAACGTCGCCTACGCACCGCTCCTCCAGCGCCGGCCGGAGCCCGAGATCCGGGCGCTGGTGGACCGGCTCGCGCAGCTGCTGGCCCTCTCGCCGCTGCTCGCGCGGTACCCGGACGAGCTCTCGGGCGGGGAGCGCCAGCGGGTGGCGCTCGCCCGGAGCCTCGCCGCCCGGCCGCGGCTGATCCTGCTCGACGAACCGTTCGCCTCGGTCGACATCGAGATCCGTGCCGGGCTCCGTGCCGAGTTCCGTGCCGCGCTCCGTGCGTTCGGCACGGCCGCCGTGCACGTGACCCACGACCGGGAGGAGGCGCTGTTCCTGGGAGACCGCCTCGCGCTGCTGTTCGACGGGCGCCTCGCGGCGGTCGGGGCCCCGTCGGAGGTGTTCGGGGCGCCGGGCTCGGAGCAGGCCGCCGCCTTCCTGGGCTACAACCTGATGGCGTCCCCCCGCGGTACGGTCGCGGTGCTGCCGGAGGCGCTCGTCCCGGAGGCGCCGGCGCCGGGCCGTCCCCACTACCGGGTCCTCGCCTCGGCGCGCGTCGGCGCCTCGAGCCTCTCGGTCCTGGAGGGCCCGGCCGGGGAGCGGATCGAGCTGCGCGGACCGGAGCCGTTGGCGGTGGGCACGGAGGTCGGGCTGCGGTGGGAGCACGAGGTCCGGGTGCCGGCCGGAGCGCCCCTTAACCACGGTGCGGGGGCTCGCGGGGGTTAGGTTGATACCACCTTCCCGTATCTCCCGCCTCACCGCCGGGGAGGGTGATGCACCGGGCCGCTGTACTGCCGGGTCTGCGACGCCGGGGCGCGCTCCGGCCCGCGCTCTGCGCGGCCGTCGTCGTCCTGATGATCGGCAGCAGCTGGGCGGTCGTCGCGCTCGGCGCGCTCGCGCCCCTCGGCACGGGGCCGGCGGCGGGGAGCGGGGCCGGACTCCCGGGCGGAAGCTCCGGGGTCGTCACCGCCGCAACGTCGGCCGCCCTCACGGTCTACCCGACCGAGGGGGTCGTCGGGACCTCCGTGACGTTCAACGCGACGCACTTCGGCGTCACGAAGAAGATCACGATCTCCTCGGCCGCCGGCACGATCTGCAGCGGGGTGACGACAAGCAAGGGAGTCTTCTCCTGTACGTACACCCTACCGCCGACCCCGGGCGGCGCCGACAAGTTCACGGCCGAGAACGGGGGTGGGTTGACCTCGACGGCCACGTTCACCGTGGTCCCCCGCCTGGTCGTGCTCCCGACCTCCGGCCCGATCGGCACCGTCGCGCACTTCGCGGGGACCGGCTTCTCGGCGAAGGCGACGGTGGACGTGAACTGGACCGCTCCGGCCGGTGCCTCGGCGGTCGCCTGCACCGGGACCGCCGACAGCTCCGGTAACGGCAGCTTCAGCTGCGCCTTCACCGTCCCGGCGAGCCCCGGCGGCGGTCATACGTTCGGCGCGAGCGGCGGTGCGGCCTACACGGCCTCCGTCAAGTTCACCGTCCTCTCGCAGCTCGTGGCGGCGCCGGGGTTCGGCCCCGCCGGCTCCACCGTCACGTTCACCGGGACCGGCTTCGGGGCGACGACGAACGTCGCGGTGAGCTGGGTCAACGGCCCGGCGTGCTCGGGCCCGACGCTCGATACCGGCAGCTTCGACTGCAGCTATCCGATCCCGAGCACGACGGCCGGCGGCTACTACAACTTCAGCGCGATGGACGGCTCGGGCAACGCGGCGACGGTCCCCTTCGTGGTCACCTACCTGCACGTGAGCCCCACCGGCGGGCCGGTCGGGAGCACTCGGACCCTCGCCGGCGGCGGCTTCGCGGCCGACGCGGCCCTCACGATCACGTGGAGCGGAGGGGCCGTGTGCCCCGGCGCCAAATCCGGCGGCTCCGGCACGTTCTCCTGCGCGTTCGTGCTCCCCGCGACGCCCGCCGGCAGCTACACGGTGACCGCGAGCGACGGTACGGGCGACTCCGCGAGCGTGGCGTTCACGGTCGAGCCGACCCTCTCCGTCGATCCGACGTACGGCGACCCCGGGACGTCGGTCACCGTGAACGGCACCGGCTTCGGGAGCCTGGTCAACGTCACCGTCCGCTACGCCTCGAACGGCAGCGCCGCGACCGCCTGCACTCCGACGACGGGCGCGACCGGGGATTTCCAGTGCGTCTTCGCGCTCCCGGGCGCCACCGTGGGCGGCATCTACACGTTCACGGCGATCGACGGGCTGGACGACGAGGCGACGGCCACGTTCGTGGTCACCTACCTCCATGCCACCCCGGCCAAGGGGCCGGAGGGGACCGCGGTCGCCCTCTCTGCGGGAGGGTTCGCCCCGGGGACCGACTACACGTTGAGCTGGGGGGGCAAGGCGCTCCCGAGCGGCCTTTGCTCGACGACCACGATCAGCGCGGGCGGGACCCTCAGTTGCCTGTACAGCGTCGGGTACCGGCCCGCGGGGCCCCGCGCGTTCAGCCTCGTCGACGCGGACGGTGACACGGCCGCGGCCGCCTTCGCGGTCACCACCGTCCTCTCGGTGAGCCCCACGCACCTCGAGGTCCGCTCGAAGGCCTCGTTCGCCCTCACCGGCTTTGCCGGCGCGAGCCACGTGGACGTCAACTGGAGCAACGGGACGATCGTCTGTGCCCTGACGACGAGCGCCAACGGGGCGGCCAACTGCACCCTGACGCTCCCCGCCGTCCCCGCCGGGACCTACGCCTTCTCCGCGACCGACGGCCCGCTCGCCGCCTCCACGCTCTTCACGGTCCTCCCCTCGCTCGCGCTGCGGCCGACCAGCGGGGTCGGCGGCTCGTCGGTCGCGTTCACGGGCTTCGGCTTCGGCAACGACATCGGCCTGAGCGTCACGTCCAGCCTGGGCACGGCCTGCAATCTCAACACCGACGTCAACGGCACGTTCACCTGCGGCTACGTCGTCCCGTACGCCCCGTCCGGGACGTACGTGTTCGAGGCCGCGGACGGCGACTCGAACACCGCGACCGTCTTCTTCCAGATCGGACCGGTGCTGAACATCAGCGCGGCCTCCGCGACGGTCGGCACGCTGCTCGCCTTCAGCGGCACCGGCTTCGCCGCGGGGGCGACGGCGAACGTCACCTGGGCGTCGGGACTCGCCTGCGACGGGAAGGTCGGCACCTCCGGCGGCTTCTCCTGCTCGTTCACGGTACCCGCCGCTCCGGCGGGCGGCTACACGTTCACCGCGCGGGACTACGCCTACCCGGTCCCGCCGAAGGGCCATGTCGGCAACACCGCCGCGATCGGCTTCCAGCTGCTGCCGTCGCTCACCCTCGATCCCGCCTCGGCGATCGTCGGCGCCACGATCGAGGCCGACGGGTTCGGGTTCCCCGCCGGCAAGGTCGTCTACGTCAACGACTCGACGACCACGCTGTGCACCGGGAAGACCGATGCCAGCGGCACGCTCGGCTGCTCGTTCCCGACCCCCGCCATCGCCGGCGGCGCGCATACCCTCACGGCGGCGGCCTCGCCGTCCGAGTCCGCGAGCGCGACCCTCACCGTCGAGCCGTGGCTGGCGCTGTTGCCGACCGCCGGATCGGTCGGGGCGGCGGTCCTGCTCGACGCCTCCGGGCTCCCCGCCTCGGCGGGCGTGAAGTTCACGTGGAGCGGGGGCACGGCCTGCGCCGGCGCCGCGCTCGCCGACGGCATCTTCGACTGCTCGTACGCCGTGCCGGCGACGCCGGCCGGCGACTACACGTTCTCGGCGATGATCGGGTCGACGACCGTCGCCACCGCGACGTTCCAGGTCGAGCCGGCCCTCGCCGTCGGGCCGAACGCCGGACCGGTCGGCACGCGCGCGGCGTTCGCGGCGACCGGCTTCGGCGCCGGCGAGTCGATCTCGATCACCTCGAGCCTAGGGCCGACCTGCGGGGGCACCACGGGCGCGGCCGGCTCGTTCTACTGCAACTACACGGTCCCGTCGACCGCGAACGGGATCTACACGTTCACCGCCCTCGACCATCTCGACAACCAGGCGACCGCCGCGTTCGACGTCGGCGCGGTCCTCGTGGTCGCGCCCGACTCCGGGTCGGTCGGTAGCCCCCTCGGCTTCACCGGTACCGGTTTCTCGGCCAGCACGGCGATCGCGATCACCTGGAGCGGGGGGACGATCTGCTCGGGGAAGACCGGGCCGGCCGGTGGCTACAGCTGCAACACCACCATGCCGGCGGCGCCGTTCGGGCCCCAGACGTTCACGGCGACCGCCGGCCCGTCCGCCGCGGCGAGCTTCGCGGTCACGCCGTCACTCCTCGTCGCGCCGCTGTTGGGCGCGGACGGCGCCGAGCCGAAGTTCACCGGCGCCGGCTTCCCGGCCGCGACCGTCGTCACCGTGACCTGGCCGGGGTCGACCAGCTGCCAGGCGACCTCCAACGCGAGCGGTGGCTTCTCCTGCTCCCTGCTGATCCCGGCGGGTACGGCGGGCGGCATCTATCCGTTCACCGCCGCGGACGCCGCCGACGACCACGCGACGACGAGCTTCGAGGTCGTGACGGGGCTCACGGTCAGCCCCACCCACGGGCCGGCGACGACGGGCCTCTCGTTCACCGGGACGAACTTCGCGGACGATGCGATCTACAACGTCACCTGGAGCGGCGGGAGCACCGTCTTCTGCACGGGAACGACGAGCGGCACCGGCGGGTTCACCTGCACGAGCGCGATCCCCGCGGCGACGCCCGGCGGTACCTACACGTTCACCGCCACCGACCAGGCGGGCAACACCGCCTCGGTCCTGTTCACCGTCACCTCGCTCACGGTCGCGCCGACCGGGGTGGCGGCCGGTGCCTCGGTCGCGGTGAGCGGCGCCGGCTTCCAGGCCTCGGAGTCGTTCACGGTCGTCGCGCCCTGGGGGACGGTCTGCAACGGCACGGCGGACGCGACGGGGGCGATCGGCTGCACGGTGAAGGTGCCGGTCGTCGAGACCCCGGGGGAGGTCAGCCTCACCGCGAACGACAGCTTCGGGGACCTCGCCAGCGCCTCCTTCGGCATCTTCAGCATCAGCGCCCCGACCGCCGCACCGGCGACGGTCGACGTCGGAGAGTCGGTGACGTTCGGGGTCGTCGCGTCGGGCGGCACGAGCCTCACGTACGCCTGGAGCGGCCTGCCCGCCAACTGCTCGGCCACGACCGCGAGCTTCTCGTGCCGACCCAGTGCCGCGGTCGCCGCGACCGCGATCACCGTCCGCGTGACCGATACCGAGGGGTTCTCGGTCGTGAGCCCCGCGCTCAGCTTCACGGTCGACCCGGCGCCGCTGCAGGCACCGCCGACGGCGAGCCCGGGCGAGGGCGACGTCGACATCGCGGTGACGTTCACGGCGGACGTACAGGGCGGCTCGGGGGGCGGATCGTACAGCTGGAGCGCCTCGGCGGGCCTCGCCTGCACGCTCGGCTCCGGCCCGACGATCGACTGCGCTCCCGGCAGCTCCGGGACGTACTACGTCGCCTACAACTGGACCGATTCGAACGGGGTCACGGCCGCGGGCACGACGGTCCGACCGTACGTCGTCGGCGCCTCCCCGACCCAGGGGCCGGCGACGGCCTCCCGGGCCTCGGCGGACGCCGGCCAGCCGGTCCGCTTCACCTCGAGCGTGGTCGGCGGTTCGCCGGGAGGCACCTACGCCTGGAGCGCCTCCTCCGGCCTCGACTGCGCCGCGAGCACGGGATCGTCCCTCAACTGCACGCCGGCGCACGCGGGGACCTACCACGTCGCCTACAACTGGACCGACGGGGCCGGGGTCGCGGCGACCGGTTCGACGGCGCTCACGTACAGCGTCGTGGGCGACCCGAGCGTCGGCGCGCCGACGGCCACCGTCAGCTCGAAGCTCGCGAGCTCGGCGGACGTCGGACAGGGCGTCACCTTCGCGACGACGGCGTCCGGCGGGGCGGGCGGCTACACCTACCGCTGGTCCGGCCTGCCGGCCGGCTGCACCGGCGCGGGCGCGAGCTTCGCCTGCACCCCCTCGGCGGCGGTCAGCGGCGCCGCGATCAGCGTGACGGTCACCGACGCGAACGACTTCAACGTCACCAGCAGCGTGCTCACCTTCACCGTCTACGCGGACCCGACGGTCGGGACGCCGGCCGCGAGCCCGGGGGCGGTGGACGACGGTCACTCGGTCACCTTCAGCGTCACGGCGGGCGGCGGCTCCGGTGGCCTCACCTACGTCTGGAGCGGCCTTCCGACCGGCTGCAGCGGCGCGGGCGCGAGCTTCGCCTGCACGCCGGACATGGCCGGGACGAGCAGCGTTGAGGTGAACGTGACCGACAGCGACGGCTTCGAGGTCTCGAGCCCGGTGCTGACCTTCACCGTCTACCCGCTCCCGCAGCAGTCGCCCGCCAAGCCGACCCGGCCCTCCGCGGACATCGGACAGCTCGTCAACTTCACCGCGCAGGTCTCCGGCGGCGCCGGCGGCGGCAGCTACGCCTGGAGCTTCGGCAGCGGGCTCGGCTGCACCGCCACG
>JASHTI010000118.1 GCA_030040625.1 Thermoplasmata archaeon
CGGTGGGCTCCGACTCCGCGGCCGGCGGCCCACCGGGCACCTCGGCCGGGCTTTTGCGGAACTCCCGGAGCAGCACGGTCGCGTAGGCTCCCTTCGGGAGCGCGAACCGGAACCAGATCCCGTCCGGGTCCGGTGCCATGGCCAGCGGCGGCAGCGGCAGCAGCAGCGGCCGCCAGGTCCCCGCGCTGGCGAGCTCGGGAGCGACCGGGACGCCGAACGCGGCGGGCGCGACCCCCTCTTCGGCGAGGAGGCGCTGCCAGAGCGCCCCCGGCCGATCCTCGGGTCCCTGGGTCTCGAGGCCGACCAGCGGCCCGGCGACGGCCGCCCGTCCCCGCGCGACGAGGTCCGCGCACTCGCCGAGGTTCTCCTCGCGGACCCGCGCATGGTCTCGACCCCGGTAGGTGCCGTCGCGTCCCAGGCGAAGGATCGCGTCGCCGGGGACCGGCCGGTCGAGCGGAAGCTCCGCCGCGTAGCGCGCGGAGAGGTAGCGGTTGAACAGGTAGGCCTGGTAGGCATGGACGAACAAGCGCCTCAGCTCGAACGGCAGCGCCCGCAGCGCGCGCTCCGGCGTCTCCCCCCGGGCGAGCCGCTCGAGCATCGCCCGCTCGAACCGGTATTCCGGGGGGAATTCCCGCAGCGCCCGCACGGGGTCACGATGCTCGGCGTAGGCGGCGCGGGCGGCATCGCCGGTGCCCGCGCTGCCGGTCGGCGGGCGGTCGATGAGGTAGGCGTCGACGGCCCCCGGGAGCTCCCCGCGGACCAGCCATCGCCCCACGACGTGCGTGATCGGCCGGACCTCGCCGAACCGCTGGGCCCCGAAGAAGTTCGGTAGCCCACCGGCGGCCCGGAGCTGGGCCTCCACCTCCCGGCACGCCCGCACGGCGGGCTCCGTGGGGCCGACCTCCCGCAGGTGGATCGCGAACGCGTTGCCGTAGTGCTGGCCGAGGACCAGTCGCTCGCGCGCCCGGTAGGCGTCGCGCAGCTGCACCCCCGGTAACCCGAGGTCGCCCGCCGGAGGAGCCCCCCGGTAGCTGAACAGCCGCTCGGCGACAGCCTGGCGGTCCTTCGTCCCGGCCCAGGAGAGCGCCCGCCGCGGGAGTCCGAGGCGCCGCCCGATCGCGTCCGCGAGCTCGTGCTGCTCCCAGCCACGGCTCTCGACTCGCAGGACGGTGAACGGCCCTTCCGGGTCCGGGCGCGGGTAGCTCGAGACCTCCTGGACGACGAACTCCTCGGGGCTCGCCTTCAGCCGACCGCCGATGCCGGGAGCGCGGGAGAGGTAGAAGCCGATCCCGAGGACGGCGTCGGCCGCCGGCACCCCCGGGGGGCCGTCGGTCATCGTTGCTTCGAAACTACGGTTGTTATTACTCCCCGGCACGCTGTAGGTTCGGCGCTCGCAGTCGGATGATCCAAGCGACGGCGCGCATCCTCAGGAACGTCATCGAGGTCCAGGTCGGCGACGCGCTCTGGACCGGCCGCCCCATCGAGGCCGAGCAGGGGGGCCTCGGGCGCCGGCTCGCGGCGCTCTTCTCGACCGAGTACCACCTCTACCGGTCCGGCGAGCCGGCCGAGCCGCCCGCGACGATCTCCTACCGTGCGAAGAGCGACGAGATCCGCATCCAGACCGGCGACCAGTCGTGGAAGACGCGCTCCTCCGCGTTCGGGCCGATGACGTTCGAGTACGGCGGCCTGACCTACACGATCCACGAGCGGCTCACGGGGCGGTTCGCCATCCTCCAGGACGCCACCCCGGTCGCCGTCGGCCAGCTCGGCTACCGCTCCTGCGTGGTGCGCGACTATCCGGCCGAGCTCGAGACGTTCCTCGCGCACCTCGCGCTCGGCTACGTGGTGCGGACGCTGACCTGGGAGATGGTCGGCTAGCGCCCCTTGCCCTCGAAGCCGGGCGCGACGGCGGCCCGGGAACTTCGGGCGAGGCCCCGGCGGCGGGACGCCGGCCGGGGCGCCTGGAACATGTGGTAGGGGATCGGGGCGAGCAGCAGCGCCCCGACGACGACCGTCGCCGCGGCGACGGTGTAGGCGAAGTGCACGCCGAACGTCGCGTACATCCATCCGCCGAGGAGGACCCCGAGCAAGCTGCCGGCGCCGCCGACCGCGTTGTAGAGACCGAGCGCCCGACCCCGGGCCGACCGGCCGACCAGCCGGACCAGGAACAGCGTGCTCGCCGTGCTGATGAACGCCCAGGTGACGCCGAGCAGCGCGTTCAGCACCGTGAGCCACAGCAGGAGCGCCGGACTGCCGAGGCCGAAGACGAGGTACAGCGGCGCCCAGAGGAAGAGCACGAAGAGGCCGACGCGGGCGTAGAGCGACTCGAGGAACACGGACTTCGGCGAGTGGACCTCGACGGCCTTCCCGGAGTGGAAGAAGAGGCTCGTCGAGGCCATCGCCGAGCCGAGGTAGACGACGAAGACCCCGGCGTCGGAGAAGTGCGCGTACTGCCAGAGGAAGACCGGGAACGGCCCGTAGAAGATGTCGAAGCCGACGCACATCACCCCCAGCGCGGCGAGGAAGAGGTACTCCCGGCCCGGGAGCCGCTCGGTCGGGGCCCGGGTGAGGTCGACGATACCGCTGAGCCGGTTGCGGAAGCTGCGGACCCGCTCGACGATCCCGCGATGGAGGTGCAGCAGGTCCGCGACGCTGCGACGCTCGATCCGGCTCGTCGGCTCCTCGATCCACGCCCAGGCGACGCCCGCCGAGAGGAGGGCGAGGGCGCCGCTGAGGATCAGCAGGCCGGTCATCACCTCGACCGCCGGCGCGTTGCGCCCGATGCCGAACAGCCAGACGAACCCGAGCAGGAGCCCGACCGTGGTGCCGATGCCGCTGATGAGGCCGAAGAGGCCGATGTCCTGGGGCCACCAGCGCTTGTGCCGGGTCTCGAGCAGCAGCATCGTGCCGATCGGCGCGCTGGCCGCCGACGCGAGCCCTTCGACGACGTTGAGCCAGAAGTACGTGATCAGGGTGTGCGCGAGCGCGATCAGGATGATCGAGACGCCCGTCGCGAGGAACGAGCCGACGAGGAAGAACTTCCGGTGCGCGACCCGGTCGGAGAGGTTCCCCCAGACGATCGTGAACGGCACCTGGCTCATCGCGCTCGCGGCGATGATGATCGTCACCACGAACGCGCTCGCGCCGAAGTGCTGAAGGGCGAGCAGCGGGATCAGCGGGGTCGCGATCCCGTCCGAGATCGCGAGCGGCAGGTAGGCGAGGAACCAGAGGTCGCTGCTCGAGGGCCGGAGGACCGTCCGCGCCTTGATGTCCATCGAACGGCTACGCGCTCCCGCGCGGGTCCACCGAGGCGCCGTCAGCCGGGAGCCGAGGGATAAAGGGTCGTTTGCTGCGGCAGCGCCGGCGCGCCGGCGACGGCCCCGGAGCGGCCCGGAACGCGCGGCCCCGCGCTAGCGCCGGGCGCCCTTTCGGGTCGGGGCCGGCGGCGGGACCCCGACCGCCTGCAGCAGCTGAAGGTGCTCGGCCTGGGTGATCCACTCGACCTTCAGGTACTCCCTCAGGTAGGACGCCTCCACGCCCAGCCGCTGGGCCTCCTCGATCACCAGCCGGTAGGCGTCGATCTCGGTCGCCCGCTCGACGTAGCTGACCCCGGGCTCCCAGAGGTTCGCGCCGTGGCGCCGCTGGACGACGTGGCGGAGCTCGTGGAAGATGTCGAGGTAGAGGATCATCGCCGCGCTCTCGCGCAGGTGACCGACCCCGACGACCACGCAGTCGTGCTCCGGGGTGATCACCGGCTTCCAGCCCCGTCGCCGAGCGAACGGCGGCATCGCCTGCGGGGCGACGTACATCCACATGTCCTGGTCGACGACCTCGATGGACGTCTCCGCGAACAGCTGGGCGCGCTCCGCCGGGTCCTCCGCGAGCTTGGAGGCCAGCGGCAGTCGATCCAGGCCGGGGAACACCGCCAGCAGCGGGTGGCGACCGACCGGGAGGCCCCGGGCGATCTCGAATTCCGCCGGGGCCGGCGGGTCGGCGCCCGCCGCCTTGCTCCCCATCGCTCGGGCGCAGCCGCTCGCGCGCATAACGCCGCCTGCACCGTTATGCGGCGGCGCCGCTCGACCCGCCGTGGTCGGCGACCTCCTCTGGGTCCGGGGCTTGAGGGTCGGCCACGCGAGCGATCCGACCGGACGGACCGGAGTGACCGCGGTCGTCTTCGAGCGCGGGGCCCCGACCGTCGTGGACGTCCGGGGCGGCGCCTCCGGAACGTACGACACCGCCTCGCTCGCGCTCGAGTCGACGTTCGGCCGCCGCTGGTCGATCTTCTTCAGCGGCGGGAGCCTGTTCGGGCTGGACGCCGCCCGCGGGGTCCGCCGGGCGTTGCTCGCCACGGGCGCGGGCTCGACGGTCTTCGGCACCGAGGAGCGGATCGCCCCGATCTCCGGGGCGGTGCTCTTCGACCTCCCGGGAGCCCCTCGCCCGCTGCCGGACTACGCCGAGCTCGGGGCCCGTGCCGCGCGCGGCGCGCAGCGACGACGGCTCGCCCAGGGACGGGTCGGCGCCGGGACCGGGGCGACCGTCGCGAAGTATCTCGGCCGCGCGGCGGCGGTCCCCGGGGGCCTCGGTTCCTCGGCGCGCCGGCTGGGCGGCGGCCGCAGCGTCGGCGTGCTGACGGTCGTGAACGCCGCCGGCGCCGTCCGCGACCCGTCGACCGGTGCCTGGGCCGCGGTCGCCCGCGGGTCCGGGGGCCGTGACGTCCCGCCGGAGGCGATCTCGCAAAGGCCGCTCGCCGGGAGGGGGACCACGCTCACGCTCGTCGCCACCGACCTGCCACTGCCGCGCCCGGCGCTCGCGCGTGTCGTCAGCATCGTCCACGCGGGGCTCGGCCGGGCGATCGTCCCGTACCTGACCAGCGTCGACGGCGACTGCGTCTTCGGCGTGGCCACGGCGGAGCGTTCCACCGCCCCGCGCGAACCGTGGCCCGGCGCGCTCGCGGACCGGGTAGGCCGGCTCGCGGCGGACGCCGCGGTGGAGGCGGTACTGGCGGCGGTCCGGACGCCGGTTCCCCGCGGGGGCTAGGCCGACCCCGGCCGGCGGAGGGCGACGCCCCGCAGGCCCCGGATGAGGTCGGCCTTGGTCACGATCCCGTCCGGGACCCCGTGGGTCGCGACGAGCACCGCCGGATAGCGCGCCAGCAGTGCCGGCAGCAGCTCGGCGGGGAACGCCTCGTCGACGATCGGATAGGCGGGCTCCAGGATGTCCCGCACGCGGATTCGCCGCGAGGCCGTGTTCTGCAGCGCCCGAAGGACCGCGCCCTCGGAGACCGCCCCGACGACCCGGCCTTCCTCGACGACCGGCAGCTGGGAGAACCCGCCCGAGTCGAGCCGGCGGCTCGCGTCCGCCAGGGAGGCGGACGCCTCGACCGTG
>JASHTI010000119.1 GCA_030040625.1 Thermoplasmata archaeon
AGGCGGTCGCCGTCGAGCTGAACGCCGTCGCGCACGGGGTCTCCCTGGACGCGCTCATGGAGAACGCGGGGCGCGCCGTCGCGGAGGAGGCGAGCCGCCATCTTCCTCCCCCGCCCGCGCGTGTGGCGATCGTCGCCTCGACCGGCAGCAACGGCGGCGACGGGACCTGTGCCGCCCACTACCTGCACCAGTGGGGCTATTCGCCCGAGGTCTGGCTGCTGCGATCCCCGCTGGAGATCCGCTCCCGGCCGGCCCGCCGCTGCTTCGAGCGGATCGAGCACCAACTGACGGTGCGCGTCGGGGTGCCCAAGGTGGAGGAGCTCGCCTCCATGCCGCTGGTCATCGACGCGATGCTCGGGACCGGGCAGAGCGGCCCCCTCCGCGGACCGATCCGGGAGGCGGTCGCGGCGGTGCGGGGCTCCGGTGCGCCGGTCCTCGCGGTCGATCTCCCGACCGGCACTCGGATTCCCGAGGGGATCTGCGCGCAGTGGACCGTGACGCTGACCGCCCCGAAGGAGGAGATGGATCCGGCGACCGCCGGGGAGGTCGTCGTCCGGTCGATCGGAATCCCAGAGGACGCCTGGCGACGCACCGGCCCGGGTGAGTTCGTCTTCTTCCCGGTCCCGACCGGCACGACCGACCGGGGGCGCGCGACGCGCGTCCTCGTGATCGGCGGCGGGCCATACGCCGGCGCACCCGCGCTGGCGGCACTCGCCGCGCTGCGCTCCGGCGCCGAGCGCGCGACGGTGTGGACCCCCCACGGGGCCGCGGAGGCGATCCAGGGGTTCTCGCCGAACCTCATCGTGCGGGCGTTCGGGAGCGAGCACTTTCGGCCGGCCGATGTCCCGGACCTCCTGACCGCGCTGCGCGCCGCCGCCCCCTCGGCGGTCGCCGTCGGCATGGGGGCCGGCGCGTCGACGGAGACCGTCCAGGCGCTTCGGGCTCTGGAGGCGGAGATCGCCGGTGAGTTCCCGCTCGTCGTCGACGCCGACGGGCTCCTCGGCCTGCCGCGTCCCGAGGAACGGGCGTCCCGACGTGGGGCCCCGATCGCCGCCACGCCGAACGGCGGAGAGTTCGCGCGGCTCTTCGCGGGGTCCCCGGCCGACGGAGCGGTCGATCGGGCGACGGCCGTCGCGCAGGCGGCCCAGCGGGGCCAGTTGCTCATGGTCGCCAAGGGTGGCCCCGACCTGATCTCGGACGGCCTCTCCCTCGCCGAGAACCACCACCACCATCCGGCGTTGACGGTCGGAGGCGTCGGCGACGTTCTGGCGGGCGTGCTCACGGGCCTGCTCGGCAGCGGGGTCCCGCCGTTCGCCGCCGGCCGTCTCGCCACCTACTGGGTCGGCGAGGCGGGCATCCTCGCAGCGTCCCGCCGGAGCTTCGGGCTCCTCGCGACGGACGTCATCGACGAGCTGCCGGCCGCGCTGGTCGCCGGCCTCGCGCGCGTCCGCGGCGGCGCGCCGCCGACAAGCGTCTAAGCGTAGCGGACCCGGCCCCGGATCGCCTTCGCCCGAGCGCGGACGTCCTTCGCACCGGCCGGGTTGCCGAGGAGGTAGCCGGCGTAGAACCCGCGCAGCAGGCTCGGGGCCTGGGCGCTCAGCGCCTTGACATCCTCCTCCACCAGGTGCAGGTCGATGCCGAGCTCCTCGACGCCGGCGTTCCGCGAGCCCATCGACAGGTCGAGGAAGGCGGCCGGGCCCGCGGGGCCGTCCGGCAACAGGACGTTCGAGCTGGTGAGGTCCCCGTGGGCGATGTGACCGGCGTGCAGCCGGCCCAGGGCCTCGCCGAGACGTTGCATCGCCTCCGGCACCGCCGACGGCGGCTGGCCGGCGTCCCCGATGAGCTCCTTGAGCGTGGGCCCCGGCAACTGCTCCAGAATCAGCCGGCAACGGTCGAGGTCGAGATCGTAGATCATCGGCGTCCGCACCCCGAGGCGCCGGGCCTCGACGAGCAGCCTCGCCTCGTTGCGGGTCCGCTCCCGCCGCAGGCGCTCGTCCAGCGCCTTCGGCCGGTACTTCTTCGGCTCGCGCGACTTGAGGTAGGCGGGGAACCCCCACCAGTCGACCTGGCGGATCGTCGCCTCCGCGCCCTCGCCGACCGGGCGGCCGCCCTCCGTCGGGTCGCTCACCGTCGCCTCCGATCGCGGCTATCGCCCGCGGCGGGAGGCGAGCACGCGGACGATCGCCTCGCGGGCGAGCCGCGCGGCGAGCGCGCTCGTGTTCCCCTGGTCGTACGGCGGGGAGACCTCCATGATGTCCATCCCGACGAGTCGGGGGGCCGCCTGATCGAAGACGTACTTCACGTCGCGCGGCGTCAGGCCGAACGGCTCGGGGGTCCCCGTCGCCCCGGCGTAGGCCGGGTCGATCGCGTCGATGTCGAGCGAGATGTACAGCCGCTCGGTCTTCAGCATGTTCAGGGCCCGCTGGACGGTCGACTGGATGCCGTCTCGGGCGATCTCGTGGGCGCTGACGAACGGCATCCCCACGGTCTTGTTGTCGTCGACCTCCTCGCGGGAGACCGAACGTACGCCGAGGACGACGACGTTGCGCGCCCCGACCCGCTCGACCATGCGGCGGGAGGAGCAGGCGTGGCTTCGGGCGTCGCCGAGGTAGCTCTGGCGGAAGTCGAGGTGGGCGTCCAGGTAGAGGACGCCGAGACTGGGCGCGTCCTCCGGATACGCCTCGACCGAGGGGGGCGCGCAGGCGTGGTCACCGCCGAGCAGGATCGGGAACTTCCCCGCCCGGTAGACCGGACGCAGCTCTTCGCGCACGCCGCGGACCATCTCCTCGGCGCTGCCGTACTCGTCGGTGTTCCCGAGGTCGTGGATGCGGGCGTCGGCGAGGTCGAGGCCGGTCTCGAGGTCGTACGACTCGAAGTTCCAGGAGTGCTGGCGGATCGCATCCGGTCCGAAACGGGCCCCCGGCCGGAAGGAGGTCGTCCGGTCGAACGGGACCCCGAGGATGACGAACTCGGCGTCGTCGAACGACGCCGACGCATCGGCGAAGCCGGTCGGACGCGCCACGCGCGGGCACGCGGGCCTCGCTATAAGACGGCTCCTTCGCGGCGCGTCGCCGGCGCGCCCGCGGCGAGGGCCGGCGGCCCGCGACGCATTAAGAGGGCCCCCGCGACTAGGGCGGTCGGAGCCGGATGAGCGCGGGCAGCCACCTCGGCGTCAGCCGCGAGGAGGACGGGGTGGTCCTCGCGCTGCTCCGCAACCCGCCGGTTAACGCCCTGTCGCGCGCGGTGCTGAGCGAGCTGCGCGCGACGGCCGAGGCTCTCGCGCACGACCCCGAGGCTCACGCGTTCGTCCTCGGCGGGGACGGGCCGAACTTCAGCGCGGGGGCCGACCTGAAGGAGATCTCCGCGATCCGGCCCGAGGAGGCGCCCGCGGTCCTGCGCGAGGGGCTCGCCGCCTTCCGGGCGCTCGCCGAACTCCCGGTGCCGACGATCGCCGCCGTCCACGGACTCGCCGCCGGCGGTGGCCTGGAGCTCGCCCTCGCCTGCGACCTCCGCATCGCGGACGACTCCGCTAAGTTTGGTGCCCCGGAGGTCGGCCATGGCCTGATGCCGGCGTACGGGGCGACGCAGCGGCTGCCCCGGCTCGTCGGGCCGGCGAAGGCCAAGGAGCTGATCTTCACCGGCGGGCTCGTGCCCGCCTCCGAGGCGCTGCGCATCGGGCTCGTCAACCGGGTCGTGAGCGGGGTCCAGGCGCTCCGCGCGGCGCGGGACCTGGCGCACACGATCGGCCAGCGCGCTCCCCGTGCCGTCCGCGCGGCCAAGCGCGCGATCTCCGACGGGGGGGACCGGGCCCTCGGCGCGGCCCTGGAACTCGAGACCCAGTTGTTCGTCCAGGAGATCGCCCCCAGCGCGGACCTCGCCGAGGGGCTGCGGGCGTTCGCCGAGCGGCGGCCGCCGAAATTCACCGGAAGGTAGGGGCCGTGCCGATCGACTTCGCGTTCACCGAGGACCAGGAGGCGTTCCGCCGCGGGGTCCGCACGTTCCTGGAGCGCGAGGTCGCCCCGATCGTCGCGGAGATGGACGAACGGGAGGAGTTCCCGACGGCGACGGTCCGTCGGATGCAGCAGGAGGGTTACTTCGGCGTGCCGGTCCCGGAGGAGTACGGCGGCCTGGGGCTCGGTAAGGTCGGCTACTGCATCCTGCTGGAAGAGCTCGGGAAGATCGACGCCTCCCACGGCACGATCGTCGGCGCGCACACGTCGCTCGGTACGACCCCGCTGCTCTACTTCGGAACCGAGGCGCAGAAGGCGCGCTACCTGACGCCGGCGGCGAAGGGCGAGAAGCTCCTGGCGTTCAGCCTCACCGAGCCCGGCTCCGGCAGCGACTCGGGGGCGGTCCACACGGTCGCGGAGCCGGCGGGCGACGGCTGGACGGTGACCGGCACCAAACTGTACGTCTCGAACGGCCGCGAAGCCGACACGATCGTGCTGCTCGCGGCGACCGATGCGGCCCGCGGTCCGAACGGCGGCGTCACGGCGTTCCTTCTCGACAAGGGGGCCGCCGGCTTCAAGGTCGGCCGGTGCGAGAAGAAGATGGGCCTGCACGGCACCTCCACCGCCGAGCTGCTCCTGGACCACGTTCGGTTCGGGCCGGAGCAGGTGCTCGGACCGGTCGGCGGCGGCTTCATCGTGGCGATGACGGCGCTGGATGTCGGTCGGGTGTCGCTGGGCGCCGCCTCGCTCGGCGCGATCGAGGCGGCGGGCGCCTCCGCGCTCGCCTTCGCCAAGCAGCGGGTGCAGTTCGGCCAACCGATCGCCCAGCACGAGGTGATCCAGTTCAAGCTCGCCGACATGGCGATGCGCGCCCACGCCCTGCGCTACCTCGTCTACCATGCGGCGGCGAACCAGGACCGGCTCGGGCACGATCCCGCC
>JASHTI010000120.1 GCA_030040625.1 Thermoplasmata archaeon
GCCCAGTTCCCGAGCCTGGTCGAGGCGATCGTCCGACTCCCGGTGCTGATCTACGTCGCCTACGACGTCCGCACGCTCGAAGGGATGACGATCGCCTACGCCGTGGGCGCCTCCGCGTCGGCGATCTACAGCTTCCAGGCCGTCGCCCACCAGGTCGGTAAGTTCGTCTGGTCGGAGGCCGTCCACCTGTTCCGGTACGCCTGGCCGCTGATGGGCGGACTGATGCTGAACTACCTCGTGACGAACATGATCCCGCTCATCGTCAGCGCGAACTTGGGCGCGACGAAGCTCTCGATCTTCCTCACCGCGAACGGCTGGCGGATCCTCGTTCTCTCGCTCCCGACCGCCGTCGCCACCCCGCTCTTCCCGTACCTCGCCGGGCTCCATCGACAGGAGCGGTACGAGCTCGTGCGATCCGGGACCTGGCACGCTTTGCGGTACACGGCGATCTTCCTCGTCCCCGGGGTCGTCGCGCTCGTCACGTACCGCTACACGTTCCTCAACGTCTTCGCCAACAAGCTCTACGCCGGCCCCGGGGCGTGGCCGCTCGCCATCCTCGTCATCGCCGCCATCCCGCTCTCGTTCAGCCAGATCATCCTCTCCAGCCTGGACGCGATCGGCCGTCGCCGTCTCGAGCTGTACATCACCGCGGCGCAGGTGGTCGTGCTGATCGTCGCCGTCGTCGTCCTGATGCCGCCCTGGGGCGTGCTGCCCTACCGCGACGGCATCATCTCCGCCTCGATCGCGGTCCTGTTGAGCGGGATCGCGTCGATCGTCCTCAACACCTACTTCATGGAGACCCTGATCCGGGTCCACATCGACCCGAAGTCGATCGTCCGGATCACGGTCAGCGCGGGGGTGTCGTTCGCCGCGCTCGCCTTCCTCAACCGGACCCGGCTCTTCCCGGTCCTCTCCGGCCTCGACCTGCTCGCCGCCGTCTTCCTCGGCTTCGCCGTCTACTTCGTCATCCTCGCCCTGATCGGGGAGCTCACGCGCGAGGACGTCCGCCGGGTCGGCGCGTCGCTCAGCCTTCCCCGGTGGCTGTACGAGCCGTTCACCCGGCTCTGCTGGGTGAGCGCGACCCCGACGCTCCTGCCCATCGACCTCGCCCGGGCCCCCGGGCTGCGGACCCCCGAGTTCCCGGAGCCGTTCAGCGGCACGACCGAGCTGCCCGAGATCGCCTCCGTGGACGACCGGCCGTCGGGTCCGGCAGCCGAGGACGAGCCGCCGTCCGATGACCCGCCGAACGACCCCCACCGTTAAGCTCCGGGCCGCCTCGCCCGCCCGGTCCTCATGACCGGCAGCGAACCTTCGATCGACGCCGCCCGCCGGGGCGGCGGACCGAGGGCCGGCCGTCGGTCCCGTCGCGTCGCCCGGGCCGAGGGAGGCGCGTGGGGCTGAGCCGGCCCCTCGCTCCTCCCCTCCGGCCGAGCTGCCCTCCGCGCTCCGGCCGAAGAGGGGAGGCCCTCCCTTGAGCGACCTCGCCCTGCGCGCCGTCGACCTGCGGAAGACGTACGTCTCGAAGGGCGCCCCGCCGGTCGAGGCGCTCGCCGGGGTCTCGCTCTCCGTCGCCCGGGGGGATCGCGTCGCCCTCCTCGGCCGGAACGGGGCCGGCAAGACGACGTTCCTCCGGATCGCCTCGACGTTGCTGCGCCCCAGCTCCGGCACGATCGAGGTGTTCGACACCGACGTCGGGCGCCAGCCGGCGAAGGTGCGGCCCTACATCGCCATCGTCCCGCAGGAGGGCAAGCCGTTCTTCCACCTGACGCCGCGGGAGCAGGTCTACACCTACCTGCGGGCGCGGGGGCTCGGACGGGAGACGGCGAAGGCCCGGACCGAGGCGTCGCTCGAGCGGATGGGCCTCACCGAGTTCGCCGATCGGCTCTCGATCACCCTCTCCGGGGGCCAGCGCCAGCGGACGATGGTGGCGACCGTCATCGCGACCGAGGCGCCGCTGCTCTTCCTGGACGAGCCGACGATCGGCATGGACCCGTTCGCCCGACGGGCCGTCTGGGCGTCGCTGCGGGAGCTGACCCGGCGCGGCTCGACGATCGTGCTGACGACCCACTACCTGGACGAGGCCGACGCCCTCAGCCAGCGCCTGCATATCATCGAGCACGGGCGCCTGCTCGTCAGCGGGACGGCCGAGGACCTCAAGCGGTCGGTCGGCGGGACGCTCAAGGTCCACCTGCCCGAAGGGGCGTACGCCGTCGACCGGTTCCGCGGCCTCGGCGCGTGCGTCATCGACGGCGCGGCGCTCACCGTGATCGTCGGCCCGGAGCGGCTCGGCCAGGTGACGGAGACGGCGGTCGCCGCCGGCCTCACGGCGACGGTCGGACCCGTGACGCTCGAGGAGGCGTTCCTGCGCGCGGTCGGGAGGTCGATCGATGAGGACTGAGCTCGACCGCGGCGTCCGGCCGTTTCAGGGGCTCTCCGGCTTCCTCTGGACCGAGGTGCTCGTCCAGGCCCACGAGGAGCTCGCCATGGCGACCTCGATGGTCGTCCAGGGCGTCCTGCTCGTGTTCGTCTGGATCCTCAACCCGGGCCTCATCGGCGTCGCGCTCCTCGGGGCCGTGCTGTTCTCGATGTTCGCGATGGGCCAGCGGGTGCTCAACGAGGCCGCCTACATCCGCATCGACCACAAGGCCAACGAGCTGTACCTCGCCGGACCCCTCACGGCGGAGGGGTACTTCCTCGGGCTCTCCATCGGGATCCTGGTCGTCTACCTCGCCCCGGTGGCCGTCGTCGGCGTCCTCGCGGACCTGGTAGTCCACCTCAGCCTCCTCGAGGTCGGGCTCCTGGTGATCCTCGCCGCCGCGGTCTGGCTCTGCGCGGCGTCGATCGGCTACGTCCTCTCGACGGCGTTCCAGGACAACCGGGCGATCTGGGCCTACGCGAGCCTGTTCTTCAACGTCTTCGGCGTCCTGCCCCCGGTCTTCTACCCGCTGGGCCTGTTCCCCTCGGGACTGCGGCCGATCGTGCTGCTCATGCCGCCCAGCGCGGCCGCGGCGATCCTCCAGACGGCGATCGGGGCGGCCCATCCTACCGGCGGCCAGCTCGAGCTCGCCGCCGTCGGGCTCGTCGTCGAGTCGGCGGCGCTGTTCCTCTTCGCGGTCTACTGGGCCCGACGCACCGCCCGGGAGCGCTGATGGCCGTCGAGCCGGTCTCCTCCCGCTACCCCAACGTGCCGGTCCGGGGCCGGGCCCTGCCGGCGTTCCTGCTGGTCGGATGGCGCTGGATCTCCCGCAACCCCGCCGTGACGATCACGCCGGTCCT
>JASHTI010000121.1 GCA_030040625.1 Thermoplasmata archaeon
CGCGCGGCCGTCCGCCAGCTGGCCGTCGGGGGCCGGTTCGATACCGTAGTGGTCGCCGACGTCGATCGTGAGCTCGCGGAGGCGGCGGCGGCTGCGGCGGGAGAGAGGGCGGAGCCCGCCCCCCTCGACCTGCGCGACCGTCCCTCGAGCGCCGCGCTGCTCCGAGACGCGGCGGTCGTCGTCAACGCAGCGCCCTACACGCTCAACCTGGAGGCGATGGGGGCGGCGCGGGCCGCCGGCGTCCCGTACCTGGATTTCGGTGGTTTGTTCCACACGACGCGTCGCCAGCTGGAGCTCGACCCGGAGTATCGGAAGGAGCACCTGCTCGCGATCCCCGGTCTCGGGCAGGTCCCGGGGATCTCGAACGTACTCGCCTTCGCCGCGGCCCAGCCGTTCGAGCGCCTGGACTCGATCGTCCTGCGCGATGCCTGGCGCGACCTGGCCCCCCCCCGCGACGGGCCGTCGTTCACCTGGTCGCCGACGACGTTCCTCGACGAGATGGTCCAGCCCGCGATGGTCTACGAGGACGGAGCGTACCGGGCCCACCCGCCCATGAGCGCTCCGGAGGAGTACGATTTCCCCCCGCCCGTCGGGCGGACCCGGATCTACCGGACCCTTCACTCCGAACCGGCCACGCTGCCGACGAGCCTCGCCGCCAAGGGGCTGCGGAACTGCGAGTGGCGGGAGGGAGGTCCGGGGATCGAGATGCTCCGTTTCCTCGGTCAGCTCGGGCTCGGCTCGACGCAGGCGGTCGATGTCCGAGGGTCGCCGGTCGTACCCCGGGAGTTCACGTTGGCCCTGCTGCGCCGCGAGAAGCTCCTGGGACCCCGCCCGGGGGCCGTGGTCGACGACTGGGAGATCCTCGACATCGAGCTCCGGGGACGGCGCCAGGGCCGGGAGGCCGTCGTCCACGCGACCGCCCGGTTCCCGCCGTGGCCCGACTGGCACCTCGCGGCGACCGAGTATGCCGTCGGTACCGCGGGGGCGATCGGGGCCGAGATGATCGCCTCCGGGTCGATCCGGGGCGAGGGGGTCCTTCCCCCGGAGCAGTGCGTCCCAGCGGTAGCCTTTCGTCAGGAGCTGGCGAAGCGCGGGATTCGCACGGCGATTACGCCGGACGAGCCGCCGCTCCCATCACTCGACCGAGCCGCGGACTGAGTCAGCGCCCCTGCCGGGTGTTCTCGCTCGTCGCGTGGACCGGGTCCGACGCCCCCTCCGGCCTGGTAGGGAACCCATTCGCAGGGGCCAGGCGGCCGGTCCAGCGGGGCCTACTCTCTTCGCAGGATATCGATGTACGGTTGGTAGCGGAAGAAGCGGTTTCGCTTCTGGCCGGTCACCTCGGTCAGGAGCTGGAGCCGGACGAACTGCTCGACCAACTCGTTCGCCGGTGGGTAAGTTGTCTCGATCTCACGCGCGACCTCGTTCACGGAGATCACCGGTTGCTGGTAGAGGCGTTGGAGGAGCCGGTGACCGCTGCCCGCGCGCTTGCCGAGTCGGGCGGCGATCAGATCGAGGTGCGTGGTCCGGAGCGCGAGGATCGCGCGGGCCGTCTCGGTCGCCTGGTGCGACGTTTCTCGCACTCCCCGAAAGAAGAATTCCAGCCAGCCCTCCCAGTCACCGCTGTCGCGCACCTGCTGCAGACGGCGCGTGTACTCTTCCCGATGCTTGAGGAAGTAGTACGAGAGATACAGGACGGGCCGTCGCAGGGCATCGCATTGGAGGAGCAGCAGCGCGACAAGGAGCCGTCCGATCCGCCCATTACCATCGAGGAATGGGTGGATTGTCTCGAACTGGCTGTGCGCGACCCCGGCGCGGAGCAACGGCGCCTCGTCCGACTCCGCCTGCAGGTAGTCGACAAGGTCGGCCATCGCGGCGGGGGTTTCGTCGGGGGGCGGCGGGACGTAGTCCGCGGTTGCGGGGCTATCGTCTCGCCCAATCCAGTTCTGCCGAGGTTTCAGCTGCCCCGGGTGGGTGCGTCCGCCGCGGACTCCCTTGAGCAGAATCCGATGGGCGTCCTGGATGAGGGTGGTCGAGATCGGCTCCCCGCCGCGGATGCGACCCAGCGCATGGTTCAGGGCGTCGACGTAGTTGACGACCTCCCGGACATCACGCGGGTACGACGGGCGCTCGGCCCCGGCCTCGAAATCCAGGAGATCAACCAGGCTCGAGCGCGTCCCTTCGATCTGGCTCGAGAGGACCGCCTCCTTCCGAACATAGCTGTACACGAAGAAGTCCGGGTCCGGGACAATCTCGGCCTCCCCGTCCAGCCTCCCGAGCTCTGTAGACGCGGTAGCCAGGAGCCCCAGGCCCGCCGGCGAGAGCTGCACTGGAGGGTCGGGTGGTAGACGCTTGGGATGGAACGTTCGCCAGCCCTCGGCGGAGGTGTCGTAGGAACCCGCCCGGCCGGGCTGCACGGAGAGCGGAACCACCCGGTTTAACACATCGGGCATACGGCTAGGTGTTAAAGATATAGACGCCAAAGTATAATATCATTCATATATTCATAGGTGGCTGAACGGCGGCTCGCGGTTCGCGGGCTCTACCGGCGCCCGGGCGCTCGCTCGCGCTGGGGCCTCGTCAGCATCGGGCCGTGGCAAAGCTTGAGCCCCGGCTCCAATGACTCAACAGCTCCAGGCCCCGGTGCGAGGTAGATAGCCCCGCCGACGGTTCGGCCGCCCGCGTATCTATAAATACGCACCCCGGGGTGAACAGCCCGCCGGAGATGCGTTCTGCATGGCGGACCCCGAAGTCGCCCCGCCCCTGTCGCCGACGGGGGTCCCCACCGGAGACCGCCCGTCCCACCGGCTGACCGCCGAAGGGACGGTCGACCCGAGCAAGGTAGTTCCACCCAGTCCCGCGGAGACCGAGACCCCTCCCCCCGCCCGCAAGGAGGCGGCGCCCGAAAGCCCGCCCCCGGCCGAGCCTGAGGCCACCCCCCTGCCGATCCCGATCGCCCGGCTCGTCCCGAAGCTCAAGAAGAGCGCCAAGCTGTTCGCGGAGGGGAAGGCCCGGATCCCGAACTCATCGAGCTCGGTGATCCGGGTCGCTTCCTACGACCCGGTCCCGCCGTTCATCGCGCGGGCGAAGGGGGTCAAGCTCTGGGACGAGGACGAGAACGAGTACCTCGACTTCAACCTCGCCTACGGGGTCCTGATCAACGGCCACGCCCCGAGCGAGCAGGTACGGGCGATCCAGGAGGCGCTCGGCTTCGGCCTCCACTACGCGAGCCCGACGGCGCTCGAGATCGAGGTCGCCAAGATGTTCCAGAAGCTCGTGCCGAACGCCGAGCGGGTGGCGTTCTGCTCGAACGGCTCGGACGCGACGATGAACGCCATCCGGATCGCCCGGGCCGTCACGGGCAAGGACGCGATCCTCAAGTTCGAAGGCCACTACCACGGCCAGCACGACCTCGCGCTGATCAGCGCGGAGGCGCCGCCGGTCGTCTCGGGCCTCGACGAGTACCCGCGCCCGCTGCCGAACTCGGCGGGCATCCCGCCCGGGGTCACCGACTACGTGCTGGTCGCCCCGTACAACTCGATCACCGCCTTCGAGCGGATGGTGCGGCGCTACCGCGACCGTCTCGCCGCCGTCATCCTCGAGCCGGTGATGGCGAACTCCGGGGTCATCCCGCCCGCTCCGGAGTTCCTGCAGCGCCTGGTAGAGATCGCCCACCAGAACGACATGCTGGTGATCTTCGACGAGGTCTTCACCGGCTTCCGCGTCGCGCCGGGCGGGGCGCAGCAGCTCTACAAGGTCGAGCCGGACCTCTCCTGCTGGGCGAAGGCGCTGGGGGGCGGCGTGCCCGTCTCCGCCGTCTCGGGGAAGGCGGAGTACATGGACATGATCGCCCCCGGTCGCATCAGCTTCGGTGGCACGTACTTCGCGAACAACCTGTCGATGGCCGGCACGCTCGCGAACCTGAAGATGCTCCACCGCGGGGGCCCGGAGCTGTACGCGCGGCTCGGCCAGCTGACCGCCCGGCTCGAGAAGGGGCTGGAGGAGGCGGCGCGCGAGGCGAAGGTGAACGTGCTCGTCCAGTCCGTCACCGGCATGCTCCAGTTCTTCTTCACGCGCCGCAAGAAGATCGCCAACTACCGCGAGGCGCTCCAGATCGACTGGAACCTCTACCTGCGGCACCACCAGCTGCTGCTCGACAAGGGCATCTACATCCACCCCGACAACTACGAGCGGATCACCTTCTCGAGCGCCCACACGGAGAAGGACGTGGAGCGGTTCGTCGCGACCGCCCACGAGACGTTCCGGGAGCTCCGGACCCTCCCCCGGGACTACCTGCCCTAGCCGCTCCCGGAATGGGACCCGGCGGGCGGATTAAGTAGGCGGAGCCGATGGGCAGCGAACGGCCGGAACGGGCCCCGGTCCGGCCCCAACGAGGAAGGTGGGAATGGGCCGCAGCCTCAGTGACCTCATCATCTTCGTCTCCAAACGTCTCCTCCAGCTGATCCCCGTCGTCCTCGGGGTCATCATCCTCACCTTCATCGTCTCCCACGCCGACCTCTCGGTCTCCACGCTCTGCCGCGAGTGGTACTTCAAGGCCGGCTCGGATACCCTCACGACCTGCGAGGCGAAGTTCGGCCAACCGCTCACGGTCCAGTTCTGGCAGTATCTGACGAGCCTGGCTCACGGGAACTGGGGCGCGTCGGTCCTCGGGACCGGCGTCGGGCCCGAGATCGACCAGCGCCTGCCCGCGACGCTCGAGCTCGTCCTCGCGGCGCTGTTCATCATGGTGGTCGTGGGGATCCCGCTCGGGGTCATCGCGGCGCAGTACTCGGGACGCCTCGGGGACCACCTGGTGCGGGTCTTCTACCTCACCGGCTGGGCGACCCCGACCTACCTCGGCGCCGTGCTGGTCGCTCTCTTCGTCGGGCCGGCCTTAGGGCTGCCCACCTCGGGCGAGTACTCGACGGTCGCGGTGCCGTTCCCGCAGTACACCCACATGTCGGTGCTCGACGCCATCATCGCGCTCAATCTGCCGTACACGATCGACGCGATCGACCATCTGATCCTCCCGGCCGCCGTCCTCGCGTTCATCAACATGGGAATCGCGACGCGCATGACCCGCGCGTCCATGCTCGAGGTGCTCCCGCTCGACTACGTCCGCTCGGCCCGGATGAAGGGGCTCGCCGAGTTCTGGGTGCTGTACAAGCACGCCCTGCGGAACGCGCTCATCACGACGACCACGGTCCTCGGCCTCACCGCGGGGGGTCTCCTGGCCGGTACCGTGGTGATCGAGGAGGTGTTCGACTGGCCCGGCATCGGGCAGTACGCGTACACCGTCATCGGCGGTGGGGGCTCCAGCCCGAACTTCGCCGGGGCGATCGCGGTCGTGATCGTCTTCGCCATCGCCGTCGTGGTCGCGAACCTGGTCGCCGACATCCTCTACGGGATCCTCGACCCGCGGGTCGATTGGAGGTAGGCCGCTACGTCCGCCCCGACCCCCGCCCCCTCGCGCCGCGACCATCCGGCCGCCGTCTTCTGGAGGGTACTGCGCGCGAACCCGCTCTCCCTCATCGGGTTCGTGATGGTGGTGATCATCGTCGTCGCGGCGTTCCTCGTGCTGGTCGACCCCCATGTCCTCGTCCCGTACGGGCCGCTCCAAGAG
>JASHTI010000122.1 GCA_030040625.1 Thermoplasmata archaeon
CCAGCACACCGTGCGCGAGGCGCTCCATCGCGCGAAGATCGGGGTGAAGGACCTCGACCTCGCCGAGCTCCACGACTGCTTCACGATCTCCGAGATCGTCGAGTACGAGGCGCTCGGGCTCTGCCCCGCCGGTCAGGGGGGCCGCTGGGCCGAGGACGGCGGCTCGGAGCTCGGTGGGGAGCTGCCGGTGAACACCCGGGGGGGCCTGCTCGGCTGCGGCCATCCGCTCGGGGCGACCGGGATCGCCCAGGCCGTGGAGGTCTACGAGCAGTTCGCCGCGAAAGTGCCGGCCCCGCGCGCGGTCCGGGACCCGGGCTGGGCGCTCGTCCACAACCTCTCCGGCAGCGCGAACGTGCACTCGGTCATGGTCTACCAGCGGGGCGAGGCGTCGTGAGCGCACCGAAGCCGCGCCGGCCGGTCCCACGAATGGCGACCGAGCCGTCGGCGCCGGCGGCCGAAGCCGTTGGGGCCACGGTCCCGTACCTGCTGGATTTCCTCCCGCGCGAGGGGGAGGCGGAGACCCGGCTGAGCCGGTTCTACACCCGGCTGCGCGAGGGGCGCCTTTCCACGACGCGCTGCCGCAAGGACGGGACGACCACTTGGCCGCCGCGAACCGTCTGTCCGGCGTGCCACACCGCTGAGCTCGACTGGATCGACCTGCCGGAGACCGGCCACCTCTACGCGTTCAGCGCGGTGCTGGGCGGAGCTCCCCTCGGCATGGAGGCCGAGGTGCCGTTCGCGGTCGGCCTCGTCGACCTGGACGGCGCGCCGCTCCGGCTGTTCGGCCGGATCGTCGGCCGGCCGTGGGCGGAGCTCTCCGTCGGGGACCGGGTCGCCGTCGAGACGTACCCCGTCGCCGGCGACCGCTACTTCTACCGATTCCGTGCCGGACCTGCCGGCCCGCACGACCGGTAGACGTTTCGAGTTCCGCCTGAGCGAGCCTATTTATAGCCCCCCTCGGTCTCGCGCGCCGCCGGTCCAAAGGGTGGCCGACGGCGCATGGACTCCGGGACCGTAGAGTGGTGGCGCCGTCACGGCTGGACGATCGCGCTGCTGCTCGCGGCGTTCGGCATCGCCTTCTCGGTCCGCACGGTCTGGACGTACCCGGTCGTCGCCCGGGCCGGCTGGCTGTACACCTACGCGGGCGGCTCGGACTCGTACTACCACTCGCGCGTGATGAGCTACATCATCGCGACGCACCAGAATCTGATCCACGATCCGATGCTGAAGTTCCCGATCGGGGCGATCAACCCGCGGGAACCGCTGTTCGACTGGATGAACGCGATCCTGGGGATCGTCTTCGCCCCGTTCTTCGGCGGGAACGCCAACACGGCGGGCGCCTTCTTCCTCGACCTGCAGGCGCCCCTCTGGGCGGCGCTCGAGGTCTTCCCGATCTACCTGATCGGCCGCGAGATCTCAAGCCGGCGCAACGGGCTGATCGCGGCGCTCATCTACCCGTTCCTGAGCGCCAGCATCGACACCTCCACCTTCGGCTACGCGGACTACCAGTCGTTCTACACGTTCTTCCTGCTCGTCTGCGTCTACGCCTACCTGCGGACCGTCAAGGCGATCGGACACCGTCGCTACGTGGAAAGCTACGGGAGCGTCCGCGGGATCCTGGCGGGCCTCCGTAACTTCCTGAGGAGCGAGCCGACCGCGATCAAGTGGGCCGTCTTCACCGGCGTCGCGATGGGCGCCTTGGCGCTCTCCTGGCAGGGCTACACCTACGCGATCGTCGTCCTCGTCTTCACGCTCATCATCGGGATGCTGATCGAGCGGATCCGGCGGATCGACTCGTTCGGCCTGTACGTCTCGACCTGGATCATCGGGCTGGTGGGAATCGGCATGGCCGCGCCGTACTACCTCGTCCAGCACGAGCTCCGCGTGTTCCTGGAGCTGCCGGTGATCCTGCTGTTCGGCGCGCTCGTCGTGATGCTTCCGTTCCTGCTCCTGCGGGACGTGCCGTGGGTCTTCTCGATCCCGACGCTCCTGCTCGTCGTCGGCGCCGGCGTCCTCGCGCTCCGGCTCTTCGCGCCGACGCTCTTCACCGCCGCGATCACCGGCGACGGCTACTTCGTCAAGAACCTGATCTACTCGACCGTCGCGGAGGCGCAGGCGCCGTCGTTCGACTCGCTGGTCATCGGCTACGGGGTGATCACGTTCTTCCTCGCCTTCGCGGGGCTCGCCCTCTTCGGTTACCTGCTGGTCCACCAGCGGTTCAAGCGCTACCACATCGCCTTCCTCGTCTTCGCCGTCGTCTCGATCTACCTGCCGATCTCGGCCGCCAAGTTCTTCCTGGTCGGCGCGCCCGCCTACGCGCTGCTCAGCGCCGAGGCGATCCACCGCCTCCTGGACGTCGGCGGCTATCCGCAGCTACGTCGCGCCGTCGCCTCGCTCTCCGACCGGACCGGCAGCGTGGCGGCGTTCGGCAAGTCGTTCAAGGCCCGGCATGTCCTCGTCCTCGCGCTCGCGGTCGGGATCGTCCTGCCGAACCTCTGGGTCTCCATCGACGCCGGCATCCCGAGCAACACGAAGGACCACTTCGCGGTCCAGATCAACGACACCCTCCCCTCGTGGCTCAAGCTGAACAGCTCCGCGCCGGCGGGCAACCTGCTCGGCGCGGCCGGCAGCGGCCTGGACACGCCGAAGATGTACGACAGCGCGGCCTACAACTGGCTCGCCCAGCAGGATACCGGGTTACCGGAACCGAGTCGGCCGGCGTACATCAGCTGGTGGGACTACGGCTTCCAGGCGATCGATCAGGGCCAGCATCCGAGCGTCGCGGACAACTTCCAGAACGGCATCGACCCTGCCGGACAGTTCCTCCTCAGCCAGAACGAGTCCCTGGCGATCGGCGTCCTCGCGGCGACGCTCCTGCAGGGCGAGATCCAGCTGACCCACGCCTCCGCGCTGCCCGCCTCGCTCAACGCGATCCTGGCGGGCGACGGGGTGAACGTCACGACGCTCCACCGCGCGCTCTACGACGAGGCGGCGGACTACCAGATCGTCATCCACAACCCGCACAAGTTCCTCCCGGTGAACCCGTCGACGCTCACCGATGACAACGCGATGTACCTCGTGGTGAGCTACTACCTCGCCGACCACCTCTCCCTGAACGGGGTCTCCCGCGTCTACAACTCGCTGATCCAGTACACGGGATGGTCGATCCGCTACGCCATGACCGACACCCGGCTGTTCCCGTTCAGCGGCTCCGACACCGGCATCTTCTACGCCCCGGCCGACCTCACCGGCCGCGTCGTCAACTCCGAGGGCGTCCCGACGAGCTTCTTCAACGTCACGATCACCGGCTCGGACGGCACCACCTACCCGCTCGGCCCGCTGCCCGCCGGCGTCAGCGCGCTCCAGTACAACATCAACTATTCCTCGCCGTTCTATCGGACGATGCTCTACCACATCTACATCGGCTACAACGGGACCGATGTGGGCCAGTCCGGCGGGATCCCGGGGCTGACGGGCGCGGCCGAGAACGACCCGATCGAGCCCGGCTGGATGCTGCAGCACTTCGAGGTCGCCTACCGGACGGCCTACGTCTGCCCGGGGAACCCGAACCCGAACCCGAGCAGCTCCTGCTTCTACGCGACGAACCGCCCGAACGCGATCAAGGTGAAGAACGAGACGAACGGCTCGGCGAACCTCTCCGCGGTCGACTACTTCGAGGGCGGCGAGTCGATCCTGACGTACTATCCGGGCGTCACGCTCTACGGGCACCTGGTGACCCCGAACGGCAACCCGGTCGCCGGCGCCCGGGTGACGATCTACGACGGCTGGGGGATCCCGCACATGACCAACGTCACGGACGCGAACGGGGACTTCTCGCTCGTGCTGCCGCCGGGCAACGATACCCTGAACGTCACCACCGGAACGTTCGACAAGCAGAACCAGTCCGATGACCAGCTGATCCGCTCGATCAAGATCCCGATCCCGGACGCGGTCGGTTACAGCCCCACCGCGCCGTCGATGGATGCGACGTACGTCATCGGGAACTCCAGCCTCGCCGGGACGGTCTTCTGGAACGTCTCCGGCAACAAGACCTACGACCCCAGCACCGACCCGCCGGTGGACCACGCGACCGTGACGCTGACCGGCCCGGGCAACGTCGTCGTGTACCGCCAGACGACGGACCCGAGCGGCACGTTCGTCGACCCGGAGATGGTGCCGGGGACCTACACCGTGAACGTCACCGTCGGGAACGTCACCTACCCGCTGGGATCGAAGACCGTGCTCCCCGGAACGAAGAACCTCACGCTCGGGCTCTCGCCCGGCAGCATCAGCGGCTCGGTGACGAACGGGGACGGCAAGGACGTCGCCGGCGCGACCGTGACCCTCCGCAACGCGACCGCGATCTACGCGCAGGCGACGACGAACTCCAGCGGCAGCTACACGTTCAGCGCGGTGCGGCCGGGCCGCTACAGCGTCAGCGCCGTCGGCGCCACCGCCACCACGTTCTCCAGCCGGGTCATCGTGGTCCTCGCCACCGCCGGCGGTACCGGCACCGCGAACCTCATCGTCGAGCCGCGCGCGACCAGCCAGGTCGGCGTGAGCGCGGCGGGCGAGATGCTCGCCAACGCCACGGTCACCTGGACCCCGTTGGTGGCGTTCGGCCATGCGGACGCCTCTCCGATCGGTTCGATCCTCACGGCGTCGACCAACGTGACGCTCGCGACGAGCAACGTGGACGGTGTCGCCACCGCGAGCATCCCGGTCGGTACCTACACCGTCGAGGCGATCGGCCGCGTTGCGGGTGAGCGGTACACCGCGCTCGCCACGCTCAACGTCACGACCCCGGGGGCGACCAGCGTCTTGCTCCTGAACCTCACGCCCGCGCGGTCGGTCGCGGTCACCGTCAAGGGCGATGCGAGCTCGAACGAGACGGCGGTGATCGCCTACGGCCCCGGCGACCTCGAGGCGATCGGCTGGACCAACGCGAACACGACCGCGGTCCTGACGCTCCCGAAGGGGTCCTACACGTTCCTCGGCATCAGCGGCCTGGCGGGCGAGGGGAGCAGCGCGACCGCCGCGCTGGGGACCGCGAGTGTCGACGCCCCGACCGAGCTGACGCTCACGCTCGGGGCCGCCACGAGCGTTCCGCTGAAGGTCGGGACCCCGACGAGCAGCGGTTCGGTCCTCGCCGCCCCCAACGCGACCGTGGTCCTCTCCGGAGGCAGCGGCGGCCCCCGCCTCACGGGCCGGGCCGACACGAACGGTACGATCGAGCTGTTCCTCCCGACCGCCTCCGGCCCGGTCGCCGGCGGCTACTGCGTCGCGGCGAGCGCCTACGGCTTCGCCACCAACGGGACCTGCGGCCTGACCCCGAGCCAGCTCGCCCACCTCGGCACGCTCCCGCTGCCCGTGCACGAGGTGCCGGTGACCCTCGCGGTGACCGGCCTCCCCGCCAAGACGCCGGTGACGGTCAACATCACCGGTCGGAGCGTCGGGAGCCGCTCGCTGACGCTGAAAGGCGGCCCGACGTTCCACTTCGACCTGCCGCCCGGCACCTACGGGGTCGGTGCGCGCGCGGTGATCGGCAACGGCACCAAGGTCTACCTTCCGGCGTCGGTGCTGTCGACCGAGGTGCCGCTCGGTGCGGTCAGCACCAACCTCCTCCTCATCGTCGTCCCCCAGATCAACGCCTCCGGGAAGATCCAGCTGCCTCCCGGCGCGGAGCTCTCCGGCGTCAAGGTCGCCCTCGCCTCCCCGGAGCTGAACGTCACGGTCAACGGGACGACCTACGAGAAGAAGTTCCGGGCCGCGCCGACGAACTACACGGCGACGGTCACCGTCACCGTCGCGGGCGAGGAGTTCATCAACGTCACGCGGGTCACGGTCCACGCCGACGGTTCGATCACCCCGCGGCTCTCGGTGACCGGCGTCGGCGTGCCGGCGAACGTCACGCTGACCTCGAGCAACGGCCAGACCGTCCGGGTCGACACGGCCGTGACGTTCGTGAACGCGCGGGGCCTGCGTATCCGTGAGGAGGCGACCGACGGCGTCGTGAACGCGACGCTGCCCGCGGGCAGCTACGTCGTGCACGCCAACGCGACCGGGACGCTCAGCGGGCCGAACGGAACCTACCTCGAGAACTGGACCACGGGCGCCGGCGTCGGCTGCGCCCTCAGCCTCAGCGACCCGTCGTGCGCGGTCGGGGTCACCGGCACCCCCGTCCTCGTCCCGATCCACGGTGTCCTGGTGCCCGCCGGCTCGACGGCCCCGGTCGGCGGCACGGTGCGGCTCCTCGGGCCGTACCCCTCCACCTCGGTCCAGAGCCTGAGCACCTCGAACGGGTCGTTCACGGTGCGCCTGCAGCCGGGGGCCTACCAGGTGTACGCGGTCGCGGGCGGGGCCGCCCTCGCCGGCTTCGCGAAGATCCTCGCCCTGCCCGGCGCCGTCGGCTACCTCGTGCTCCCCTTGCTCCCGACCTGGACGGCCAGCCTCCACCTCACGAACTCGACGAGCGGGGGCGTCGGGGTGGGTGCGGCGACCGTGACGGTCCGCAACGCCTACGGGATCGCGACGGTCTACTCCGGCATCAACCCCGGCTCGACGCTCACCCTCGCGCTGCCGATCGGCAACTACACGGTCAAGGCGAACGCGACCGGCAGCCGCAACGGGGTCGAGGGGACCGCCGTCGCCTCCGGTCGGCTCGCCGTCCGGTCCGGGAACGTGGTCCGCGACCTGGACCTCGCCGTGCCGGTCAACGCCGCCGTCACCGCGACGATCGGCGGGTCGACGGTCGTCGACGTCGCCCCCGGCGGGCAGGTCACGTTCGACTTCTCCGTCCGGAACACGGGCAACGTGCCGGTGACGATCCACCCCGTCGGCTCGCCCTCGACCTGGAAGTTCAACTTCACGTTCGGCGGCCACAGCGGTACGGGCAGCGTGACGCTCGGGCCCGGCGGCAACTCCTCGGGGGCCGTCCGCATCACCGTCCCCCGCGGCACCGCCGTCGCGCATCCCCCGCTGAGCATCCTGTTCAAGCTCGCCAACGGCACCTCGACCGGGGCGATCAGCCCGGCGCCGGTCGTCAACGTCCTGCCGTACTACGGGCTCAAGGCCGGCACGACCGTCGGCGCCCTCCCGAGGGTCGGTCCCCTCTCCGCCCAGTTGCCGTTCTACCTCGCGAACAAGGGGAACGTCAACGAGACGATCCGGCTCGCGGTCGTCGACGCGGACCGGCTCGCCTCCGACGGCTGGTCGATCAGCTGGACGGTCAACAACGAGAGCGCGAGTGGCTCTAACGTCAGCCTCTCCGCCGGGGAGAACGCCTCGGTGGACCTGGTCCTCAACTCGACGGCCGGCCTCGCGATCCCGCCGGGTTCGGCGACGGTCCTGGCGACGGTCCTCGACACCGGAGGTGCGACGACGGCGCTGGTCCAGCTCAAGGTCCCGCGGCCGTCGGTGACGACGACCCCCGGCTCGCTCGGCGTCTCGGGCGTCCGCATCGGCAGTGGACCGACCGGCGTGCCCGACTGGCTCGTCCCGATCCTCGTCTTCGTGCCGGCGCTGCTGCTCATCGCGGCCGTGGTCACCTACCGTTGGTGGCGGACCCGGAGGTGGACGCGGCGGTGAGGCCCCTCCCGATCGCCCTGGCGCTCCTCGTGCTCCTGGGGGTGCTCTTCGCCGGCCCGCTGGCCGCCCCGGCCCGGGCCGCCGCGCCCGGCGCTTCGTCGACCTCCAGCCCGCCGCTGACCGGCAACATCACCGGTCCGTCGTTCCTCGCGACGAGCAGCAACGGGACCTATCGGCTCAACGCCACCGGGGGCCCGGCGTACGTCGACGGCTCGCTGGTCGGCACGATCACCTGGAAGGCGCGGCTCGTGGCGAGCAACACCACCGGCTCGTCGCTCACCCCGACGAACGGGACGCTCACGGCCGCCAAGCCGAACGCCTCGATCACGCTGAAGGTCGGCGCGCTCGCCGAGCGGATCCAGCTGATCGTCACGGTGACGAGCAGCTTCGCCGGGGCGAACAAGACGATCAACCTGACGAAGTCGATCCGCAGCGTCGTCCCCTACACGCTCCGGGCGACGCTCGTCGCGGGGACCAACGCCGGGACCCTCTCGTTCGTCGTCCTCGTCGCGCTCGACGGCAAGCGCGTGGGCAACGTGACGATCCCCTCGCTGAAGCCGGGCGCCAGCTACAGCCTGAGCTACCGCTACGCGACCCTCGGCCTGTCGAGCGGCTACCACACGTTCACGCTGTCGATCGCCGAGGCGCACGGGCTCGTCACCTTCGGCAACGGGCGCACCGTCGAGGCGTTCACGTTCTACGTCGCGCCGGCACCGACGAACAACACGATCTGGTACGTCGTCGGCGTGATCGCGTTCTTCGGGGTTCTCTTTATATACGGCACCCGGGTCGCCGCGCGCCGGCGGCCCCCGACGCGTCGCTGAGCGCGGGACGGGGCCGGCCGGGTGCGATCGATGCTGGGCGCGCGCGTGGAACTGAAGTGCACCTCCTGCGGCCGGGCGCTGCGGGGGGCGGGGGCGACCCAGTTCCTCTGCCCGAGCTGCGGCGAGCAGCCGATCGGGCGCTGCGACCGCTGCCGGGACCAGAGCGTCCGGTACTACTGCCCGAAGTGCCAGTTCGAGGGCCCGTAGGGCGCCGACGATGGGGAAGGTCGCGGTCCTCTTCCGACTGATGCCGCACGGCGTCGAGACGGATCTTGGGGCGGTCCAGCGGTCGATCGCGTCGGCCGTTCCCGCCGGCGTGACGGTCCGCGGCTCCCAGATCAAGGACGTCGCCTTCGGTCTCAAGTCGCTGCTCGTGTCGGTCGTGATGGACGACACCGGCGGCGTCCTCGAGTCGACCGAGCACGCCCTCGCGAAGATCCCCGAGGTCGAGTCGGTCGAGGTGATGGAGGAGGGCCTCCTGTAGGGGCCGTCCCGCATCGGTGGACCTCTTCACCCACGTCCTGGTCGCCTACCTCGTCACCTTCGGGATCGTTGGGTTCAAGCCGGCGTACCTCGCCGCCGGGGCCCTCGGCGGGGGGATCCCGGACGCCGACGCGCTGTTCTTCCCCATCGCCAAGCGCTTCCCCGCCCTGCGCCACCACGGCATCACCCACTCGATCTTCGGCGTGAGCGTCGTCGCGGCCGCCGGGGCGCTGATCGCCCCGCTGCTCGCCCCCGGCAGCGTGTTCGTCTACTTCCTCGTCCTCGAGGTCGGCGGGCTCTGCCACATCGCGCAGGACGGCTTCACCCACTTCTCCGTCCCGCCGCTCATGCCGTTCTCCGACCGGCGGCTCGAGCTGGACGCGGACCGGGCGATCAACTTCGTGACGCTGATCGTCTCGGTCGCCTCGTTCTACCTGCTGCTCGGGGTCGAGCGGAACCACTGGCCGTTCGCCGACTACCTGCTGACCGTCTACGCCCTGATGGCGTTCTTCGCGGCGTACTTCGCGATCCGGCTCGCCGGTCGCTTCTACGTCGGCCGGCGGCGCCGGACGCTCGGCGGATTCGACGTCGTGGCGCCGACGACCAACCCGTTCGCCTGGCTGCTGCTCTCCGAGCACGAGGTCGACGGGCGCCAGCGGACGACCTGGGCGCGGTACGTCTTCGGGCGCGGGATCGTCGCCGGGCCGTTCACGGCCGAGGGCCTCCTCGCCGCGCCGGCGAACCCGACGGCGCCGACCGGCGCCGCCGAGGCGCTGGCGCTCGCCTACCCGCTGGCGCGTGAGGCGAGCGGGGTCCTGGACGCGACGTACCACTTCGGGGAGGCGAGCCGGGACGCCGCCGGGGCCTGGACGGCGGTCTGGTACTCCCTCGAGTTCACGTTCTTCGGGCGGGCGGCGGGCGTGCGGGTCCGGTTCCCGGCCGACGGCGGACCGGCGACGGTGCAGCGGGCGTTCTACCGACCGGTCGCGGGGCTTCCGTAGCGGCGCCGGGGCGCGGGCGAGACCCGCTCGGCGGCGGGCCTACTTGTACGTCGAGTGGTGGACGGTCCCTTCGTCGTCCACGATCGTGATGCACTCGCCCTCGCACTCGAAGAGGCACGCCTCGCACATGATGCAGTCCGGTCCGTGGATGACCGCGGACTTCTCCGCACGGAACTGGAACTTCGCCGCCACGGCGGCGTCGTCGACGATGTTCGGCCAGTTCTCCCGCGGCTGCATCTCGAATACGGTCACCGGGCAGACGTCCCGGCAGTGCGTGCAGCCGGTGCACTTCTCGTGGGCGACCTCGACCGTCACCATGGTCTACGCCGGAGCTCCACTTTAGACGCATATATTAACTGCCTCCGGTCGGCGGCGCGGCGGCCCCGCCGCCCCACCGGCCGGCGCGCCCTACGGGAGGCTCTCCGGGTCCATCTTCCCGACCCGTCCGCCGTTCCGCAGCGCATCGAGCGCCGCCATCTCGGGCGCCGCGAGCGCGAAGCCGTAGAGGTCGGCGTTCTCGCGGATCCGCTCCTCGCGGGTCGACTTGGGGAGCTCGACGAGGTCGCGCTGGAGCCCCCAGCGGAGGAGGACCTGCGCCGGGCTCTTGCCGTGGGCCCGCGCGATCCCGGCGACCGTCGGGTCGTCCAGGCGGTGGGCGCGGGTCAGCGGGGAGTACGCTTCGAGGACGAGGCGATGCTCCGCGGCGTAGGCCGCGAGCGCCGGGTCGTAGACCCACGGATGCATCTCGACCTGGTCGACGCTCGGAGCGACCTCCGCGCGAGCCCGGAGCTCCTCGAGGTGCCGGACCGTGTAGTTGCTCACGCCGATCGTCCGGAGCAGGCCCTCGCGCTGCAGCTTCTCGAGCGCTTTCCACGAGCCGAGGCGCGCCTCCGGGCTCTCCGCGCGGGGCCAGTGGATCAGGTACAGGTCGATCGGACCCAGGCCGAGCCGTTCGTAGCTCGCCCGCGCGGCGGCCTGCGCCGGCTCGAACCCGTGCTCCGTGAACCAGAGCTTCGTCGTCACGACGATCTCCTCGCGCGGGACGCCGCTCGCGCGGACCGCCTCGCCGACGTCCGCCTCGTTGCCGTACATCGCCGCCGTATCGATGAGGCGGTAGCCGGCGGCCAGCGCCCAGCCGACGGCTTTCCGCGTGACCGAGCCGGCCGGCGTCTGGAACGTGCCGAATCCGAGCCGTGGGAGCTCCAGACCCTGGCGGGTCCGGACCCGGGACGCCAGGCTCAGCTCGGGGCTCACGGGCGCCCTCCCTTCGCGGCGTCGCCGCCGCGGGCCGGTGGCCGGAACCGCGAGCCCGCCGGCATGCGTGCATCCTGCCGCCGGAGCTGCGACTCGTGCTCGGGGCAGAGCGCGAACGATCGCCACGGTGCGGTCGGCGAGCGGGGATCCGCGGCGGCCGCGAACAGATCGATCGGGTGCGGCCGGTCGTCGCACGGGCCGGCGCTGTCGATCTCCGGCTCGCCCAGCACCGGCCGGTACGCGAAGTCGTAGGCGCGGCCCATCTCACAGAGGGGCCGCTGGAAGATGTGGCTCATGGGTCCGGACCGCGCGCGGGCCGGCTTACAGCCGCTCGGCGATCTTCGCGAAGTCGGCGGTCGTCCATCCCTTCAGCGTCACCGTGCGCGCGAACCCCTGGGCGGCGAGGCTCAGCAGCATGGCGCTCGCTCCTTCGTCCCCGGGCAGTTCGACCACGGCGACGGCGTCGTAGGTCCCCAGCGTGTGGAGGAAGGCGTGGACGCGGCCGCCCGCCGCCTCGACCGCGAGCCGGAACTGCTCCGCGCGTTGCGGGATCTTCGCTACCGACCGGACCGCCGCCTCCGTCCACGAGATGAGCACCGCGTACTGCGCCATCGGCCGCCTCGGGAGCCGAGAGTCGGAGGGCTACTAAGCCCTCGCCCGCGGGCGCTGGCGCTATCCCCCCGGCCCCCTCGTCGCCCTCGGTCCCCTCGGCGGGACGGGGCGTGGGGCGGCGCTTGGAGGAGTACGAGCACGGGGGAGTCCGGCTGGCGTTCGAGCGGGCCGGCTCCGGCGGCGACCCGCTGGTCTTGGTGCACGGAGCCTGGGACGACCACCACGTCTGGGACCGCGTGGCAGGCGGGCTTTCCGAGGGGTTCCAGCTCCTCCGCTACGACCGACGTCACCACGGCGCGAGCTTCGGCCCGGAGGCGCGCTCGCCGGTCGGCGCGGACGCCTCGGATCTCGCCGAACTGCTGATCGCGACCGACCTCTACCCCGCGCATGTCGCCGGCCACGGCTACGGCGGTCTGGTCGCGTTCCGCCTCGCCGCCGACCGCCCGGAGCTGGTCCGCAGCGTCGCGGTCCACGAGCCGCCCGCGCTGGGCCTCGAGGCTTCGACCGCCGGCGGGCCGGCGATCGGCGGGGAGCTCGAGGAGATCGCTCGCGCGGCGGCCCGCGGGCAGGGCGAGGCGGCGCTGGCCGCGTTCGTCCAGCGATTCGCAGCGCAGGGCGAGGTGGGCCCGCCCCCGCGGGGCCCCGCTCCCCCTCCGCTCGCCGATCGGGCGCGACGGTGGGCGAGCGAGATGGCCGACCCGATGGTCACCGGCGCGCCCGACGCGGTCCTGCCGGGACATCCGGTACCGCTCCTCGCCACCGCCGGCGAGCGGAGCGCGCCCGCCGCCCGCCGGCTCTCCGAGGCGGTCGCGACCGCGGTTCCGAACGGCACGTTCCGGCCGCTGCGGGGCACGGGTCACTGGGCGCCGTGGAGCGATCCGGACCTCTACGCCGGCGTGCTCGGCGGCTTCCTGCTGGAGCGGGACGTGCCGAGCACCTGAGAGGGTCGAGCGCCGCCCCGTCCGAGGGGCTCAGGGGCTTCGCGCCGCGGCGTCGATCGCCTCGAGATCCCGTCGGGCCAATCCCCGCCCGGCGATCCCGTCGCGCCGGAAGATCTCCCGTCCGTCCCGGTAGACGATCACGGTGGGGACGATCTCGACGCGGAATCGGTCCCAGAGCGGCGACTCCTCGCTCGTGAGGTCGGCGACGACCCGGCGGTACGCCGTCCCGGGGTCCAGCGCCACGAACTCGGGCTCGAAGCGTCGGCAGAACGGGCACCAATCGGCGAGGAACGCGACGGCCACCGTACCGGGCAGGCTCAGTCGATCCCCATCGAACTCCGCGGCCCCGATGCGCGGCAGCGAACCGGCCATCTGCTCTCCCCGCCCGGGCCCGGCGGCGACCCGCCACCCGCGACGATGCCGGGCATCCCCCTCCCCCGCATGAGCCCGTCGCCGAGCGAGGCGGCGCGGTCGCCGGCGCCAAGCTCTTTGTACGTCGGCCGACTCGCCGCCGACCGAACGCGGGGGCCGAGGGGAACGTGATCCAGGACGGGTCGATCGTCTGCGACCAGTGCCACTCGAAGATCACCCGGGTCACCGAGGTACCGGCCGAAGGCTGGCCGCAGATGCACAACCTCTGCTCGGCGTGCTTTGATGCGCTCTGGAAGACCGCGCTGCAGCGGGCGTAGCCGGCGGCTCAGCGGCTTCCACGCGCGAGCGGCGGGTCCGGCCCCTCGTAGGGGGCGAGCGTCTCGATCGCCTCGTCCTCGAACCAGCTGAGGACGATGAAGTACCAGCTCAGGACGGCGAGCAGGAGGGTGTCGGGAGGGGCCCCCGGCGCCACCACGACCGCCCCGCCCTGGAGCGTGCGGCCCTCGGCGACCGGCTCGATGTGAAGCAGCTCCACCCCGCGGTCGGTCGTCACCCGCCAGGCGGGAACGAGGCGGCCGGCGCGACGCAGCCGGTACGCCGGGGACCCGCCGATCTGGATCTCGTGGTGCGTGAAGTGCGCACTGAGCCGGGCGATCGGCGCCGGGCCGTCGGCCGCCCGGACCAGGATCGTCGGCTGGAGGAAGCCGGCCCGCTTCAGCGACCACGCCGCATCGGCGGTCCGGGCGGACGCGAGCGAACCCCCCGGCCGCGCCCAGAGGAGCGTCGCGACCTCCTGGTCACCGGAGCGGAGGGCGAAGGCGGGCGGTTCGGCGGCGGTGCGGCTCCAAGCGAGCGCCTCCTGGCCCTGGGAGGCGAACGGAACGAGGGCCACGGGGCGCCAGCGGTGCCGCGCAGATAACAGGGCGGGCCGGACCGCCCGCGGACCGGTACGGCCGACCCCCGGCCGGCGCCTCAACACCTAAACCCCCTGCCGCATGGGAGGTCGATGACGCCCGCGGCTCGGTCCCCGGCACTTCGGGCCGAGTTCGACCGGGAGGCGCCGGGCTACGACCGAACGGCCCGCGCGTCGATGCCCGGCTACACCGAGCTGCATCGGACCCTCGTCCGCGGGATCCCGTTCCTGCCGACGCGCGCGTTCCGGGTCCTCGAGCTCGGGGTCGGCACGGGAGCGCTCACCGGGGCGGTCCTCCGGACGTTCCCCCATGCCGAGGTCGTGGGGCTGGACGTGTCGCCCCGGATGCTCGCCGCGGCCCAGCGCAAGCTGCGCCCGTACCGCGACCGGGTCAGTTTCGTGGCCGGCCGGCTCGAGGAGAGCTGGGAGGGGCGCTACGACGTCGTCCTCTCGGCGCTGGCGATCCACCACCTCGCGGACGCCGACAAGTGGCGGCTGTTCCGCCGCGTGTTCCGGTCCCTCCCGCCGGGCGGCTACTTCGGCGACGGGGACGACCACCTTCCGGAGGACCCGGTCTTCGACTCCCGCTACGCGCAGATTGCCGCCGCGGAGTTCGGGGGCGGCCGGGCCCGAGGACACTACCGGAGCCCGCAGGTCGTATGGCACGAGCACGAGCGTTTCGACCATCCGTGCACCCTCGACGCCGAGGTCGCGGCGCTCCGCCGCGCCGGCTTCGCCCATGTCGGGGTCCCGTGGCGGTACTTCGGGCAGGCCGTCGTCTGGGGCTACCGCTAGGTCGCGGCGGGGGGCGGCATGCTCCGCGAGACGGGGTTCTTCCTGGGGGGCGGGGCGGTCATCGCGCTCGGCGTCCTGCTGGCGGCCGGGCTCTGGGTCACCGGCGCCGGGCTCGCGTACGTCCAGGCCTGGCTGGCGGCGGGGATCTCGGTCGGCTTCGGCGCGTTCTTCGTCCACGTGGGCCGTGAGGCGCGGAGGTTCCGCCGGGAGTGGCTGCGGGCCGCGGCGGAGGGGCGCGAGCTGCCCCCGGGAGGCCCCCCGTGAGGGGACCTTTCCCCCGCCCCGAGGCCTGAAGAGCCGCCGACGTTTCTCGGGTCGGAAGGCCGATGGCGCTCGGGCGTGGCGCGGATCGTCCGCGGGGACGGGTTACGCGGTCGTTCGGCTTCGGCTCCCTCATCCTCGGCGGGGCGACGCTGATCGTCGGGGCGGTTCAGGCGTACCGGACGCCGGTCCCTCAGCTCACGGCCGGCTGCCTCGGTTGCCCGGCTCCACCGCCCGTGCTCGCGTGGAGCCCGTCGATCGTCTTCCTGCTCATGGCCGGCGCGGCGCTCGCGCTCGTGGGCTCGATCGGGCTCGCGCTGACCGCTCGCTCCTATCGGCGCGCCGGCCCGCTGGGGGCGGCTGTGGACGGGGCTTGGGGAGGCTTCTGGGCGGGCGCCCCGGCGTGGACGCTCGGCATGACGTTCTTCCTGCTGCTGCTGATGGACTCCGCGCCCTCGGTCACGCCCGCGACCTCGCTCCTCCCGAACGACAGCGGCGCCGCCCTCCTGGTCGGCGGCGTCGTGCTCCTGGTCCTCGCACCGCTCGCCTGGTCCCGGTCGCTCCGGGGCGCCCTCCGGCCCCCGTCGCTCGTCGCCGAGAGTTCGGCCTAGTCCGTCGAACGACGGCAAGCCGCCGGCCCTCACCGCGGGGGTGACCGGCCCTTGGACCGCGGCCAAATCGGCAACCTTATTCTCCGCGAGGCCGGTCCAGAGACGTGGCCGGGATGGGGTAGCTTGGTTATCCTGGGGGACTGTGGATCCCTCGACCCGGGTTCAAATCGGCGCGGGAGTCCCGCGCCGGGAAACTCTCGGTCCCGGCCCTAATCCACCCGCCGAGCCTTCCGCCGTCGGCCGACGGCGGGCCGCCGCCGGCGCGGGGTCCGGCTCAGGCGGTCGACGACGGCCGGCAGCTCCGACAGACTGAACGCCGCCCAGGCCGCTCCCCAGCGACGCAGGTCCTGCGGGGTGAGCGTCCAGCCGTGCACGGTGCTCGCCCGCCCGAGGGGGATGACGCCCTCCACGGAGCTCGCCGCCTCCATATCGAAGCGCGAATCGCCGACGAGGAAGAACGGGACGGCGCCGTAACGGCGACGGTACTCGGCGAGGTGTTCGCGCTTCGTCCCCTCGCGGGAGCCGAGCAGGTCGTCGAACCAGTAGCGGAGGCCCTCGCGCTCCAGCAGCAGTTCCGCCATCTCGGTCTCGGAGCCGGTCGTCACCGCGAGGTTCCAGCGGTCGTTCGCGAGCTCCTTCAGGACGCGGGGGACCTCGGGGAACGGCTCGGCGCGGGCGTAGGCCTCCTTCACCTTCCGTTCGTGGAACGTCCGCGCCGCCTCGGCGCGGAGCGCCGGCGGCGCCTCCGGGAACAGCTGCGCGAGCTGCCCTTCGAACGGCATACCGGTCGTCGCGAGATAGTGCACCCGGGCCTCGTCGGCCGGGATCCCGAAGGAGCCGTGGAGGACATCGGCGGCGACCTCCGCGATCAGCCCGAGATCGTCGAGCAGGGTCCCGTCCAGGTCGAAGAGGACGACGCCCCGCTCGACCGGCACCGAGCCGGCCGCCGGCACGGGGCGCGGCGGCATCGGCATCGTGTGCTCATGGCGACGCGGGGCGACGACCGGCAGGGCCATGGGCCGGGGGCCGTCCTCCGGGTCCGGGTCGCCGGCGGGCGCGGTCGGGGGCATCGAGGCCGCGAGACGGTCGCGCCTTTAACGGCCTCGGCGCTCCCGGGGGACGCTGGAGCGGCGGCGGTCGCACCGCCGACACGCCTCCGGAGGGGAGCCGTTGCATCCGAGCCGGGCGATCCGCGGGCGGACGACGCGCCTGCTGGAAGGCCGCCGGATCCTGGTCGGGATCTCCGGCTCGATCGCTGCGGTCGAGGTCCCTCGGATCGTGCGCGAGCTGATCCGGCACGGCGCCGAGGTCCGAGCGGTGATGAGCCCCGAGGCGCTCCGCATCATCACCGCCGAGGCGATCGAGTTCGCGACCGGCCACCCGCCGATCGTCCAACTCACCGGCAACGTCGAGCACGTGACGCTCGTCGGGCCCGGCGAGGGCCAGATCGACCTGTACGTCATCGTGCCGGCGACGGCGAACACGATCGCGAAGATCGCCCATGGGATCGACGACACGCCGGTGACGTCGTGCGCCTCCGTCGCCCTGGGGGGCCGGGTGCCGATCCTCGTCGCGCCGGCGATGCACGGGACGATGGCCGAGAACCCGGCCGTGCAGGAGAGCCTCGCCAAGCTCCGCCGCTGGGGGGTCGGGGTCCTCTTCGGCCCGGCGGTGGAAGGCGAGGCGAAGGTCGCCGGTCCGGAAGAGGTCGCGGCCGCGGTGCTGCACCGGCTCGCGCGCGGCCCGTGGGCCGGGCGACGGGTGGTGGTGATCGGCGGCGCCTCGCGCGAGTCGATCGACGCGGTCCGTTCGGTGACGAACGAGAGCTCGGGCGCCACGGCGGTGGCGCTCGCGACCCAGGCGCACTTCCGCGGGGCGGAGGTCGAGCTCTGGGCCGGTGCGATGAGCGTGGCCGCCCCGGGCTGGCTGGCGGGGTGGCCGTGGCGCTCGGTGGAGGACCTCCGGCGGCTGGCGCGGCGCCGCAAGGCGGTGCTCGCCGGCGCGGCGGCCGTCTTCGTCCCCGCGGCCTTGGCCGATTACACGCTGGCCCCGGCGAGCGGGAAGATCGCGTCGCGGCAGCGGCCGACGCTTCGACTCACGCTCGGGCCGGCCCCGAAGCTCCTGCCCGTACTGCGGCGAGCGGCCCCGCCGCCCGCGCGGCTCGTGGCGTTCAAGCTCCTGGCCGAATCCGACCCGGCCGTTCTGGAGCGTGAGGGCCGTCGGCTGGCGGAGGAGAGCGGAGCCGACTGGGTCGTCGCGAACGACACCACCAACCTGGGCGCTTCGGAGTCGAGCGTCCTGGTCCTCCCCCGCGGAGAGGTCCGCCGGTGGCTGCGCGGGCCGAAGGCCGAGGTCGCCGGCAAGCTGCTCGACGACGTGGGCCGCTCGATCGCGGACGCTCCGCCGCCGTCCGGGGCCCAACCCGCGCCCGGGCGACGCCGGCGTTAAGACGGCGGCCCGGCTCGCCGCCGCCGATCGATCATGGTCAAGCTGACGGAGGGACGGGGCAAGGAGCTGTTCCGCAAGTACGGTGTTCCGATCCCGCGCGGGGCGGTCGCCGCCACGGCGGAGGAGGCGGAGCGCGCGGTGACGAGCGGCG
>JASHTI010000123.1 GCA_030040625.1 Thermoplasmata archaeon
GAGCCTCCGGCCCGGCGGACCTCCTCCTGTTCGGCAAGCACGCCGGCGACGATGAGGAAGGACTCGTCGGCGCGGCCGTGGCCGCCGCGTTGGGGCTGCCGTTCGTCGGCTTCGTCGTCGACCTGCGACCGGACGGCGCCAGCGGCCGGCTCCGCTTCCGTCGGTCGGTGGAGGGCGGGGAGGAGAGCTGGGAGGCCTCGCCTCCGCTCGCCGTCGGGCTCCAGCAGGCCTGGAACGACCCCCGGACCGCGACGCTGCCGGCGATCCTCCGGTCGCGGAAGGCCCCGCTCGGTCGGCAGGGCCCGGCCGCCGCGTCGGGCGCCGCGAGCGTGCCGCTCACCTTCGCCCTGCCCGCGCCCCGGCAGGGCGCACGCATGATCGAGTACGCCTCGCCCGAGGAGGCCGCCGCGAAGCTAGTCCGGATCCTCCGCGAGGAGGCGAAGGTCTTCCCGTGACCCGCATCGTTCTTGTTGTCGGTGAGCCGGCCGGCGAGGGGCTCGCCGGCGCGACCCTCGAGGCGATCGGCGTCGCCCGGCGGGTCGCCGGCCCCGGCGGAAAGGTCGTCGGGTTCGTCGCCGGACCGGCGGCGACGGCGCGGGCCACGGCGTTCGCGAACGCCGGCGTCGGAACGGTGGTCCCCCTCGAGGAAGCACGGCTGGAGAACGCGCCCCCCGCGAGCCAGGCCCCCGCGGTCGCCGCCGCGGCCCGGTCCGTCGGGGCCGGTGCGATCCTCCTCGGGGGCACGACGTTCGGCCGGGACCTCACCGGTGCGCTCGCGATCCTGTGGGAGGCGACCGCGGCGAACGGAGCGACCGAGGTGACCGCGGAGGAGGCCGGGCTCCGTGTCCGCCGGCCGATCTTCGGGGGGCGCGCGACCGAGGAGCGTCGCCTCGAGGGACCGCGGATCGTCCTCTCGGTCCGTCCGCATGCGTTCCCGGCGGCCGAGGGCCCGGCGGTCCCGCTCGAGGCCGTGCCGCCGCCGGCGATCGACTGGCCGGCGATCGCCTTCGCCGCCCGCCGGACCGCCCCGCCGACGGCGGGGAGGGCCTCCGGTCCCGGGCTCGCGGACGCGGCGATCGTCGTCGCGGGCGGTCGCGGGCTCGGCTCGGCGGAGAAGTTCGCGCTGGTCGAGGAGCTGGCCGGCGCGCTCGGGGCCGCGGTGGGCGCCTCGCGCGCCGTCACGGACGCCGGCTGGCGGCCGTCGTCCATCCAGGTCGGCCAGACCGGCCGCTCGGTCTCGCCACAACTGTACATCGCCATCGGGATCTCGGGAGCGATCCAGCACCTCGTCGGCATGACCAGCTCGCGCGTGATCGTCGCGATCAACTCCGACGGGTCGGCGCCGATCTTCCGTGTCGCCGACTACGGGCTGGTCGGCGATCTCTTCGCCCTGGTGCCGGCCCTGACGGCCGAGGTCCGGCGGGTCCGCGGTGCGTGAGCCCGGCCGCTACAATTCTCGGAGCATCTCGAGGCCGTCGCGCACGAGAGTGCCCGTGCCGAGCCCGACCGCCCGCTGGGCGCGTCGCACCGTCCGCCGCACGTGCTCCTTGCGACCGTCGCCGGCGCCCATGAGTCCCCGGAACAGCTCCGTGGCGAACCGAGGGTAGAACGTGTAGAACCGCGGGTTCCACTTCACCCGGTCCATCCCCTCGAAGTCGCGGAAATCCGGCAGCACGCCGGTCCGCTCGAGGCGGAGGTCGTACTCGGCGAGGCGGGCCGCCGACGGGTCCTTCGCGGCCCGCGCGGCGAGCGCCGTTTCGGCCGCCTCGAGCCCGGTGCGCACGGCGTAGTTCATCCCCTGGATCACGATCCCGTTCGAGAAGACGAAACCGGCCGCGTCCCCGGCGACCATCCAGCCGTCGCCGTGGAAGGCGGCCGGCCGGCTCCGCCAGCCCGAGCTGATCAGCTTGGCCCCGTACTCCACGAGCTCGCCGCCGGCGATCGCCCGCTGGATCGTCGGCTGGCGCTTGAACGTCTCGACCAGTTCGTGCGCCGGCACGCCGTGCCCGTAGAGGGACGCCACCTGGACGATGACCCCGAGCGAGATCGTGTCGCGGTTGGTGTAGAGGAAGCCGCCGGCCATCACGCCGGGCGGGTAGATGCCGAGGACCCACTCCTCCGCGTGGGCCTCGCCGGGGCCGAGCTGGAACCGCTCCTCGATCCGCGCGGGATCCAGCCGGTAGACCTCCTTCACGCCCAGCTCGGTCGCCTCGTCGCCGAGGCGGGCGGCCGGCCGTATCGGGGTGCCCAACGTGAGGCGCGAGTTCGCCCCGTCGGCGACGATCGTCACCGGCGCCGTCATCGTCTCGCCCCCCTGGACGACACCGCGCACCGTGCGGCCCTCCCAGGCGAGCCGCTCGACCGGCACGCTCGTGACGACGGTCGCGCCCGCCTTCTCGGCCTGCTGGGCGAGCCAGGCGTCCGTCCGGGCCCGCAGCACCGTGTGCGCCACGAACGGCTCCCGGCGCCACGCGGCGTCCTCGAAGTCGAAGGAGAGCGCGCGGTCGTCGGTGAGGAAGCCGAACCGCTTCCGCACGAGGTGGCGCTCCAGCGGCATCTCGCTCCGCCAGTTCGGGAGGACCCGGTCGAGGTCGCTCCCCCACAGGATCCCGCCGGAGAGGTTCTTCTGGCCGGCCTCCTCGCCGCGCTCGAGTAGAAGGACGTTCGCGCCGCCCTGCGCCAGGCGGAGCGCCGCGGCCGCGCCGGCCATGCCGGCGCCGACCACGATCACGTCGAAGTCGTCGGCCATCGCGGCGGCGCCGACGCGCGGCGGCGGCTTTAACCCTGCGACGGCCGCGGTCGCCGCGGCCCTACGGCCGCACGGCGGGGGGGCTGCCGGGGCTCTGGATCGCCTCGGTGGCGTTCTCGACCCACTTCTGGAAGCGGAACGGCGCGGGGATGCCGACCCAGTCCTCGTTGCCGATGTGCGCGTCCTCGGAGCTGACCCGGATCGTGCCGTAGCCGAGCATCCGCTGCCCGAGCGACTGCCGGACGTCCACGCCGCGGACCTGCGTCACCGGGATCTCGTCAAAGTTCCGGCCGAGGATCCCCTTCTGGACGATGACGCGCCGGCTCGTGACGGCGTAGACGGTCCGGATCCAGCGGACGTAGCGGACCGCGATCCAGAGCAGCCCGATGAT
>JASHTI010000124.1 GCA_030040625.1 Thermoplasmata archaeon
GCCGCCGCGACGATCGAGACGTACGTCTCGCCCGGCATCGGCACGGTCCTGGCGGCGACGGCGCTCGAGGTCCCGCCCCCGGGCTGGGAGCGCCCGCACCTGCTCGCTCTGGTCGAGGTGGAGGACGGCGTCCGCCTGCTGGTGATCCCCGACCCGCCGCTTCCGTCCGCCGGGGACCGGCTCGAGGTGCGGGCCGAGGGCGACCGCCTGCGCGCGGGAGCGATCCGGGCCTAGGGGGCACGCGGGGAGGGGGACGTTCCGGGGGCCGGTCGAGCCCGGCCCCCCTTTGAACCCCCGAGGTGAAATCACCACAGGATTAGCAATCCTGCGCCTTACCGGGCTGGGCCATCCCCGCTCGGTGTGCGCACCGAACGTGCGGGCTTAAAGGGTGGCGCCTGAGGCGCCGAGCCGGCGCCCGCGGGCGACCACCGGCGCGGGCCGCCGGGCCCGCAATCCCTACCGGCCGTTCTTAAGGCGCTCCCTCGTGGTCGTCCCGTGCCGAGCGATTCGGGCGGGATCGACCTGGCCTCGGCCCTCACCTTCCGCGAGGTTCGCTCGTTCCTCCGCCGTTCTCACTTCCTCGGCGCCGCCGCGTTCTTCGGCCTCCTCTACACGCTCGGCTCGCTGCTGTACGGAGGGATGCTGGTCCTCACCCCGCTCCCCGCGGGAACGACGATCGAGCTCCTTACCGGCAGCGGCACGGGGCAGGGGGCGTGGAACTACCCCGGGCTCCTGGTGGTCGCACCGTGGGGCGTCCTCGCCCTCCCGTTCTTCGCCACCTTCGCGATGATCGTCGTCGCGGTCGGCGTCGGCCTCGGCATGGCGGTCGCGGCCCTGCTGATCTACCGGCTCCTCCGGCCGTCGCCGGAGGAGGTCGCGCGGACCAAGGCCGTGGGGATCGCCACGGGCCTCACCCCGGCGATGATCAGCCTCGTGACGATCGGATCGTGCTGTACGACCACGGCGGCGGCGACCGGCGGCGTGGCTCTGATCGCGCAGGCCTCGGGGACCACGACCGCCAACCTGCTGCTCAACAACTGGTACCTGGGGGTCGCTCAGATCGCCATCGTCTGGAGCGCCCTGTTCGGCCAGGAGCTCCTGCTGGCGGTGTACGGGGGGCTCCTGGGGCTCCGCGACCCCGGTCGGAGGCAGCGGGCGCCCGCGGCTCCGTCGATGACCCCGAGCTGGTGGGCCGGCGCCGCCCTGCGGACCCTGCTCGTCGTCGGGGGCCTGCTCTGGTCGCTGTCCATGTTCGCCGAGTGGACGGTCCACCCCCCGCTGCAGGCGGGCGTCGGTTGGTGGGTCCGCTGGCTCGTTCAGCACCAGCTCGTCGCCGCGGTCGCCGTCGGCATCGCCTTCTTCCCCCGACCGGCGTACCGCTTCGTCCTCGCCGTTCGCCGACGCCCGTGGGTGCCGCTCGGTGTCCTGCTCGGCGGGGCGGCCGCGTCGGTCCTCGTCTGGCTGCCGCCGCCGCTGCCCGCGTGGGGCCTCGACAGCCTGACCGGGGAGTTGCTCGGCGGGCTGGGCGCTCCGGCGACGTGGGGCGCGATCGCGCCCGGCCCCGTCGGGGGTACGGCGCTCGCGCTCCGGTGGATCCTGGAGTTCGTCGTGCCGGCCGGCACGATCCTAGCGGCGCTCGTCGCTCCGGACCCCGTGTTCCGGCCCCTGCTGGCGACCGTGGCCCAGCCCGCCGAGGGCCCCGAGTTCGGACCGAGCCCGTTCCTCGGGCCCGCCGCGCCGGGCACGGCGATCGAGGGCCGCCGTCCGAGCCCGGTCTCGGATCTGGCGAGCCGAGCGGCCCCGTCGGACCCTCCCTGACCGGCGAAGGCGAGCGTCGGGCCCGTGGCGTCCGTCGCGGTTCTGCTGCTCCTCGCCGGCCTCGCGCTGGTCATGGCGTCCTCGACGGCGCTCTTCGTCCGGTGGGCGGCGGGCGCCCGTACCGGCCTCCGCGCGGCGGTCGTCGTCTTCCTCCTGCTCATGATGCTCGGGATGCTCGCCGGAGGGCTCGTCTACGAGCTCTGGCCGAGCGGGCGGAGCGCCGTCGCGGGACTGTGGCTCGCGAGCGTCGTGATGAGCGCGAGCGTCGCGATCGTGTTCGTCGCGTTCTTCCGCGAGACACGGCGGCTCGCCGTGCCCGGCGCCCCGCCGCTCGAAGTCGCGTGGCAGCGCTTCCTGCCGACGGTGGTCCTCCTGGTCGTCGCCAGCGAGTCGCTGATGGGCTGGACGTTCGGAGTCGCCGCCGGCTCGCTGCCGCGCTTTCCGGTGCCCGGCGCGTACGGCGTCCTGCAGCAGGCCGGCCGCATCGTCGTCTCGTCGTGGTTCACGTTCCCGATGGTGCTCGAGATGGCGCTGAGCCTCGCGTGGCTTCGGTCGACGATCGCGGCTCCGCTCGTGCGCGTGCTCGCCTTGCAGCCGCTCGTGATGTTCTTCTCCCCGCCCGCGCTCCCCGGCTGGGCGTGGGTCGTCGGGAGCGCGGTGGGCGCGAGCGCGGTGATGGCGGGCAGCGTTGCCCTGTTCCTCCTGGTCGCCTACCGGTCCGGCGGGCTTCCGCTGGAGATGCGTCCCGTGGCGGTGGGGCTACTGGCGGCGTTCGTCTTGATGAGCGCCGGGCTCGCCGCCTGGGCGGCGGTGGGGTCCCTGGCGCTGCTGACCGCCGGGATTCTCGTCGAGATGGCCGTCTTCCTCGCCGCGGTCCTTCGTCCTTCCCGGCGCGCGGCGGCGGGCGGCCTCGCGGGGTCCTCGGCGCCCGCGAGGGCCCCGGAAAGCGTCCCCTGAGTCCTCCCGGGACGCGGACGGGGGAGCGCCCGGGGCGGGAACCTACGTCGGCTGTAGTACGTACAGGGGCGGATTAAGGCACAGAGGGTCGGAGGCTGCGAAGCGGGAGCGCGCCGATGAGCACGGGGCCGGTGGAGGCGTCGTTCGTCGGCGTGGCCCTCGGGATGGCGGTGGTGACCGCCTACCTCGTCCGGTGGGCGATCGACGCGCGCCAGCGCTCGCAGTTCGAGATTGCCGTCTACCTGCTCGTGATGATGGGCGAGATGTGGGCGGCCCCCCTCGTCTATCTGAGCGACCCGTCGCACCAGGGGCTTCTCGTCGGCGTCGGCGCCAGCGGCACGGCGATGATGGTGACCGTCGTACCCCTGCTGCTCAGCCTGTTCCGTACGGGACGGCCCCAGGGGGTCGCGCTCGCCGGCCCGGACGCCCCGCCGCTCGCGCTGGGCCTGGGCGCGGTTCTCGGGCTGGGCGCGATCGTGCTGGCGAACGAGTTCCTCATGGGCTGGGCCCTCTCCGCCGCGGCCGGCGCGACGGTCGCCGTCGGCGGAGCGGTCGGGGCGTTCGCGGCCGTCGTGAACTCCCCCTGGTTCCTGTTGACGATGGCGGCCGAGATGCTGCTGTCGGCGGTGCTCCTCCGCGGTCGCCTGCCGCGGTCGGTGATGGCGATCTTCCTCGCCCAGGCCGCGATCATGGTCTTCTCGCCCGTCGCGTTCGCCTCGCCGAGCTGGGTCGCCGTCTCGATCTACGTCTCCTCCGGCCTGATGATCGGCCTCTTCGTGTTCCTGTTCGAGTACCTGTACCGGCACCGGCAGCTCTCCGAAGGGCTGTCGGCGTACTGGCCGGAGCTGGTCGGTGTCTATGCGGTGATGATGACCGGCCTGTTCGCGTGGATGTACTTCGGCGGGGGCGCCCTCTTCGCCGTCGCGGTGGCGCTCGAGATGCTCGTCTTCTACGCCGCGCTGGGCCGGCCGGCCCGCTTCGCGAGCACGCCGACCGCCCCGTGGCCGAGCCGACCGAACTGGGCGTTCGCGGTCCTGTCCCTTGTGTTCGTGGCCGAGCTGGGCATGGGGGCGGTGCTGAGTCTCCAGCTCGATCCGGCGGATTACGTCGGCGGTTACCCGTTCCTCGCGCTGAGCGGCGCGCCGGGAACGATCGTCCTGAACGCCGTCTCCAACGGCTTCTGGTACTTCGCGACCTCCGCGGCGTCCTCGTGGTTCCTGATCATGATGGGCCTGGAGATGGGCGCGCTCGTCGTCTTCAAGATGCGCGAGTCCCACAACCTGGAGAACCGCATCCGGCTCGCCCTCATGCTCGGCTGTTACGCCGCGTTCGCGGTCTTCTTCCCCTCGATCTACTTCGCGCTCGTCTTCCCGAACGCCCCGCCGCCCGTGACCGTGCCGGTGCTCGGCTGGAGCATGGGGATCGGTTCGTACCCGCTCGCCGTCGGGGTCTTCGGGACCCTGCTCGTCACCTACGTCGTCACCGGTGCGTTGACGGTCCTCTTCGGTCGGCGCGTGATCTGCTCGGTCTTCTGCACCGCCCCGGTGATGTACCAGGGCACGACGATCGACGCGATGAAGTCGTTCAACCGCTCCGAGCCGCTCGGGCGGAAGTACCTCTCCAGCCGGCTCTCCGCGCTCTATGCGGGCACGACCGCCGCCGTCATGCTGGCGCTCGTCGGCACCTCGATCCTGTCGTACCTGGACACCACCGGCGCGGCGAACGTCTACATCCAGGGCAACGACCCCTCCGTCTTCTTCTTCGTCCTCTCCTTCTCGGTGGTGTGGTACGTCCTCTTCGTCTCGATCCCCTACGCCGGCAACTACAACTGCGTGACCATGGGCTGGTGCTACACCGGCACGATCGCCCAGGCGTTCCACAAGGTCGGCTTCTTCAAGCTGAAGGTCCGCGACCGCCAGGTATGCTGGGACTGCACGACGCTCGATTGCGCCAAGGGCTGCCCGGTCGGGCTGGTCGACATGCCCGGCCACTTCCGTCAGACGGGGGAGTTCCGGAGCACGAAGTGCTGCGGCGTCGGCGACTGCGTCGAGGACTGCCCCTACGACAACCTGTACATCTCCGACGTGCGCCACTGGTTCCGACGCCGGCTCGGCCTGCCCGAGACCCGGGCCCGGCGGACGGCGGGTCCGGTCGCGCGGGCCGGGCGCCGCCCGACCGTCCTGGCCGCCCCGGTCGTCCCGCTCTCGGCGGAGGCGATCCGGCTACCGATGGCGAGCGGACCGGTCGCCGCACCCGCGAACTGAGCGGCGGGCCCGCCCCGGTGCCGCGGCGGGCCGGGCCGTCCCCGCCGTTATGTAACTGGGCGGTCGTCCGCCGGCGAGGCCGCGAATGCGGGTCCAGCGGGCGGGGGTCGTCGGCGCCGGGACGATGGGCGCGGCGATCGCCGAGCTCCTCGCGTTCAACGGGATCGACGTCGTCCTGAAGGACGTGGATCGGCCGACGGTCGACCGCGGACTCGCCCGGGTCCGCGCGATCGTCGAGGAGCTCGTCACGTTCCACGCCGGGCGCGCCGACAAAGAGCTGGCGCGCATCTCCGAACTCGCCGGACCGCTCACCCCCGACCAGCAGGGAAGGGTCCGGAGCGCCCTGGCGCCGAAGGTCTCGAAGGAACGGGGCGCCGAAGTCGTCGCGCGGGTGCACGGCGTCACCGACTACGATGCGTTCGCCGAGGTCGACGTCGTCATCGAGGCGGTCTTCGAGCGGGAGGGCGTGAAGCGCCCGGTCCTGGAGGCCCTCGACGCGGTCCTTCCCGAGCACGCGGTGCTCGGCACCAACACCTCCTCGCTGTCGCTGACGCGTCTGGCGCGAGGTCTCCGGCACGGCCGCCGAGCGGTCGTGACGCACTTCTTCAACCCGCCGTACACGCTCCCGCTCGTGGAGGTCTCCGGCGGCGTCGACACGCTGGAGGAGGTGGTGGTCGAGACGATCGACTGGCTGCAGGGTCTTCGCAACCACCGGTCCCCCCTGGTCCCCATCCGAACGAAGGAGGCGCCGGCGTTCGTCGTGAACCGACTGCTGATCCCGGTCCTCAACGAGGCGTGCTTCGCGCTCGACGAGCAGCTGGCGAGCGCGCGCGAGATCGACCTGGCGATGAAAGCCGGCGCGGGGATGCCGATGGGCCCGTTCGAGCTCGCCGACCTCATCGGCCTGGACGTGGCGCTCGAGGTCGCCGAGGTCCTGCAGCGGGACTTCGGCGACCCGAAGTACCGGCCGGCCCCGCTGCTCCGTCGGATGGTCGATGCCGGCCACCTCGGCCGCAAGACCGGCCGCGGTTTCTACGAGTACCCCGGCTAACCGCCCGCGGCACGGGCGG
>JASHTI010000125.1 GCA_030040625.1 Thermoplasmata archaeon
GCGAGGCGCGGGAGCCGGCCGAGCAGTCGCTCGGTCGCACGCGGCAGCGGCAGGCGGGCGATCTCCTCGATCGTCGCCCACCGCCGGTTCCGGGTGAGCCGGGGCGCGCGACGCGGGCTCCCCAGGAACGCGTGCATTTCGACCCGCAGGTGGCTGTAGTCGTGGCGGATCACCCCGAGCGGCGTCAGGGGGCCGGCCAGCGCTCCGGTCTCCTCGCGCAGCTCACGCCGGGCCGCCGCCCTGGGTCGCTCTCCCGGCTCGATCCGTCCGCCCGGGAACTCCCACAGGCCGCCGAGCAGCCCACCGGGCGGCCGCCGCTGCACCAGCCAGCGGCGACCGCGGGCCAGGGCCACCACAGCGACCCGTCGATACGCCCGCGGCGGCCGGCGAGAACGCCGTGGTAGCGCGCCGGGGGAAGCGAGCTCCCGGTACGCCCGGCAGTCCCGGGCGACCGGGCAGCTCCCGCAACGCGGCTCCCGCGGGAGGCACGTCGTCTCGCCCAGCTCCATCAACGCCTCGGCAAAGGCACCGGCCTCCTTCGGCGCGAGCGCCCCGAGCCGGCGCGCAAGGTCAGCGGCCACGGCCGGCCGGCGGGGGTCGCGTTCCTCGCGGAACCAGCGGGCGGCGACGCGGAGCCCGTTCGCCTCCATCGGGACGACCGGCGCGTTGAATGCCAGCGCGGCGACCGCCCGGGCGATGTACGGGCCGACCCCGGGGAGGCGCTCGAGCTCGGGGACCGTGCGGGGGAGGTGTCCGCCCGAGCCGTGGACCAGCCGGCGGGCGGCGGCGTGCAGATGGCGGGCCCGGGCGTAGTAGCCCGCCCCCTGCCAGAGCTTCAGGACTGTGCGCTCCGGCGCCCGGGCGAGGGCGTGGACCGTCGGGAAGCGGGCGACGAACCGCTCGAAGTACGGGACGGCCTGCGCGACGCGGGTCTGCTGGAGCAACACCTCGGCGACCCAGATCCGGTACGGGTCCCGATCCGCCCGCCAAGGAAGCGGCCGGCGGGCCCTGCGGAACCAGCGGACGAGCGCGCGACCGGTCGCCGCGCCGGGCCCGGCGCCGCGCGAACGGGGACGGGGCGGCACGCGCGTACCGCCGAACGAAACGCATCCTTAAAGCGGGCAGGGGGTACGAACGCCCCGGGGGGACACACGACGGAGCGTTCGCCGATGGTCCACGTCGACGACACGACGTTCGAGGCCGAGGTGATACGGTCCGCGCTGCCGGTCGTCGTCGACTTCTACGCCGACTGGTGCGCCCCGTGCAAGTCGATCGAGCCGACGCTCCGCGAGCTGGCGAGCCGCCTCACCGGCCGCATCAAGTTCGCCCAGGTGAACGTCGACGAGGCGGAGGTCGTCACGCGCTCGTTCGGCATCCACGCGATCCCGACGTACCTTTTCGTCGAATCCGGCACCGAGCGGGGCCGCGAGGTCGGACCGATCGACCCGGTCGCCTTCCGGGCGATCCTCCGCCGGTACTTCGCGAAGGGCTCCGGCGCTAGTGCCGGAACACCCGCCAGCCGGTGAAGTACATCGACATCCCCGCCCGGTCGGCCGCGGCGATCACCTCGGGATCGCGCAGGCTCCCGCCGGGCTGAACGATCGCCCGGACGCCGTGCCGGGCCGCCGTCTCGATCCCGTCGGCGAATGGGAAGAAGGCGTCCGAGGCGAGCACGGCGCCCCGCGCCCGCGCCCCGGCGACCTCGCACGCGAGCTCCACCGCCTTGACCCGGGTCGGCTGGCCGGAGCCGACGCCGACCGTCGCGCTCCCCTGGGCAAGGACGATCGCGTTCGACTTCGCGTGCCGGACCACCGACCAGCCGAAGGCGAGCGCGTCGAGCTCCGCGTCGCCGAGGCGCGGCCCGCAGACGTGCCGGAGCTTGGCCGGCTCCAGCGGACGGTGGTCGGCCGCCTGCACGAGGAGGCGTCCGAGGGCGGTGCGGGCCTCCCAGCGCCGGGGGGAGGGATGCACGATCGGTGCCTGCACGACCTTGAGCTTCGCCCGCCGTCCGAGCTCCGCGAGCGTGCCGTCGTGGAGTCCCGGGACCGCGAGGAGGTCAACGAAGACGCCGTGCAGCGCGGCGAGGTCCGCCGTTCCGAGCGTGCGGTTCACCGCGACGGCGCAACCGTAGCGGGCGACCGAGTCGGTCGCGATCGCCGCCGCCAGGGCGGCCTCGATCGTCGGAGCGACGGCGACCCCGCACGGTGTCGCATGCTTGACGACGGCCGCCGCCGGTCGGTCGAACTCCTCGACGAGGCCGATCGCCGCCTCAAGGTCGAGGAGGTTCGTGTAGGAGAGCGACTCACCCTTCAGCGTCGTCAGCGGGAGCGGGGGCTCCTCGAGCGGGGCGGGCCCGGCGAAGTCGTAGACGGCGGCCGCCTGGTGGGGGTTCTCGCCGTAGCGGAGCGCCAGGGGATCGCCCCGGAAGCGGACCTCCGCCGGCAGGGCCGCCGGGGCGTCCGCCGCCGGCGCGAGGCCGAGCGCGATCGCGGCATCGTAGCGGGAACACCGCGCGAAGGCCGCGATCGCGAGCCGGAGCCGGCTCGCATCCGAGAGGCGTCCGTCCCGGGTACGCAGCTCCTCCAGCAGGGCCGGGTACTCCGACGGGTCGGTCACGACGCCGACCGAGGCGTGGTTCTTCGCCGCCGCGCGTGCCAGCGACACTCCGCCGATGTCGACGAACTCCTCCCGGTCGGTCGCCGTGGGCGCCTCGGCCAGGTGCCGCTCGAACGGGTAGAAGTTGACGACGACCAGATCGAACGACCGCAACCCGCGCTCCGTGAGCTCCCGAAGGCCCTCCGGCGTTCGCGGGGCGAGGATCCCCCCGAAGACGGCGGGGTGCAGCGTCTTGACACGACCGCCGAACCAGGCGTCGACCCCGGTCAGCTCCTCGACGGCGTGCACCGGGCATCCGATCCGGACGAGATCCGCCCGGGTGCCGGAGGTCGCCCAGAGCTCGACCCCCAGCGCCTGGAGCCCGGGTCCCAGCTGATCGAGCCCCCGTTTCTCCTGCACCGACAGGAGCGCCCGCTCGATGCGAGGCTCCCGACCGGCGCCGGCGGCCACGACCCTTACCCCGCAACGCGAAGGTGGCGCAGCGATAACGTTCGCGGCGAGCCCCCCGGCCCCGCCGCGGCACCGCCGACGGCCCGCCGGTCGCTCAGTCGGAGGCGGACGGCGCCCCCGGTCGCCGACGGCGGCCGTCACGGGCGGTGTCGGGACGCCGAAGGCCCGGCGAGAGACCCGATAGCTGCGCGATCCCCGTCCGTTCCTCGGCGATGCGGGCCGAACGGCTGTGTCGGCCGTGCGGCTCGGCGAGGCACCGGAGCAGCCCCCGCAGGCTCTGGAGCTCGTCATCGCTGAGGCCCCGGAACAGTCCGCTCAGCTGGCGAAACATCGCGCGGTGGAACTCCGCGTGCAGCGCCCGACCCGCCGGCGTCACCCGCACCAGGACCTCCCGACGGTCCT
>JASHTI010000126.1 GCA_030040625.1 Thermoplasmata archaeon
CTACGCGTTGCTTCCTTTCCCGCACGACGCCGCGTGGCCGGCCGGAGCTTGGTGGCTCTCGGCGTGCCTGCTGGGCGTGGGCTCGGTCTGCTTCCTGGTCTTTCTCGTGACGGGGCTCATCACGTTCCTGAATCGCGACTCCGCCCCGCCCGATACGCCCTGATCGATGCATCGCGGCGGCGCCGAGCACCGCTTCCGGACGCAGCTAGGCAGGGTGGCTGTGGTTGGGCCTGTAGTCAGGAACACCGCGGGCGCTAAGGGCGCCCGTCCCTCGGCGAAGTAGGATGACCGCCGCACCGCTTCGTGTCACGGCCCGGGCCGCCCGGCGGCTGGTCGTCACCCAGCAGCATCTCGCCGGGGCCCGACCGGCGCGCGTGTCCGCGGAGCGGATCGTCCGCACGGTGCACGACCTGCCCTACGTCCAGTGGGATCCGGTCACCGTCGTCGCCCCGTCGCATCTGCTCTCGCTCTGGGCCCGGCTGGGGCCGTTCCGACCCGCCGACTTCGATCGGCTGCTGTGGAAGGAGCGACGTCTCCTCCAGCACTGGATCCCCTTCGCCAGCGTCGTTCCGACCGAGGATTACCCGCTGCACGCCTCCTTCATGCGGCGATACCCCGACTCCCTCTCGGACTCGTGGGGCTCGCAGCGGGAAGCCGCGCGCGCATTCCTCGCCCGGCACGGCGACCTCCGCAAGGGGGTCCTTCGGGACCTCCGGCACGGTCCCCTGCTCCTCGGGCAGTTCACGGACCACGCGAGGACCAAGCGCGACAGCGGCGACTGGGCGCCCGCGAGCGCGGTCGCCGAGATGCTCTGGCATCTGCTGATGTCCGGGGAGGTGATGGTCGTCGGACACGAGGGGAGCCAGAATCTCTGGGGTCGGACGGAGGCGTTCCTCCCTCCGGCGGTGCGCCGGAAGGTGCTCGGGCCGGAGGCGGGGCTCCGAGCGGCGGCCGAGAAGGCGCTCCGGGGCCTAGGCGTGGCGTCCGCGAAGGAGGTCCAGCACTACTTCATCCGCGGCTGCTACCCGAACGTCCGGGGCACGCTCGCGGACCTCCTCGCGGAAGGCCGTGCGCAGCCGGTCGTCGTCGAGGGCTTGGCCGGTCACGAGGAGCGCTACGTCCTCGCGGAGGCCGTCGACCGGCTTCACGCTCTCGAGAACGGTGCCTTCTCCCCACGGGTGAGCCTCCTGCCGCCGTTCGACAACATGGTCGCGAGCCAGGCCCGGGGGCGCCGGCTCTTCGACTTCGACTACGTTCGCGAGCAGTTCCTTCCCAAGGAGAGGCGCCGGTTCGGGATGTGGGTCCTGCCGATCCTGCGCGGGGAGCGGTTCATCGGGCGGATGGACGCGCGTTTGAACAAGGAGCGCCGGGTCCTCGAGGTGGTCGCCGTCTTCGCCGAAACCGAGGCACCGATGGAGCGGACGATCGCGGCCGAGATCGATGAGGAACTGCAGCGGCTCGCCGGATTTCTCGGAGCCGACTCGGTCGCCTACTCCCGTCGAGTCCCGGCCGGCTGGCGGGGCGTCCTGCACTAGCCACCGACCGGGCCGCGGCCGTCTCGTCCCTCGCTGCCGGGAACGCCCTGATGAGCCGGTCGTCCCTCGGGGCCGGTCGTGGCGAAGACGGTCCTCTTCGACCTCGGGGATACCTTGGTGCATTACTACCGTCGAGAGGAGTTCCCGTACCTGCTCGAGCGCGGGCTCGCCGGCGTCGCGGCCCGGCTCTCGAAGGACGGCGCTGCGCGCTCCCCCGACTCCGCCACCGTGCGGCAGAGGGCGGCGGAGGAGAACCACGAGGCACCGGATCATCGTGTGCGACCCTTGGAGGGTCGATTGGCCCGCATCTTCGCCCTCGAGGTCTCCCGGGCCCTGGGGCTGTGTCCCGACTTCATGGCGCCGATATTCGGGGCCGCCCGGGTCTTCCCGGAGACCGTCCCCGTGCTTCGGGAGCTCCGTGCCCGGGGGATCCGGACCGCGGTCGTCTCCAACTCCCCGTGGGGCTCGCCCGCGGATCTGTGGCGCGGTGAGCTGCGTCGTCTCGGGCTGGCCCCGCTGCTCGACGCCGCGGTCTTCTGCGGGGACGTGGGGTGGCGGAAGCCGGACCCGAGGATCTTCCGCTACGCCATCGACCGGCTCCAGGTCCCGCCAAGTGACGTCCTGTACGTGGGCGACGGCCCGCGTTGGGATCGCCCGGATCCGGCGACGCTCGGCATCCGGTCCATCCTCGTCGAACGCGGCAGCTACGTGGCCGACGGCGGTCCCAGCCTCCCGGATCTTTCCGGGGTACTGCGCCTCATCTGAGGCCACGGCCGAGAGCGGAGCGAGTTCGCCGTCACCGAGGACTTCGCGGGGTCGTCGTCGGTCCGCTGTCGACACCCCCGAAGCGACCGGGCTCGGCCCACCCTGGTGAAGTCCGGGGCCCGACCGGGTCGGCCTCACGACCCAGTCCTTAACTGAAGGTACTGAGTCGCCCGAAGGTGGTCCGTGACCGGCGGCGTCTGACGGCCCTGATGCTCACGGACGTGGTGGGGTTCTCCGCCCGGGCCCACCGGAACGAGCACGTCGCCCTGGTCCTGCTCCGGGAGCTCGATGGGCTCGTCCGTCCGATCCTGGCCCGCTCCGAGGGCCGCATCGTCAAGGGCCTCGGGGACGGTCTTCTGGTGGAGTTCCCGAGCGCGCTGGCCGCGGTGACGGCGGCGGTAGAGATCCAGCGCGCGGTCGCCGGGCGTTTCCCCGAGGGGACCGAGGAGCCGCTGCGGATCCGGGTCGGCGTGCACCTGGGGGATGTCGTGCGCCAGGGCGGTGACCTACTCGGCGATGCGGTGAACATCGTCTCCCGGATCGAGCCGCTCGCTTCGCCGGGGGGCATCTGCATCTCCCAGCAGGTCCTCGACCAGGTGCGGAACAAGACGGAGCTCGTCTTCTCGCCGATCGGGACGCCCGCGCTCAAGAACATCGGGGCCGAGATCCCGCTGTATGGAGTCTCGTGGGAGAGGCGGGCCGCCCCGCCCGCTCCTCGGGTGGCCGGCCCTCCCCGAGTCGCGGTCCTTCCGCTGGTGAACCTGAGCGGGCGTGCTGACGAGGAGTACTTCGTCGACGGGGTCACCGAGGAGCTCATCCAGGTGCTCTCCCGGATCGCCGGACTTCGCGTCATCGGCCGCTCGTCGGTGATGCGATTCAAGAGCGGAAGCCCGGGCCCCGCCGAGATCGCTCGGGAGCTCGGGGCCACGGCGGTCGTCGAGGGGAGCATCCGGAAATCCGGTAGCCGGGTCCGCCTCAACGCGCGACTGCTGGACCCGTCCAGCGCGGAGGCGCTCTGGTCGGCGGAGTACGACCGCGAGGACCAGGACCTCTTCGCGCTCCAGTCCGAGATCTCGCAGCGGGTGGCGAAGGCGCTCGAGGTCGAGCTCCTGGGTCGAGAGCGGAGCTCGCTCCAGCGGCC
>JASHTI010000127.1 GCA_030040625.1 Thermoplasmata archaeon
GCTGCCGCCGAGCCCGCCCCACAGGTAGCTCACGTACGTCCCCGAGCCGCCCGCCGCGTTCGCCGAGACCGTCGCGGTCTCGCCGACATCCAGCGGGTCCGGAGTCGCCGACGGAGCGACCGAGATCGCCCCGTCGACCGTCAGGACGAACGAGCTGTTCGCATACGCCCCGTTGCTGTCCGTCACGTTCACCCACACCGTGTAGCTCCCCGGCGCGCTCGGCGCGCAGAGGAACGCCGCGCCGGCACCGCTGCAGCCGCTGCCGGCCAGGCCGCCCCACAGGTAGCTCACGTACGTCCCCGAGCCGCCCGCCGCGTTCGCCGAGACCGTCGCGGTCTGGCCGACGTCCAGCGGGTTCGGAGTCGCCGATGGAGCGACCGAGAGCGCTCCGTCCACCGTGAGGGTGGTGGAGGCGCTCGCCGTGGCCCCGTTCGAGTCGGTGACCGTCAGGGTCACGTCATAGATGCCCGCCGAGCCCGGCGTGCAGCTGAACGACGCCGCCGTGCTCGCGCAGGTGCCGGGCAGGCCCGTCCAGGCGTAGCTGTAGCCGCCGCTGCCGCCGCTCGCGCCGGAGGTGGCGATCGTGGTGCTGGCGCCGAGATCGATCGAGCTCGGCGTCGCGGTGACCGTCCCGGCGCTCAACGCCGGGTCGACGGTGAGGGCGAAGGAACTGTTCACGTAGGCACCCACGGAGTCGGTGACGTTGACCCAGACCGTGTAGCTGCCCGCCCCCGTGGGCGAGCAGGAGAACGACGCACCGCTTCCGGCACAACCGCTGCCGGAAAGTCCGCCCCACAGGTAGCTGACGTAGGTCCCCGAGCCGCCCGCGACGTTCGCCGAGATCGTCGTCGTCTGACCGACGTCCAGCGGGTTCACGCTCGCCGAAGGTGCCGCGCTCAGGGCTCCGTTGACCGTCAGCGTGAACGAGGCGGTGGCGGTGTTGCCGTTCCCGTCCCTGACGGTCAGGGTCACGAGGTAGCTACCGGCCGCGTGCGGCCGGCAACTGAACGAGGCAGTGAGGCCGAGACAGCCGCTCGGTAGGCCGGCCCAGGAGTAGCTGTAGGTGCCGGAGCCACCGCTCGCGCCCGAAGTGCCGATCACCGTCGTCTGGCCGACGTCCATCGGATTGGGGGTCGCCGAGGCGATCCCCGCGCTGAGCGCCGGGTCGACCGTCAGGGAGACCGAGCCGCTCGACTGGTAGCCGAGCGAGTCCGTGACCCTCACCTGCACCGTGTACGGCGAGGACGCCGAGCTGCCCGCCGCCGGCGTGCAACTGAACGACGCCACGCTCGCGGCCGAGCAGCCATCCGGCAGGCCGGACCACGCGTACGTGTACGGCCCGACCCCGCCGCTCGCACCTGCCGAGATCACGGTCGTCTGCCCCTCGTCGACCGGGTTGACCGTCGCCGACGGCGCCACCGCTAGACCGGCATCGACGACCAGCGAGAGCGTGCCGCTCGCCGATCCCCCGTTGCTGTCCGTGACGGTCACCTTCACTGCGTAGGTTCCCGTCGTCGTGGGCGTGCAGCTGAACGACGCGACGTTCCCGGGACTGCCGCAGCTCGAGGGCAGGCCCGACCACACGTAGGAGGTGAACGTCCCGGAGCCCCCGCTGGCCCCGGCCGAGATCGTCGTCGACGAGCCGGTCTCCACCGGGTTCACCGTGGCCGATGGGGCCACCACGATCGCCGTGAACGTCACCGTCACGCCGCCCGCGGCCCCGTGCGAGTAGAACGTCCCACCCGGCGCCGAGTAGCCGGTCGCCGCCGCCGTGTACAGGTACTTCCCGTACGTCTCGGCGAAGACGCTCGTGCCCGTGCTCTGGCTCTGCGTCGACGGGTTCGAGCAGCTGCTGCCGCTCACCGTGCACTTCGCGTCCCCGACGACCGGGGTCACCGTCACGGACCAGGAGGTCCCCGACGGCAATCCGGTCTCGGTGAACGTCGTCGCGTAGGTCATCGTGTTCTGAGTGAAGTTGCCCGCGTCGACGACACCCCAGCCGGTCGCGAGATCGAAGCCGGCCTTCGCCTCGTAGTCGGCGACCAGCCCGTCCGCGCCCGTGAAGGTGTTGACGTCGTAGAACGAGTGCAGCGTTAGCTCGCTGCCGTACTGCAGCTGGCCCATCGCGTAGGCGCTCGGATCGAAGAAGCCGAGCCAGCCCTGGCCGACCTTGTGGAGCGCGTAGTCGATCGTCGCGATCTCGCCGCCCGTGACCTGGGTGGCGATGCTCGTCCCGATGAAGTAGGTCCCCGCGACCGTCGGCGAGCTGCCCGAGGTCGTCCCGGTCTCGAGGTGCGGGGCGATCGCGGCGCAGGTGGTCGTGATCCAGCAGGTGAAGTTCAGGGAGTACGGCCCAACGTCCAGGTCGACGATGGTATCGTTCGCGATCGCAGCGATATCGGGCTCGCACCGGTAGTTGCCGCTCCGCACGGCGTTGCAGACCCCCGAGGCGTCACTGGAGCTGTTCGTGAACGACCCGCGCGGGTAGCTGGTCGACGTCGCGACCCCGCCCGTGCTGCCGTAGGTCGAGGTGAACCCGTCCTCCGTCCCGGCCTTCTCGTACCAGCCGATCTCCCCGGTGCCCACGCCGTAGTACGGCGCGCTCAGGCTCGCCAGGTGCGGGGGGCCCCGCATGAGGGTCGTCAGGTTGATCGCGGCCGTCGTCCCGCCCACGGCGACCGTACCGAAGGCGCTCGAGGTGAGGCCCGCGGGCGGCTCGACCGTGGTCCCGGAGTCGCCGGTGGCGCCGAGGACCGTGATGCCGCGCGCCTGGGCGGCCTTGAGGTCCGTCGTCCAGGCCGCCCCGAGGCTCCCGCTGCCGGTCCACGAGTTCGAGATGACGCTGACGTTCTCCATGTCGGCGATCGTCGCGGCGGTGTCGAAGCCGCCGCTCGTGCTGTAGAGGGAGGTCGACGGGCTCAGCAGGTCGCTGAACACCGTGTCGATGGCGGTGCTCGTGGAGGAACCGGCGAACGTCTGGATGACGTTCGCGCCCGGAGCAAGGGAGCCGAGCATCGCCACGTCCAGCGTGTTCTCGCCCTGCGCCTCGTCGTCGTCGCACGCCGCCGAGTAACCCTCGGACCCGGCCGGATAGGCGTAGGTGTAACCCGAGGCGACCGCCATCGAATAGGCGTGGGGCATCGGCTCCCCGGCGGGGATCGAGTAGTTCCAGTACGACGTCACATCGGGCATGAAGAAGTCCCAGGCGTCCTGTCCGCTGGTGACGTGCTGGGTGCACCAGTAGTTGTAGAAGTCGTCCGCGCCGCACGCGGAGGTCGGCTTCGTGGAGCTGTAGCAGGCGGGATCGCTCCAGAGGATGGCGGCGACGGTCGCGTTCTTGGGGTAGCCGTACTTCGCGAACAACCCGGTCTCGTTGTAGGTGACCTGGAGGTCCGCGCCCTGGACGAGGTCACCGCAGTTGTTCGTGTCGCAGGTGCCGGTCTTCCCCTTGAGGTTCAGCAGGGCCGGCTGGTCGTACGTGTTGGTGAGGCCGTTCGAGGTCACCGTGGTGCTCGCGAACGGATTGAGGGAGGTCCCCGGCGACACAGCGCCGTCCGTGCTCCGCGGCGCCGCGGCCGTTCCTCCGGCGAGGGCCATCGCCTCCGCCGTCGCGGTCGGCATCGCGAGCGGGGCGAGGTGGTTGAGGTACTCGGAGTAGTTGCTCAGTCCCTGCACCTCGACGATGTACGGGGCGAGGGGCGCCGGGATCGAGGGCGCCGAGAGCGGGGCGTAGAACGGCAGCCCGCTCGCCGAGACGAACGAGCCGAGGGTGGTGTGGAAGATCGCCTCGACCTGCGCCGGGGTCGCCTGGAACGTCAGCGAGAGGCGGTCGGCGAGGGTCGTGAGGCCGACGACTCCGTAGGACTCGAGGTAGCGGGCCAGCGAGGAGTAGGCGGCGACCGAGCCGCCGAACTCGGCGTTGAACTGCGCTTCGGAGAGGTAGTGGTGGTACTCCGGCGACGACGGGTCGCTCAGCTGCTCAAGGAGCGTGTTGAGCCGGCTGACATTCGTGAATTGGAGCGAGACGAGGATGTTGACGGTGCCCTGCGGATTGGCGGCGGTGGCGAGCGCGGGCGCGCCGAGGTACGTGGATCCGGCCAGCCCCAGCCCCGGCTCAGTGTACGGGGCGGCGACCGGAGCGGCCGCGCGTAGTTCAGCGGCGCTCCAGAGCGGAACGCCTCCGATCTCGGACGGCAGGACGTGCGTCGTCGCGGCCACCGGCGCGTGCGACACCGACAACGAGCCGGTGACGGCGCCCGACTCGGCCAGCACCATCCCTCCTACTGCGACTACGGCTACGATCAGCCCCCATGCGACGACCCACCGGCGATTGCCCACCTGCATCGATTCCCCCACTTCGAGACCGCTCCCGAACGGCCCGAAACCTCCCGATGGCGTCCCACTACAAAAACCGGATAGGTGGCGGAAAATCGTATCGTCCGCGTTCCTCGTCATTTTACAAGTCGAAACGGCTCGGCGCGGACCGACTCGGGCCGGGTCGCTCGGGCCTCGGAATCTCGAGGTTCCGGCGGGCGGTCGCCGCCGGTACGCTAGACCCCGCGCGCCGACGCCGGCCCCGCTCGGGCACCGTCGGTCCTCGACCTAATAAGCACCTTGCGGTGAGTAAATCCGATGGCCTCGACCGTCGTTCCCCGGCCGGCGGAGTGGGTCTCGACCGACCAAGTCCGCGCGCTCGCGCGTAGCCTTGGGGAGTCGGAAGCCAGGACCCTGCGGCGTGAGGAGGCGTACGCGCGGTTCCTGACGCTCCCGATCGAGCCGGACCCGCTCTACCGCGGTTACGGCTACTTCACGAACGTCGACCTGACGGGGGTCGACGCCACGAGCCGAGGTGCGCCCGTGCCGCTGCCGCCGAGCCGACCGGGCGCCGTCAGGGTGATCCATGACGCCTCCGGCACGCGCATCGACGTCCCGCCCGACCTCGCGGTCGCCGGAGTCGCCGTCCGCCCCCTCGTCGGGCCCGAGCCGCCGTCGGCGTCGTCCGGCGGTGACGGCTCCGCGTCCTCCGAGCTCCCGGTCGACCGGCTCTCCGCACTCTCGGAAGCCCTCGAGAACCGGGGCTACGCGCTCGAGGTGCCGGATCGGTTGCGCACTCCCGTCCACGTCCAGGACTTGACGATCCTCTCGGTCGCCCGCGAGGCGCTCTCCATCCGTCGGCGTGTGCGGGCGGGCGCCGGCTCGCAGCTGCTCCTCACGGAGGAGGTGTACAGCACCCCGGGGTTGCCCCCCGGTCAGCGGTTCCACGGGTCGAACACCGCGCTGGAGCTCGGACCGAACGCCAAGGCGATTCATCTCACGGTCCACGCACCGGACCTCCGGACCGTCTCGGTCTACCAGCGTGCGGCGACCACGGCTGCCGCATCCCGCCTCGGCTGGCTCTGGTTCGGCCTCGGTGGCTACCGGACGAAGGCTCGGAACCGGACCCGGCTCGTCGGCAACGGCTCCGCCGTGGACGACCTCCAGATCTTCTACGGGGCCCGGGACCAGTCCTACGACAGCGCGGTCCATCTGACGCACGAGGGGACCGACACCCACGGACAGTCGATCACCCGGGGCGTCTTCACCGACCAGGCGCGCGGCATGAGCCGGGGCCTCGTCCGCATCGAGAAGCCGGCGGCCAAGACCCTGAGCTTCATCAGCGAGCACGCGATGCTCTTCTCCCGCGGCGCTCGCTCCGACACGATCCCGATCCTCGAGATCCTATGCCGCGACGTGAAGGCGACGCACTCCACCAGCGTGCACCCGGTCGACCCGGAGCAAGTCTTCTACCTCACCTCGCGGGGGATCGGCGAGCCGGAGGCGACGAGGATGATCGGCGAAGGGTTCCTCGCCTACGTCCTGGACCGCGCCCCGATCCCGTCGCTGCGGGCCTCGATCCTTCCGGCGCTCGAAGCCCGGTGGAACGGGCGCGACCTCCCCTGGACCCCCGACGTGGCCCGCGCGCTGCCGCCGCTCGAGGTCACCGGTTCGGAGACGGCGCCGGAGTGGCGCTTCGACGCGAAACTCCGGTGACGGCCGTGCCGCTCATCGCCGAACCGGAGCGTATCCCGCTCGGGGTCCTGCGCGAGCTTCGCGAGAGCCTGCGCGCCGACCTCGAGGAGACGCTCGAGATGGTCGCCGCGCCCCGGGGCGCGGTGCGGGACCCGGCGAGCCTGGAGACGGCCGCCGAGCTGGCCCGATCCGTCCTCCATCTCCTGGACCGCCCCGGAGACCGCGACGCACGCGGGCTGGCGGCCGAGGCGAACCTCGCCTACGCCGCGATGCTCGCGGTGATCGACCTGGTCAAGTCGCACACCGACGTGCCGAGGGTGCCGCGACCGAGGGCCGCGCCGTCGCCCTAACCGACGGCGCCCGTCATCTCGAGCTGGATCAGCCGGTTCAGCTCGAGCGCGTAGTCGACGGGCAGCTCCTTCGCGAACTCCGCGAGGAACCCCATGAGGATCAGGTGGATGGCGTCCGACTCGGAGATCCCCCGGCTCATCAGGTAGAAGATCTGCTCCTCGCCGATCTTCCCGACGACGGCCTCGTGGGTGATCGTCGCGTCCTCCTCGTGGATCTCGTTGTACGGGTAGGTGTCCGAGCGGCCGAGCTCGTCCGGGAGCAGCGCGTCGCAGCGCACCGCGGCCTTGACGCCGGTGGCGCCGGGCGCGACGTGGAGCAGGCCCCGGTAGCTCGTCTGGCCGCCGCGGATCGCGATCGACTTGGCGACGATCTTGCTCGAGGTGTCGGGGGCGGAGTGCACCGCCTTGGCCCCGGAGTCGATGATCTGGCCCTCGCTCGCGAAGGCGATGGAGAGGATGTCGGCGCGCGAGCGCCGGCCCTTGAGGTAGACCGACGGGTACTTCATCGTCACCTTGGAGCCCATGTTGCCGTCGACCCACTCGACGAGCGCGTCCTCCTGGGCGACGGCCCGCTTCGTCACCAGGTTGTAGACGTTCTTCGACCAGTTCTGGATCGTCGTGTAGCGGATCTTCGCCCGGGGCTCGGCGACGACCTCCACGACCGCCGCATGCAGCGAGTCGGTCGAGTAGATCGGCGCGGTGCAGCCCTCGAGGTAGTGGACCTTCGCCCCCTCGTCGGCGATGATCAGCGTGCGCTCGAACTGCCCCACGTTCTTCGCGTTGATGCGGAAGTACGCCTGGAGCGGGATGCCGGCGTCGACGCCCTTCGGGACGTAGACGAAGCTGCCGCCGGACCAGACGGCGCTGTTCAGCGCCGCGAACTTGTTGTCGTTGTACGGCACGATCTTGCCGAAGTACTTCCGGACGATCTCCGGGTGCTCGCGGACCGCCGTGTCCGTGTCGGTGAAAATCACGCCCTTGGCGGCGAGGTCCTCCCGGATCTTGTGGTAGACCGTGCCGCTGTCGTACTGGGCCCCGACGCCGCCGAAGAACTCCCGCTCCGCCTTCGGGATCCCGAGGCGCTCGAACGTGTTCTTGATGTCCGCGGGCAGGTCCTCCCAGCTCCGCTTCGGACGGTCCTCCCCGAGCGGGTCGGCGTAGTAGGTGTAGGCGTCGAAATCGATGTCGGCGAGGCTCGGCCCCCAGTCCGGCATCGGGCGCTGGACGAAGTGATCGTAGGCCCGGAGCCGGTACTCGAGCATCCACTCCGGCTCGTGCTTGATCTCGCTGATCTTGCGAACGACCTCGCGCGACAGCCCCTTCGGGATCCGCACGCGGTAGGTCTCCGGGTCCTTGAAGTCGTAACGCGTGTAGTCGAGCGGAGTGATCTCCTGGGCGGTCTGCGCCATGGACCCTCGAGGAATTCCAACACCAGAGCGTATTTAAATTGAAGGTCGCGCGGGGGGCGACAACCCCCCGCTCTCGGTCTTCTCCCCCGGGGTCCTCGGGGTGTCGGTCTTCGCGCTACAGCCCTCTCGGAGGGCGATGGTCGCGGGCGAGCCAGGCACGCGTCGGCCGGAGGCTTGGCACCGCTCTCTCATGAAGTGCCCTCGTCGGCCCCGGTCCGGCCGGTCGCAAGCACCCTAGCGGGCGGAGGCGACCCGCGAGCCGCCACCCGCGAAGAGGCGCACGACCCCCTCGAGCGAGTCGTACATGCGGTCGATCTCCGGTTCGGTGTTGTAGAGGTAGGTGCTCGCCCGCGTCAGCGCGGGGACCTTCAGGCGGTCCATCAACGGCTGGGCACAGTGGTGGCCGGCCCGAACGCAGATCCCGTCCGCGTCCAGAAGGCTCGCCACGTCGTGCGGGTGGACCCCTTGGAGGGCGAACGCGACGACGGCCTCGCGGTCCCGGACATCGGAGGGGCCGTAGATGCGGAGCCGGTCCCCGAACCGCTCGCGGGCCTGCTCGAGCATGCGCGTGAGGAGCTCTTCGTCGTGTCGACGGAGCTCCTCCCAGCCGACCGCCTCGAGGTAATCGGCCGCCGCGGCGAGCGCGACGGCGCCGCCGACGTTCGGGGTGCCGGCCTCGAAACGGGCCGGGGCGTCCCGGTAGGTGACGCGGTCGGTGTGGACCTCGCGGATCATCTCCCCGCCGCCCATGCACGGGGGCATCGCCTCCAGCCGCTCCGTGCGGCCCCAGAGGACGCCGATCCCCATCGGGCCGAGCATCTTGTGGCCGGAGAACGCGACGAAATCGACACCGAGCTTCTCGACGTCCAGCCGCCGGTGCGGCGCCGACTGGGCAGCATCCAGGACGACGAGCGCACCGTGCGCGTGCGCCTTCTCCGCGATCTCCCGGACCGGATTCACCGTGCCGAGGACGTTGGAGACGTGGCTGACCGCCACGACCTTCGTAGGGCCCTCGGCGAGCAGCCGGTCGAGCTCGTCGAGCCGAAGCCGGCCCTGCTCATCGATATCGACGAAGTCGAGCCGTACGCCGTTGTACTCGCGAAGCAGGTGCCACGGAACTACGTTCGAGTGATGCTCCATCACCGTGGCGATCACCCGGTCGCCCCGCTGGAGCAGCGAGCGACCGAGGCTCGTCGCGACGAGGTTGATCGCCTCGGTGGTGCCCCGGACGAAGACGATCTCCTCCGGGTCCTTCGCGCCGATGAACCGGGCGAGGCGCGCCCGCGCCGCTTCGTAGGCGTCGGTCGCCTCGACGCTGAGCGCGTAGACGCCGCGGTGAACGTTCGCGTTCGAGAACCGGTAGAACGCCTCCTCGGCGGCGATCACCTGCTGCGGCTTCTGCGAGGTGGCGGCCGAGTCGAGGTAGACGAGCGGCTTGCCGCCGACCTCGCGGCCGAGGATCGGGAAATCCTCCCGAACTCTCGCGACGTCCATCCGTCGGGTTCCGGCGCCTACGCCGAGGTCCCCGGGACCCCGACGCGGACCCAGTCGTAGCCCTTCGCCTCGAGCTCGTCGGCGAGCTGCCGGCCGCCCGAGAGCGCGACGACCCCGTCGACCATCACGTGGACACGGTCCGGCTTCAGGTACTTCAGGATCCGCTGGTAGTGGGTGATCACCAGGATGCCGGCGTCCGGGCGATGCAGCTTGGCGACCGTCTCTCCGACGGCCTTCACCGCGTCGATGTCGAGGCCCGAATCCGGCTCGTCTAGGATCGCGAAGACCGGACGGATCGTCGCCATCTGAAGGACCTCGACCCGCTTCTTCTCGCCTCCGCTGAACCCCTCGTTCAGCGACCGCTTCAGCAGCGCCTCGTCCATGCCCAGGTAGCCCAGGTGCGTCTTGAGGTCCCGGTCAAAACCGGCGGTGTCGGCGTCCTGCGCGGTGTGCCGCTGCATGTACGCCGTCCAGAGGAACTTCGCGAGCGAGAGACCGGAGACCTCCTGGGGGTACTGGAACCCGAGAAAGAGGCCGGCGCGAGAACGCTTCTCGACGGACATCGCGAGGAGGTTCTGCCCGTCGAGCAGCGCCCGCCCCTTCGTCACCTTGTACTTCGGGTGACCCATCAGGGCGTAGGCGAGGGTGCTCTTCCCTGAGCCGTTCGGACCCATGAGCGCGGTGAGCTCGCCGCTCTTCAGCGTGAGGTTCACCCCCCGCAGGATCTCCTTGCCGGCGACCTCCGCGTGGAGGTCCTCGACGATCAACGCGTGCGGCGTGGCGAGCGGGGTAGCGACCATCTCGAACGTTCCGAGCCGATACCGTTATTTAAACATGGCGCGGTGCGTAAATCCAACCAGCGGTTGAGGCATCTGAACGATGGAGCGCAGGTCGGCCGCGTCCGAGCCGGAGCCCGGGGCCGTCGAGGGGACCCGTGGAAAGGTCCTCGACGAGCTGGCGGACGGTCCGAAGACAGCGCGGGACCTCGCGAAGTCGCTCGGGATCCAGGAGAGCGCCGCCCGGGGTCACCTCGATCGGCTCGAGGAGCGCGGCTGGGTGGTGCCGTCGTTCCGTCGCGAGGGGGTCGGCCGACCGCGGAAGCGGTACGCCCTGACCGCTCTCGGGCAGGACCAGCTCCCGAAGAAGTACGATCTGATGGTCGACGCGATCGTCGACGGCCTCCTCCAGCACGAGGGCGAGGGCTACGTCAGCGCCGTCCTCGCTGAGGCCGGCGAGCGCGTCGCGCACCAGGTCGCCGAGGGCGTCGTGCCGGGGAAGACCCCCGAGGAGAAGGCCCGCCACCTCGTCACGCTGCTGAACCGCCTCGGTTTCCGTTCGCACATCGAGCGGACGGCCGACGGGCAGTGCCGGGTCGTCCGGACGAACTGCGTCTTCCGGCACAGCGCGCTCGCGCACCCGTTCCTCCTCTGCGATGTCTTCGACAAACACCTGACCGAGGCGCTGCTCGGCGAGGTCGGCATCGACCTCGAAGATTCGATCGGCCGCGGAGGTCTCCGGTGTTCGCATCTGATTCAGCTCAGCTAGTCGCGCCGACGACCTCGCCGCCGGCGCGCGGCGCCGCCCCGGACGCGCTGCTGGCGGCGGTCGGCGAGACCCCGCTCGTCCCGCTCCGGCGACTGGCGGAGTCGCTCGGCCCCCGCTCCGAGATCTGGGGGAAGCTCGAGCTGCGCAACCCGAGCGGCTCGGTGAAGGACCGGGCGGCGCTGGCGATCGTCCGCGCGGCGCTCGACGACGGCAGGTTGGGCCGAGGGCACACGCTCGTCGACGCCTCCAGCGGCAACACCGGGCTCGCCTACGCCTGGATCGGCGCGCGCCTCGGGTTCCCGGTCCGTCTGTTCCTCCCGCGGAACGCCAGCCCGGCACGCCTGCGGGCGATCGCGGCCCACGGCGCGGAGGTGGTCCTCACCGATCCGGCCGAAGGGACCGACGGGGCGCAGCGGGAGGCACGTGCGCTCGCCGAAGGGACGCCGTCGCGCTACTTCTTCGCGGACCAGTACAACAACCCTGCGAACCCGGCGGCCCACTATGCCGGCACCGGCCCCGAGATCTGGCGCGACTCCGCGGGCCGCCTCACGCACTTCGTGGCCGGCATCGGCACCGGCGGTACGATCTCCGGCGCCGGCCGCTACCTGAAAGAGCGGCGGCCGGGTCTCCGGGTGATCGGGGTCGAGCCGACCGGCCCGCTGCACGGGCTCGAGGGCCTGAAGCACCTGCCGACGGCGGTGCGCCCGGGGACGTACGACGGCCGCGTGGTCGACGCGACCATTAGGGTGGAGACCGAGGAGGCGATCGCGATGGCCGCGCAGGTCGCGCGCCTCGAGGGGATCCGGATCGGGCGCTCCGCCGGAGCGGCGCTGGTGGCCGCCGGTCGCGTCGGGGCCGCGGAGGCCGGCGCGGTGGTCGTCGCAGTACTCCCGGACGCAGGGGAGCGCGGGGCCGAGGATTCGCCATGAACGCGGTCCGGCTCTCTCCGATCCTCCTGAGCCGGCTGGAGGAGGAGGCGCGGCGTGCGTACCCGGAGGAGGCGTGCGGCTTCCTGCTCAGCCCCGGCACGGAGGTCGACGCCCCGGTCCGGCCCGTAGCGTCGATCGAGCCGGCCCCGAACGAGTTCCCCGGCGAGCGTCGCCGCCGTTTCGTCATCTCGGCGGACGGCCTGCGCGAGGCGGAGCGCCGGGCCGCGTCGCAAGGGGTCGTCGTCTCGGGATTCTACCACTCGCATCCGAACCACCCGGCCGAGCCGTCGGCGTTCGACCGCGACCACGCTTGGCCCTGGTACGCCTACCTCGTCACCTCCGTGGATCCGGAGGGACGGTGCGCGACCGGCGCCTTCGAGCTCCCGTCCGACGGGGGCTCCTTCGCGCGCCGCGCCCTCGAGATCGCCCCCGCACCGGCGGAGCCGACGCCGGGTCGGTAGGGAGGATCGAACGATGGCCCGCACCACGGTCCGCATCCCGACCCCGCTTCGATCGTTCGCGGGCGGCCGAGCGGAGATCGCCGTCGAGTCGCCGACGGTCGGAGAGGCGGTCCGCCAGCTGGTGGAGGCTCACCCCGGACTTCGTCGGCACCTGTTGAGCACGGACGGCTCGCTCCGCAACTTCGTCTCGCTGTTCGTCAACGACCAGGACATCCGCACGCTCGAGCGCGACGCGACGCCCCTCAAGGACGGGGACGTCGTCGTCATCGTCCCGGCGATCGCCGGTGGCGCACCGGCCGGCGCGCGGGCCCCCCCGCTGCCGTCCCGGGGCCCTCTCGGCATCGCCCCTGAGCCGCCGTTCTCGCCCGAGGAGCTGCGGCGCTACAGCCGCCACCTGCTGCTCCCCGAGGTCGGCGTGGCGGGACAGCGGGCGCTGCGGCGGGCCAAGGTGCTCCTCGTGGGGACCGGCGGGCTCGGGGCGCCGGCCGCGCTGTACCTCGCCGCCGCCGGGGTCGGCACGCTGGGCCTCGTCGACTTCGACGCGGTCGAGTTGTCGAACCTGCAGCGCCAGGTCCTGTACGCGACGGGCGACGTCGGGCATCCGAAGCTCGCGGCCGCGCGCGCCCGCCTCGAGGGATTGAACCCGGGGACGACGATCGTCCCGCACGAGGAGCGCCTCGAGGCCTCCAACGCGCTCGACGTGCTCCGCGGGTACGATGTCGTCGTCGACGGCACCGACAACTTCCCGACCCGCTACCTCGTCAACGACGCCTGCGTGCTGCTCGGCAAGCCGAACGTCTACGGCTCGATCTACCGCTTCGAGGGCCAGGTCAGCGTCTTCGACGCCCGCCGGGGTCCCTGCTACCGATGCCTGTACGCCGAGCCCCCGCCGCCCGAGCTCGTGCCGTCGTGCGCCGAGGCCGGGGTGCTCGGAGTGCTACCGGGAGTCGTCGGCACGCTCCAGGCGACCGAGGCGATCAAGCTCCTCGTCGGTATCGGCGAGCCGCTGATCGGCCGCCTCCTGCTGTACGACGCGAGCGCGATGCAGTTCCGCGAGCTCAAGCTCGCCAAAAACCCCGGCTGCGTCCTCTGCTCGCCGACGGCGACGCAGAAGGGGCTGATCGATTACCCGGCGTTCTGCGGCGTCGGGCCGACGGCCCCGGTGGCCGGCGTACCCGAGATCACTCCGGAGGAGCTCAAGGCCGAGCTCACGGGCGCCGATCCCCCGATGCTGGTCGACGTTCGGGAGCCGGAGGAACTCGCCATCTCGCACCTGGACGGCGCCGTGGCGATCCCGAAGGGGGAGCTCCCCGAGCGGGTCGACGAACTGACGCGGGCGCGGTCCGTCGTCGTCTTCTGCCGGTCCGGCGGGCGCAGCGCGGACGCGGTCGAGACGCTTCTTGAGCTCGGCTTCCAGAACGTCCGCAGCCTGCGGGGCGGAATCAACGCCTGGGCGGAGCGGATCGACCCGACGCTCCCCGTCTACTGACGCAGGACAGAGTGGGCGGGGAAGAGGTTCGCTCGAAGACTCCGGCCCGTCGCCCTCGTCCGGCGGCGGGCCGGCCCGGCTCGCGCGAGGTTACGGGGAAGCCTCCCGGGGTCGTCCCCGGAGATAGAGCGCCCCGGCGGCCCCGAGCAGTCCCAGCAGGCCGAGCGCCTCGAGCTGGACCGCCGTGAGCCGTGCCGGTCCGGCGGCGCGCGCCGCCGGCGCTCCCAGCAGGGCCGGGAGCGTCCGCCCCTTGGCGACGAACGACACCGCGACCGAGGTCGCCGCGCCGCTCACCGTCGCCTTGGTCGGCTGGCCGCTCCCCTTGAAG
>JASHTI010000128.1 GCA_030040625.1 Thermoplasmata archaeon
AGGAAGTGCAGGGTCTGGTAGCCGACGGCGTTCTTCTCGAACGCCGTGTCGATCTCGGCGATGATGATCGTCGCCATCGTCGACGTGTTGTCGTAGATGTTCGTCGGCAGACGGGCGATCTGGCCGATGACCATGAACACGGCGACCGTCTCGCCCATCGCCCGTCCGAAGCCGAGGAACGCCGCCCCCCAGATGCCTCGTCGGCAGTAGGGGATCGAGACCCGCCGGGTGACCTCCCAGCGGGTAGCGCCGAGCGCCAGGCCGCTCTCCCACAGCTCACGCGGGACGGACCGCAGAGCGTCCCGCATCAGCAGGGTCGTGACCGGCAGGATCATCAGGAACAGGATCACGATTGCGAGGAGGACGCTCGCGCCGTCACCGGCCGGGGCGGTCCGGTTCGCCGCGAAGCCGGGGAGCCAGGCGAGGTGGAGGGTCATCCAGGGATAGATATCCGCCTTGAAGAACGGCTCGATGACGATCCAGCCCCAGATCCCGTAGACGATGCTGGGGATCCCGGCGAGGAGATCGACGAACGGGTCCGCCCAGGTGGCGAGCCACCCCGGCAGGTACGTCGCCGACGCGATGGCGATCGCCAGGCCGATCGCCATGGCGAGCACGAGCGCCGGGACGCTGGTCAGGAACGAGCCGGTGACGTAGACCATGATCCCGTTCGCGGCCGTGTTGAACGACCAGAACGCGAGCCCGAAGTTCTCGAAGTGGCTCGCCTGGAGCAGGACCAGGACCACCGCGCCGGTGATCGCGAGCGGGATCAGCGCCGGTATGTAGGCGAGCAGGCGGCGCGCCCCCCGGCCGGCCGCGGCCGGCTCAGGGGGCGCGGGAAGGGGTTGCCCGTCCCGGGCGTCGGAGGGGACGGGCTCGGGCATCACGTCGCATCCCGCCGACCTAGTTCGCGATGTGGACCTCGGAGAGCGCCTCCAGGTCCAGCCCCTGCAACTGCGGGGTCAGCGCGACGAAGTTCACTTGGCTGACGTACGAGTGCGCGTTGCCGTAGGAAATCACCCACTCCTCGAACGCCACGACGTAGGCCTGGTGCGCCGGGTCGGACGGGCTCGTCTTGATCAACGAGTACTCCAGGTTCGCGTCCGGGTAGGGCGTGGGGTCGGTCGCGGTCGGGTTCGTCCCGCCGCCGCCGACCGACCAGGTCGTCGCGCCCGCCGGGCTCCCGCCCAGCACCATGTTCAGGGCGAGGCCGTCGGCCGCGTAGTTCAACCGGCTGAGCGACAGGTTCGCGTCCTCGCTGACGTCCTTGATCGACCACGCGATGTAGTTCGCCGTCGCCGAGGCGTTGACCGCCACGTCGCCGCCGAGGTAGGAGTTCGCGTAGTTGTCGCCGAGGTTCGCCCAGCCGAGACCGTCCTTCTCGATCTGCGAGAGGTAGCTGATCCCGACGTAGCCGACGCCGCCGGTGATGTTCACGAGCTGGCTCAGGATGCCGGCGTTGCCGTCGCCCGTCTTCGCGTTCGGCGGGACGGTGTTGATGAACGCCTTGGTCGAGTTGCCGTAGGTCCAGCCCTTGTAGGACATGTCGCAGTAGGTGCTGATCAGGTCGGTGTCGCCGCTCGAGTCCGAGCGCACGACCGGCGTGATCGCGGTCGCCGGCAGGGTCACCGACGGGTTCGCGGCCTGGATCAGGCCGCAGTTCCAGTCGATCGCGGCCCCGGGCGTGGCACCGCAGAGGTTCCCCTCGAAGATCTCGGCGACCATCGTGCCGTTCAGGTTCAGGTGGTCCTTGTTGAGGGTCGTGCCGAGGTTGTAGACGACCAGCTGGGAGGAGATCGCGACCGGCACGTCAACGACCCCGACGGTCGTCGTCGTGTAGGCGTCCGACGCGCCGATGTCGATCGATCCGGCTTCCGACTCGCTCTGTCCCTGGCCGCTGCCGCCACCGGTGACGCTGACGACGACATGGGAGTTGACGGTGTTCGTGTAGGCCGGCCCCCAGATCGCCATCATCGGTTCCAGGAGCGTCGATCCCGTCTCGGTGATGTCGACCGTCGGGGTCGTCGTCTTCGCGAGGTAGGAGCCGAGGAAGTAGCCTCCGCCCAGTCCCGCGACCAGGAGCACGACCCCGATCCCGACCGCCACCCCGACCGCCACCTGCGACGTCCGCTTCCGCGCGGGCGTCGACAGCGAGCCGGTCGTCATCGATCCGCCGCTCGGGGGAGTTCCCCCGCCGCTCGGGCTCGGAGAGGAGCCCGATCCACTCATCTTCTGCGCACTCATTCGACTGTTCCCACCTCTTGGTCCTTTTCGGTGCCCCCGCGGCCTCTCGGACCCTGGGGCGATTCCGTGCGTGCGAGTCTATCTTCGAATATAGAGGGATTCACCTTAGACTATAGTGTCATTCATAGTTGATAGTATGGGACGGCGTCGCACGGCCGCTTGAAGAGCCCGGGCCCCTCGGCGCTCGGCGATGGTGCGGCGCCGGGTCCCGAGCGGCCGGTGGCTCCTTCGGTTCGGCTACGACGGCGTCGGGTTCGCCGGTTGGGCGCGGCAACCGGGTCTGCCGACGATCGAGGGGACGCTCCTCGCGGTCCTCCCGCGTAACGGCATCGCCGCCGGTCCCCTCGGCGGTCACCTCGACGTCGCGAGCCGGACGGATCGCGGGGTCAGCGCCCGAGCGAACGCGCTCGGGCTGCGCTCGGAGCTTTCCGCCGAGGCGTTGCTCCAACGCCTGAACGCGATCTCCCCTCGGATCTGGTTCACGGCGGCGACCCCGATCGCGGAGTCGTTCAATGTGCGCCGGGCCCGCGGTCGAACGTACCGCTACTTCGATCCGCGGCCGTTCCGCTCGGTCGCGGCAGTCCGCGCCGCAGCAGCCGCGCTGGAGGGCCCGATCGACGCCCGGAGCTTCGGGCGGGGCCTGGACGCCGCGGTCCCCCAACGGCGACCGATCGCGTCGATCCGCCTCCGACCGATGCGGGGCGGGCAGGTGATCGAGGTCCGGGCCCGTTCGTTCGTCTGGGGGATGGTGCGCAAGATCGTCGGCGCGCTCCACCGGTTCGACGACGGGCGGATGACGCTCGACGAGCTGCGGGGAGCCGCGCGGGGCGAGCGCCGTCTTACGCTCCCGCTCGCGCCCCCGGAGCCGCTGGTGCTGTGGTCCGTCGACTACCCCGTCCGCTGGGAGTGGAAGTGGGCCGGCCCGAATCGCTACCAGCGGCGCTACGCGGACACGAGTCGGCAGGAACATCGGGCCCGGGCCGCGGTGCTGAACGGCCTCCGGCCCCGCTAGGGTCGCCGCCCGTCCGGCGGACGGTTCAGGTCGGCGGCAGGGGGGTGGCCGCCGGCGGCGCCCGCTCGTGGCGCCTCCACTCGACGTAGACCGCCGAGTTACGGCCGAGCAGGAAGCCGGTCGTCAGGCCCCAGAGGGCGTCCACCACGAAGAGCGTGGTGAGCGCCACCGTCGACAGCGCATCGAACTCAGCGGCGGTGGGGAACGTGAACGGCGACTGCCCGACGATCGCCACCTCGAGGCCCGCCCGGACGAAGAACAGGGCGACGTAGACCACGGGGAGGAGCGGCTTCAGGCGGTAGTGCCAGCGGGCATCCCCCGGGGGCCGGTACATCTCGACGTGCCGCCGGGTCAGCGGGTAGGCGATCGCAACCCCGACGAGGACCAGCGTCAGGTCCGCGGCGAGCGCGATCGCCGCGAGGTTGCCTCGGCCGGAGCCGACGCCCGCGTAGGCGACGCTGACCAGCTCGATCGCGTAGAGGAGACCGTAGAGGCCGGAGAGGAAGACGAGCCGGCCGGTCGTCGCCGGTACCCCGTAGATCAGGAGGACCGTCCGCCGGAGGATGACGAAGCCAAGGATCGCGACGACAACGAGGCCTTCGATCTCGGGTTGGGAGAGCGTGGCGGTCATCGAGCCCGTTCCGGCGGAGGGCGCGGGCGATGGGACTTAAGGTTCGCTCCCGATCGAGGCTCAGCCGACCCGCTCCCAGCGCTCGAGCTTCTGGACCGCGGCGAGCGTGGAGCCGCGACGGATCTCCTCGCGGACCCGGTTCTCGTGCTCGAGCACGTCCAGCGCGCGGTTCGCGATCTCGGCGGCGCGCTCCCGCGGCACGACCACGACGCCGCTCGCATCCCCGACGATCCAGTCGCCCGGGCGCACCCGCTGTCCACCGACGTTCACCTCGACGCCGATCTCGCCGTGACCCTTCGGCTCGCCGGCGTTCGAGCTCACGTGCCGGCTGAACGCCGGAAAGCCGAGCTCCAGGATCGAGTCGACGTCGCGGATCGCCCCGTCGACGACGACCCCGGCGAGGTGGCGGCCGTGCGCCGACCAGCTCGCGAGCTCCCCCCAGATCGCCGTCTCGCCGCCGCCCGCGTCGATGACGAGGACATCGCCCGGCCCGGCCCGGTCGATCGCCTCGACCGGCTTCGCCCAGTC
>JASHTI010000016.1 GCA_030040625.1 Thermoplasmata archaeon
CCGCCGCGCACGACGAAGCGGCCGCGTCCAAGAAGGAGGTCGTCGCGGAGGCGCTGCCTCCCCCGGAGCCCGAATCGGTCCCGCTGCCGATCCCGATCGCGCGGCTCGTCCCGAAGCTGAAGAAGAGCGCCAAGCTGTTCGCGGAGGGCAAGGAGCGGATCCCGAACTCGTCCAGCTCGGTGATCCGGGTCGCCTCGTACGACCCGGTCCCCCCGTTCATCGCGCGGGCGAAAGGCACCCGGATCTGGGACGAGGACGACAACGAGTACCTCGACTTCAACCTCGCCTACGGGGTGCTGATCAACGGCCACGCCCCGAGCGAGCAGGTCAAGGCGATCCAGGAGGCGATCGGCTTCGGCCTGCACTTCGCGAGCCCGACCGCGCTCGAGCTCGAGGTCGCCAAGCAGTTCCAGAAGCTCGTCCCGAACGCCCAGCGGGTGGCGTTCTGCTCGAACGGCTCGGACGCGACGATGAACGCGATCCGGATCGCCCGCGCCGTCACGGGCAAGGACGCGATCCTGAAGTTCGAGGGCCACTACCACGGCCAGCACGATCTGGCGCTGATCAGCGCGGAGGCGCCGCCGGTCGTCTCGGGGCTGGACGAGTACCCCCGGCCCCTGCCGAACTCGGCCGGGATCCCGCCCGGGGTCACCGACTACGTCCTGGTCGCCCCGTTCAACTCGATCGCCGCGTTCGAGCGGATGGTCCGGCGCTACCGCGACCGCCTCGCGGCGGTGATCCTCGAGCCGGTGATGGCGAACTCGGGCGTGATCCCTCCGGCACCGGAGTTCCTCAAGCGCCTCGTGGAGATCGCCCACCAGAACGACATGCTGGTGATCTTCGACGAGGTGTTCACCGGCTTCCGGGTGGCGCCGGGCGGCGCGCAGCAGCTGTACGGGGTCGAGCCGGACCTCTCCTGCTGGGCGAAGGCGCTCGGTGGTGGGGTGCCGGTCTCCGCGGTCTCGGGGAAGGCGGAGTACATGGACATGATCGCCCCGGGTCGGATCAGCTTCGGGGGGACGTACTTCGCGAACAACCTGTCGATGGCCGGGACCCTCGCGAACCTGAAGATGCTCCACCGCGGCGGCCCCGAGCTGTACGCCAAGCTCGGCCACCTCACCGAGCGCCTCGAGAAGGGGCTGGACGAGGCGGCCCGGGACGCGAAGGTCAACGTCCTGGTGCAGTCGGTGACGGGGATGCTGCAGTTCTTCTTCACCCGGCGCAAGAAGATCGTCAACTACCGCGAAGCGCTGCAGATCGACTGGAACCTGTACCTGCGGCACCACCAGCTGCTGCTCGACCGGGGGATCTACATCCACCCGGACAACTACGAGCGGATCACGCTCTCGACGGCCCACACCGAGAAGGACGTCGACCGGTTCGTCGCGACGGCGCGCGAGACGTTCCAGGAGCTCCGTACGCTGCCGCGCGACTACCTGCCGTAGCCGGCGCCCGCGTCACTGGACGCTGACGTACAGGAAGATCAGCAGCGCGAGCGCCTCGAAGACCTGGCCGGCGACCAGGAACGGCTCGACGCCGCGCGGCAGGCCGCCGAATCGGGCGAAGACGAACGGCGAGGTGAGGATCGTCTCGAGCAGGAGCGCCCCGAGGAACAGCGCGAGGCCGAGCATCTGGGGGGCGCGGGTCTCCCAGTACGTCCGGCCGTAGACGACGAGCAGCGCGAGCAGCGCGACCAGGGCCACGGCGACCAGGACGCCGGTGACGTGCGGGTAGCTGAGGACCGCCGACGGCGACGGCGGCGCGGGACAGCCGCCCGGGGGCGGGGGACACGGTCCCGGCGGGAGGACCTGCGGGGCCGTGACGTCGAGGACGACGCCCGCGACGACCCCGACGACCAGCACGAGGGCGACGACCGCTCCCGGGGCCCAGCTCCGGCTCGGGGTCGGTGCGCTCACGGGCTCACCGCGCTCCCGGCGCGCCGGCGCGCCGCGCGACGATCGCCTCGAGCTCCGCCCACCGCTCCTCGAGGCTCGGGGCGAGGAAGTAGAGCTGGCCGTAGTGGCCCCCGCCGGGCTCGATCAGCCGGTTCTGCTCGAGCACCCGCAGGTGGTGCCGGACCGTCGTGTAGTCGAGGCCGAGCGCGACGCTCAGTTGCTGCGCGTTCCGCGGCTCGGTATGGATCGCGGTGACGACGCGGACGCGCGTCGGTCCCCCGGCGCTGCTCAGGAACAGCCACCAGAGCAGGCGTCGGAAGCTGTCCACGACGTCTCCGCCCAGCGGTATCCCTCGGGGGATTCAAGAGCTCGGCACCCCGCGTGACCGCTCCCGAGAACGACCGCGGGCCGTATGGCTCCTCGCTGAACGGATTCCGGAACGATCCCGGTACGTTCCTCGAGGAACGGCTTGAGCGCCCCGCCCGTGGTCGTAGCCGAGGAAGCGATGCTCGCGCTGAAGATCCCCTCGCTCGCCGCGCTGACCCACAGCCACGCCTGGGTGATCGGCTCCGTGCTGATCGTCGGTTCCCTGCTCGCCCTCGCGCCGGCGTCCGCCGGCACGACGACGAGCCCGACGTGCGCGCTCCCCCACGCGCTCGTCGGCAACGCGACCGCCCCGACCCTCGGGGCGGCGTCGAACGGGACCGCGCCCTGCGGCTGCCCGCCGCCTCGGAACGACTCCGCGGCGAACGGGACCGGCTCCGCCGCCGGCGGAGAGAACGACACCAACGCCACCCCCCCGACCAACGGGACCGCCTTCCCGCCCCCGCCGTGCTGCGCCCCGCCCCCCGGGACGAACGCGAGCGCCGGCGGCACGAGCGTCCCGGCCCGTACGAATGCGACCAACGGCACGGCCAACGCGACCAACGGGAGCCGGCCGTGCCCACCCCCACCCTGCTGCCCGCCGCCTCCGCTCGCCGGAGGGAACGGGACCGCACCGGCACCGACGCTCGCCGGGTGCCCGCCCCCGCCGGCGACGATCGCGAACGACACGAACAGCTCGGAAGCGTCCGGGCCGGGCCTGCCCCCTCCGCCTCCCTTCGGCGCGCCCCCGCCACCGGCGGGTGCGAGCCGCGTACCATGATCCGAGACTGAGTTCCGACCCGTGGTCCGCGGGGGCACCGGCCCCCGCGGGCCCAAACCCCCCACGGAGGACGTCCCGCGGGTCGGCGCGCCCTCGACCGAGGAGGAGATATCTCGGACCCGCTCAGCCGGGCGATGGCGCGCGCGCGCGAACGGGGGCGCCCGGCCCCCCGGCGTCGGACGGCCACCGCCCGTCGCCCTCGGGCATCGTCCGACGACGTCGATCTCTCCCCCGCAGAGTTCCGGCGGCTCGGCTACGCGGCGGTCGATCTGCTAAGCGAGTACTACGACGGCCTGAGGGAGCGGCGCATCCTGCCGGAGACCGAGCCCGCGGAGCTCCGCCGGCTGTTCGACGAGCCGCTACCGGAGAGCGGACGGCCGCCGGCCCAGATTCTGAGGCGCTGGAGCTCGTCGATCGTCCCCAACGCCGGCCACCTCGGCTCCCCCCGGTTCTTCGGCTACGTCCAGGGCTCCGGGCTGCAGATCGGGGCGATCGCGGACGCTCTCGCCTCGGCCCTGGACCCGAACGTCGCCGACTGGCGGATGTCGCCGGCCGAGACGGAGATCGAGCGGCGAGTCGTCCGGTGGATCGCCCAGATGATCGGCTACCCGGGCAGCGCGGGCGGCTCGCTGACCAGCGGCGGGATGGCCGCGAATCACACCGCACTGCAGGTGGCGCTGCACAGCCGCAGCCCCTACGACATGGCGGCCGACGGCCTCCAGTCCCCCCGTCGCACCGGACGGTTCGTCCTCTACATGGCCGACCACGAGGGTCACGTGACGATCCGGCGCTGCGCGGAGCTGCTGAACCTCGGCCGCGCCGCCGTCCGCGCCGTCCCCTCGCGCGACGACTTCACCATGGATCCGGCCGCGCTGCGCCGGGCGATCGACGAGGACGAGGCCCGCGGCGAGCGGCCGTTCTGCGTCGTCGGCCAGGCGGGCTCGATCAACGTAGGGGCGGTCGACCCGCTCTCGGAGATCGCCGACATCTGCGCCCGGCACGGCCTCTGGTTCCACGTCGACGGGGCGGCCGGCGCGTTCGGCGCGGTCCTCCCGGAGCTACGCCCCCTCTTCGCCGGCCTCGAGCGGGCCGACTCGGTGACCGTCGACCCACACAAGTGGCTGTACCTCTCGAAGGAGTGCGGCGGTCTGCTGGTGCGCGACGAGGAGCTGCTGCGCCGGACGTTCAGCTCGGAGGCGTCGTACCTCGATCGGCAGAGCGCCGAGGAGGCGGAGCGCACGAACTATCGCGCGCTGGGGACCCAGAGCTCGCGCGGCTTCCGGGCCCTCAAGGTCTGGATGGCGCTCCAGCAGCTCGGCACGGACGGCTACGCGCGGCTCTTCCGGCGCAACCTGGCCTGCGTCGCCCACCTTCACGCGCGGGTCCAGGAGGACCCGGAGTTCGAGGCCCTCCACGAGCCGCGGCTGTACATCTACTCGTTCCGGTACCGACCGCACCGGTTCCCCTCGGCGGTCGTCGGCGAGCC
>JASHTI010000129.1 GCA_030040625.1 Thermoplasmata archaeon
TCGCTCTCGGTCAAGGACCTGATCGCGCTCCGTGCGGAGATCTTCGCCCGTCCCGGACCGATGGTGCGGCGGTTCGGTCCCCTGTTCCACCAGCTGGTGCTCCTGCACCTGCACCACGCCCAGGAGCGCCTCGAGACGCAGGGGCTCGCGCCGTTCCTCCAGTACCTGGAGCGGGTCGCCACCAAGCCGAAGCCGAGCCGGGGCGATCTCGCCTTTCTCCGCCTCGCCGAGGTCGTCCAGGCGAAGGGCGAGGCGGCGTCGTTCCTCGCGAACTCGAAGGAGCCGTCGCACCCGAAGCTCGACGCGTTGGTGGCGCTGGTCGAGGAGACGTTCGCCCGGCCCCGCACGCACCCTCCGCGCGTCCTCGTCTTCGCACAGTACCGCGACACCATCCAGTCGATCCAGGGCGTGCTCGAGGGGCAGGGCTGGAAGGTCGGTCGGTTCGTCGGCCAGGCGACCCGGGACCGGGACGACCCGGGCATGAGCCAAAAGGAGCAGGCCCGGGTCCTCGCCGAGTTCCGCGAGGGCCGGTTCCCGCTGCTCGTGGCCAGCAGCGTCGCCGAGGAGGGGCTCGATGTCCCCGACGTCGACCTGGTCGTCTTCTTCGAGTCGGTGCCGAGCGAGATCCGCGCGATCCAGCGCCGGGGGCGCACCGGCCGGACCTCGCTCGGTCAGGTCGTCGTCCTCTTGACGCGGGAGACGCGCGATGCCGCCTACCAGATGGCGGAGGTTCGGCGCGAGAAGGCGATGCGACGCATCGTGCGCCGGCTCTCGGCCGCCGGACGTCGCCGCGCCGCCGAGGCGCCGCGCTCCGGCGCTTAAGGGTTGGGCCGGACGGCGAGGGCGGCACCGGGGCGGGCAGGTTAAAGAGGGTCCCCGGCCCGGACGGTCCCGGGCCGGCCATGCTCGGGACGACGTGGGTCGCCAACGACCTCGGGCTCGTCGTGCTGACGGCGATCGTGGCGGGGCTGACCGCCTATCTCGTCTACACGATGATCCATCCTGAGCGGATCTGAACGGAGCACATGGGCTTCGAGATCCGCTCGCTCTGGGACGTCCTGGCGCTCATCGCGATCGTCGTCGCGGCGGCGCCGTGGTTCGGCCGCTACCTCGGGCGCGTCTACATGGACCGACCGCTCGCCGGCGACACGATCCTCACCCCCATCGAGTCGGCGATCTACCGGGCCCTCGGGACGTCGCCCCGCGTCTCGATGCGGGCGAAGGAGTACATGTACGCCCTCCTGGGCGTCAACCTCGCCCTCCTCGCCTTCCTGTTCCTCTTCCTGCTCCTGCAGTCCGCGCTCCCCGGCGACCCGACCGGTGCCCCCGGGATGGGGGCGTACCTCGCCTTCCACTCGGCGGCGAGCTTCACGACGAACACGAACTTCACGCACTTCACCAACGAATCGCAGCTGAGCCTCGCCTCCCTGACGGTCGCCTGGCCCGTCGCGTTGTTCGTCTCGCCGGCGACCGGTCTCGCGGCGGCCGCCGCCGCCGTCCGCGGGTTCGTCCGCCGGGACGGCACGCTCGGCAACTTCTACGTCGATCTCGTCCGATCGATCACCCGTCTCCTGCTGCCGCTCTCGGTCGTCTTCGCCCTCGCGATGGTCTTCCTGGGCGTGCCGGAGACCCTCACCGCCTACGTGATCGCGCACCCGATCACGGGAGGCCTCCAGACGATCTACCTCGGGCCGGTCGCCTCGTTCCAGTCGATCTCGCTGCTCGGCTCGAACGGGGCCGGGTTTTACACGGCGAACATGGCGAGCCCGCTCGCCAACCCCTCCGCCGTCTCGGACCTGTTCGCGACGTTCGTGATGATGCTGATCCCGTTCTCGGCGCCGTTCGCCTTCGGCACGATGGTCCGGCGCCGCGGGGAGGCGTGGCCGTACGCCGTCACGATCCTGATCGTCTTCGGCATCGCGCTCGGCCTGTTCATCGCCTATCAGGCGGCCGCGAACCCGTTCCTCTCCGGGATCGGCGGTCTGTCGCCCCAGGTCGGCGGCTACCCGGTCGGCCAGGACGTCCGGTTCAGCCTGCCGGAGGGGTCGCTGTTCCAGGTGGCGAGCGTCTACGGCAACGTCGGCGCGAACAACATGCAGATCGGCGCCCTCTCGCCGATCGCGCAGCTGGTCCTGCTGTTCGGGATGTTCACCCAGTCGACCCCGGGCGGCGTCGGCACCGGCTTCGGCATGCTGCTGCTGTTCGGCGTCCTCGCGATCTTCGTCGGGGGCCTCATGGTCGGGCGGACCCCGGAATACCTCGGTAAGAAGGTCGGCACCGGCCAGGTCCGCTGGGCGGCGCTCGCGCTGCTCGTCCATCCGGCGCTGATCCTGATCCCGACGGCGATCGCCTTCCTCGGCGGCTTCGTCTCGCTCGCCGGGCTCAGCCCGGGCGCCGCCGCCCACACGTTCACCTCGGTGCTCTACGAGTTCACCAGCGAGTCGGCGAACAACGGCAGCGCCCTCTCGACCGCCCAGTTCACGGACACGACGAAGTTCTTCAACATCGCCGGCGCCGTGGTGATGCTCCTCGGCCGGTTCGTCCCGATCTGGGCGATGCTCAAGGTCAGCGAGCTGTTCGCGCGCCAGGAGGCGCTACCGCCCGGCCCGGGGACGCTCCGGACCACGAGCGCGACGTACACCCTCTACCTCGTGCTGTTCCTGGTCATCGTCACGGCGTTGATCTTCCTGCCGGTGATGGCCCTCGGGCCGCTCGCGCAGATCGTCGGAGGGCACTAGGCGATGGCGGCGGAGGCCCCGTTCCAGGTCGAGCCGGGCGCGCGCGTGCCGGTCCGCCGCCGCCCGCACACCTCCGCCCGACGGATCCTCACCGACTCGTTCCGCTACTTCGGCTTCTCGCACCAGGTGCGGCGGCCACTGATGTTCTGCGTCCTCGTGTTGCTGCTGTTCGTCAGCGTCGTGACGGTCTACCCGCGGGCGTTCCCCGATATCGCCCGGACCTACCGGAGCGGCTACTACCTGGCGATCGCCGTCATCCTGTTCCTCACGGTGTGGTTCGCGAACCTCTCGGACGCGATCGCGGAAGCGCAGGGCCGCGCCCAGGCCGAGAGCCTCCGGACGATCCGCAGCGGCATCCGCGCCCGGCAGATCCTGCCGGACGGCGAGGCCCGCTGGGTCGCCTCGGACGTCCTGCACGTCGGCGACACCGTGGAGGTCCGACCCGGCGAACCGGTCCCCCTGGACGGCGACGTGATCCACGGCGCCGCGCTGATCGACGAGTCGATGATGACCGGCGAGTCGGAGGCCGTGACGCGGGAGAGCGGCGGCGACAAGACGAGCGTCCTCGGGGGGACCCGCGTGCTGCAGGGGACCGTCCAGGTCCGCGTCAGCGCGGCCCGGGGGGAGTCGTTCCTCGACCGCCTGATCCGGCTGGTCGAGGGCCAGGGGCGGGAGCCGACCCCCAGCGAGATCGCGCTCAGCGTCCTGCTCGCCGCCTTCACCATCACCCTGTTCATCGTCTGCGTCTCGTTCGTCTACCTCGCGGACTTCTCCGGGATCGTCGCGGTCGACCTCGCCACGATCATCGCGCTGTTCGTCTGCCTGATGCCGACGACCATCGGCGCGCTGCTCCCCGCGATCGGGATCTCCGGGGTGAACCGCGTCGCCCGCGCGAACGTCATCGCGAAGTCGGGCAAGGCCGTCGAGGCCTCCGGCGACCTGGACGTCCTTATCCTCGACAAGACCGGCACGATCACCGTCGGCAGCCGGCTCGCCGTCCAGTTCGTGCCAGCGCCCGGCGTGGAGGGGCCGGAGCTGCTCGAGGCGGCGCTGCTCTCCTCGACCCTGGACGAGACGCCCGAGGGCCGGTCGATCGTCCGGCTCGCCGGACGGCGCGGGGCGACGGCCCGTCGGCTTGAGCCGGGGAGCTTCAAGGTGATGCCGTTCACCACGGAGCGCCGGATGAGCGGCCTCCTGCTCCAGGACGGGACCGAGGTCTTCAAGGGGGCGCTCAGCTCGATGGAGAGCTACGGCGCGCTGCTACCGCCGCCGACGCGGCGGGCGGCGGCCGACGCCGCCCGCCAGGGGATGACGCCGCTGGCGATCTCCGTCAACAAGCGGATCGTCGGCCTCGTGATCCTCAAGGACGTCGTGAAGCCGGGGATCCGCGACCGGATCCGTGAGCTCCGCACCATGGGGATCCGCACGATCATGTGCACGGGCGACAATCGGCTCACCGCGGCGGCGATCGCCGAGGAGAGCGGCGTCGACGAGTTCGTCGCCGAGGCGAAGCCGGAGACGAAGCTCGAGCTGATCCAGCGGGAGAAGGCGGCCGGGCGGCTCGTGGCGATGACCGGCGACGGGACGAACGACGCGCCGGCGCTCGCCCGCGCGGACGTCGGCCTGGCGATGAACAGCGGCACGAGCGCCGCGAAGGAGGCCGGCAACATGGTCGACCTCGACAACGACCCCACGAAGCTGATCGAGGTCGTCTCGATCGGCAAGCAGCTCCTGATCACGCGCGGCGCGCTGACGACGTTCTCGATCACCAACGACGTCGCGAAGTACTTCGTCATCATCCCGGCGATCTTCGCGACCGCCGGCGCGAGCCGCCTCCCCGGCGTCGCCGCGCTCAACCTCCTCGGCTTCGGCAACCCGCTGCTCGCCGTGCTCGCGGCGCTCGTCTTCAACGCGCTCATCATTCCGATCCTGATCCCGCTCGCCCTCGCCGGGGTGCCGTTCCGGCCCC
>JASHTI010000017.1 GCA_030040625.1 Thermoplasmata archaeon
CGACCAGGAGCACGCGGGCGCCGACGCACCGCGGAAGGCGGCCGATCGGGATCCCGGAAGCGATGTAGGCCGTCGGGCGCCCGAGCGGCCGGCCGAACCGCCGCGCGAGGTGCGTGAGCAGGCGCTGGAAGTAGACCCGGGCCGCCGTCCCGTCGGCGTCGGCGGCGACCCCGACCCGGGCCCCTCCCCGACCGTCCGGGATCCACCAGCCGAAGAGCCCGGGCGCGAAGCTGCGACCGAGGTAGACCTCCACCACCTCCGGGTCGCCCGGGCTCGCGGGGTACTCCGCCTCGAACGCGGGCAGGATCTCCACGGGACGGCGCAGACGGAACGCCCGGGCGACCGCGCTCGCGACGCCGTCGGCGCCGACGACGAGTCGCGCCGTGATCTCTCGCACCTTCTCGTCCGGTCCGCGGAGCCGCACCCGGACGCCGTTCCGCGCCTCCTCGACCACCCCCTCGAAGCGGGTTCCGGTCCGGAACTCCGCGCCCGCCCGGGCGGCCCGGTCCGCCAGGTGCTGATCGAGCGCCGCCCGGTCGAGCACGAAGGCGCGCGGTTCGTCGGCCCGGAACTCGACGGAGCCGAGGCTCGGGCCATAGACCGCCGCCCCGCGCACCGGCCGGACGACCGTCGCCTCGGCGCCGGAGAGATCGAGGACCCGCTGGGAGACGAGCCCGGCGCACTGCACCGGGCGACCGACGCGCGGGTGCTCTTCCGCGACGACGACCCGCAGGCCCGCCTCCGCGAGCCGGTAAGCGGCCGTCGAGCCGGCCGGGCCGGCGCCGACAACGAGGGCGTCGACCGTTTCGCCCGGGCCGCCGCCACCGGCCATCTACGCCGCCTCCCCCGCGCGCGAAGCGACGGACGGCCCCGGCACGACCCCGGGAGCCTCCCGCCAAGGCGTGCGCACGAGGTCGGTCCGCTGTCGGGGCGCGACCGCCGAGTCGCGGATCGGCACGTCCAGACCGGCCCGGTGGGCCAGCAGGCCGGTCCAGGCGATCATCGCCCCGTTGTCGACGCAGAGGGACCGGGGGGGCGCGAACATCGTGCCGCCCCGGCCCTCGACCATCGCGCGGACCATGCCGCGAAGACGCTCGTTGCAGGCGACCCCACCGCCGAGGACGACCGCGCGGCCCTTGAGGTGCGCCAGGGCGCGCTCCGTGATCTCGGTGAGCATCGAGTAGGCGGTGACCTCGACGGAGTAGGCGAGGTCCGGTCGAGGGACGCCCCGCGCATGGAGGGCGAGCGCCGCCGTGAGGATCCCGGAGAAGGCGACGTCCATCCCGTGGACCGAGTACGGCAGCGGGTGCAGCGCGCCGCCCTGCAGCGCCTCGCGCTCGAGCGCGGGCCCGCCCGGGAACGTCCCGCCGAGCGCGATCCAGAGCTTGTCGAGGAAGTTGCCGATCCCGACATCGAGCGTCTCGCCGAGCACGCGGTAGCGTCCGCGAGCGTAGGCGATCACCTGCGTGTTCCCGCCGCTGGCGTACAGCAGGACCGGATCGTCGAGCCCGCTGAGCACGCGCGCGATCTCGACGTGCGAGACGCAGTGGTTCACCGGCACGAGCGGACGGTCCCAGGCCATCGCCAGCATGCGGGCGACCGTCGCGCCGGCGCGAAGGCAGGGACCGAGCCCGGGTCCCTGGGCGAAGGCGACCGCTTCGACGTCGGCCGGCGCGACGTGGCCGTCGGCGAGCGCCCTCGCGACCAGCCCCGGCAGCAGGTCGACGTGATGGTTCGCCGCCTCCCGGGGGTGGATCCCGCCGTGCGCCGGCTTGTGCATGTCCGAGGTCAGCGCAACGACGCGCGCCCGCTCGTCGACGATGCCGACGGAGGCGGTGTGCGCGGTCGACTCGATGCCCAGGACGACCATCGTCGGGGGAGCCGCCGGGTCGTCTTAGCGCCGGCCGGTCACTCCTCGGTCGACTCGATCCGGAAGGCGACGCGCGCTCCGCGCAGCGCCTCCTGGACCCGATCGGCGAGGTCGAGCGTCTCGCGGACGTTCGCGGCGCGGCCCCAGTCGTAGACGAAGTCGTAACCGTCCGACTCGGGGCGGAAACCGAGGCTCTCGAGGGTCTCGGCGACCTCGGAGTAGGGCGCGCCCTCGCTGCTGAACTGCAGGAGCAGGAAGGTGCGCGTCATCGCTGCGAGGGGGGCGGCCGGTGCTAGCCCGTGCCCCGAGCAAAAGCTCATCGCCTCCGCGGGGGCCCGGCCGGCTCGTCCTCGGGCCCGACCGGCTCGGCGGCCGTCTCCTCGTCGTCCGGCTCGGGGGAGGACGTGTGGGAGGTGACCCACGCCGCGACGCCGCGACGGAACCGGAGCATCTCGGCCGGCGCGAGCAGGAGCCGGCCTACCGCGATCAGCATTCCGTCGCGGCCCACCAGGAGCGCGCTCGCCCCCGGGGCGAGCGCGGGATCCGCGCCCTCGACGAACTTCGCAAAGAGGCTCCGACCCTCGCGGACGAACGGCGCCGCATCGGGGGCGACCACCACGCGCCCTCGTCCGGGCGGCAGGCGGGCGTTCAGAAGGGCCCCGCCGATCAGCGTCGGGCGCGGGCGGGCATCGTTCCCGAACACGAAGGCGATCGCGTCGCGATGCCGGAGCCGGCGGAGGCGGCCGGTGCGCCGGGAGCGCTCCACCGAGAGCTCGGGGGCGAGCGAATCCGCCACGGCGGGGCCGTACGCCCACTCCAGCAGGCGCACCACCTGGCGCTGGGTCCAGGCGGCGCTCCAGTCGCGCTCGAAGTCGAGCTCGGGATGCGCGGCCCGGAGCTGCCCTCGGAGCTCGGCGGCGCGGAGGCTCGACCGCGGAGGCTCGAACTCGTCCACGCCCAGGTACGGTCCGACCGGATAGAGCTCGGTGAGCTCGACGGGGACCGGGCCGAGCGGGCCCTCGGCGTCCCACTCGAGCGGACGGCCGTCCGGGCGGGCCAGCGGGACGTGGCGAAGGTACTCCTCTCGCAACGGCACGCGGGGGAGCGGGAGGGCCGGCCCGTGGGCGGCACGATACTCGGCGATCCGGGCCTGGAAGATCGTGACCGCCGGACGCGAGCCGCTCCAGGGGCCGGTCTCGCGGAAGGCGCGGCGGCTCTCCGGTTCCGTCGCCCAGAAGAGCTCGGTCGACGCCGCGGCGACTCCCAGCCCGGCCCGGAGCGCGGGGTGGCCGACCGCGCGCCGCTCGGCGAGCTCCCAGAGGGTCCCGTCCCGGATCGCCTGCCGGACCCGGCCGACCTCTTCCATCGAGACGAGGAGGTTGTGGCGGGCGAGCGCTGCCTCGCGGGGAGCGGCCGGCCAGCCGGCGACCTCGTTGAGCGGGTGCTCGGCGCAGAGGGCACAGTGGCAGGTCCGCTCGCGCAGCCCGTCGACGTCGACCGTGCCGTCCGGGAACAGCAGCTTGCCGCGGCGCGCGAACTTGTGGTACGCCGACGAGTCGAACAGGTCGACGCCGAACAGCGCGGCGAACGCGAACGTCATCGGATGGCCGGTGCCGAAGAGGTGGACGGCCGCCTCGGGAGCGAGCGCCGGTCGCGCCGCGACGAGCGCGCGCGCGAGCTCCGGGAAGCGGTACTGCTCGAGCAGCGGGACGACCCCGCCGACCGCGAGCACATCACCGAGGGCGCTGGCTCGGGCGGCGGATCGGGCACGGAGGTCGGCATGGGCGCCGCCCTGCACGGGCACCGCGAGGAGCCCGGGACGCGCGGCGCGGGCCGCCCGCGCCCGGGCGTCGGTCGCGGCCAGCGCCGCCGCGGCCTCGTCGTAGGTCGACTCCGGCTCGGTGAAGACGTCTAGGACGGTCGCGATGTCCGAGCCGATCCGGTTCTGGAAGTCGAGGATCTCGTCGGCGCCGACTTCCACGGAGCCGTAGGCGTGCTGCTGGAACGCCCCGGAGTCCGTCATGACGACCCCGTCGAAGTCGATCAGACGGTGGATCCCGTCCCGCTCGGCGACGAGCCGGAGCGGTGGGGTTCGCCACGTGATGTAGGACGACGTGATGACACCGCGGACCCCCCAGCGCCGAGCCATCTCGGACGGACGACAGCTCTGCCGCTCGGGGTCCGGATGGACGACCGGCAGGAGCGCCGGGGTCTCCAGCGTCCCGTGCGGCGTGTGCAGGCGGCCGAGCCGGGCGAGCCCGTCCCGCTCGAGGAGCTCGAAGGCGTTCGTCATCGCCGGTCAGTTCCTCGAGCGGGCCGCCGCCCCGGCGCCGGCGCTCTCGGCGGGCTGGTACGCGGCCCGAATCCGACGCAAGAGGTCGATGAACATCGGTCCGGTCAGCTTGCCCGTCTGCGTGTTCTGAGGGCTCGGGTGGTACGAGGCCCAGAGGATCGGTCGCCCCGGGCCGAGCGGTGCGCAGGCGCCGTGGGCGAACGGGACGCGGGGGTTCTCGACGCCGTAGACCCGGGCGGCCGCCGGGAGGACCGCCGACCACGCGATGCCTCCGAGTGCGAGGATCGCCCGGGTGCGTCGCAGGAGCCGCAGCTCGCGGTCGAGGTACGGCGCGCAATGGGCGGACTCGGCCGGGCTCGGGTGGTTCCCCGGAGGGACGCAGCGGACCGCGGCGGTGAGGTACAGGTCGTGGTAGGCGAGCCCATCGCCGCGCGCCTCGGAGGTCGGCTGGTTCGCGAGCCCCACCGCATGGAAGGCGCGGACCAGGAAGGCGGCGGAGCGGTCGCCGGTGAAGACCCGGCCGGTCCGGTTGGACCCGTGCGCGGCCGGTGCCAGGCCGACGGCGACCAAGCGAGCGTCCGGATCGCCGAAGCCCGGGACGCCGCGGCCCCAGTACGCCTCCCCCGCGTAGGCCCGCTTGCGCTCCCGCGCGAGCCGCTCACGGTACGTCACCAGGCGCGGGCATCGCCGGCAGGCGACGATCTCCGCCCGGATCTGCGCCAGCGTGTCGTCCACGGGCCGCCAGCGCGCGGGTCCTTATCGGCTCCCCGGGCCGGCCGGCGCTCCGCCGGCGTCGGCGAAGCGGTAGCCGGCGAGCTCGAGGATATCGTCGTGAAGGCGCGTGAACGCCCGTCGCGGCGTTTCGGAGGGTGCGACGAAGCGCAGCTGCCGCCAGGCCGGGTGCCGGGGCGGATCGGGACCCGGCAGTTCGGCCCGGAAGAGGAAGTCGAGGTCCCAGTGCTGGTGCTGCGTCGGGCGTCTCGGCGGGGTGTACGTCTCGGAGAAGACCTCGGGACCCGTCACCTCGACCCCCTCGAGCCCGAGCTGCTCCGTGAGGATGCGGGCGGCCGCCTCGCGGGGCGGCTCGAAGAACTGCAGGTGGCAGGAAGGCAGCATCCACTCCCCGACCTCGCGCCAGAGGCGCAGGCGCGCGGCGTCCAGCGCCCCGATCCGCTCCCACGGCCCGGAAGGATCGACCTGGCCGACGAGCAGCCGTTCGCGGTCCCCGCGGGGGGACAGGAGAAGGAACACCGACAGGCACATGCCATCGGCCGGCAGGCGCCAGAACCCCTCCGAGGCCGGCCGGGAGTCGGAGAACCGACAGAACTGTCGGGGTCCTCCGGCGGGCGGTGGCGTGGGCCCCGGCGACCGGCTCGACGTGGCGGGCCGGCTCCCTCGCATCCGAACGGGGTCGGGCACGGCGCTCCCGCCGCCCCGAGCGCCGCCGGAGGATAAGAGTCGGGCCCGCCCCCACCTTCGGTGCTCACCACCGGTGACGCACGCCTATACCTCCGCGCACCGATGACCCTCCGATGACGGAGCAGCGGGTCCCACGTGGCGCGAAGGTCCGCCTCGGCGCGGTCGAGGGGGACCTGCGCCTGGAGACCGGGGTCCGCGTCGAGGTCGAGGAGCGGCTCCGGGTCGCCGGGGAGATCCGATGCGACGGGCGGGCGGAGTTCGTCGGCCCGGTCGAGTGCGAGCGACTCCGGGTCGACGACGGCGACGTCATGATCCGGGGGGATCTGCAGGTCCACCGGGAGATCTCCGCGCGGGACAGCGCGCTCGAGATCACGGGCGGGCTCCAGGCCGGCCGCGTGGACGTCGACCGTCGGTTGAACGTCGCCGGCCCGGCCGTCGCCGAGGAGGTCGAGGTCGGGGGCGCGCTCCGGGGAGGCGCCAGTCTTACCGCCGATCGGGTCGCTGTCGGGGGCCGGCTGTCGGTCGCGGGCAAGCTGACCGCGCGGAGCGTGGAGGCCGGCGGCGCCATCGATGCCGGCACGGTCGACCTCGAGTCGCTCGAGGTCGGCGGCGCGGCGGAGGTCGGCGGCGGGGCGATCCGCACCTCGATCGAGGCGGGCGGCCGCTTCCGCGCGACCGGACCGTTGCTGTTCGGCACCCTCGAGGTCGGGGGGGTGGCCGAACTGGGCGCCGGCTCCACGGGGGACCGTGTGGAGGTCGGGGGAAAGTTCTCCGCGGACGGCGACCTCACCTTCGCCACGCTGGAGGTCGGCGGGATCGGCTCCGTGCGGGGCGATGCTACCGGCGGCACGGTCACCATCGGCGGGCGGTTCGAGGTCCGCGGCTCGCTGCGCCTCCAGGGCAAGGCCGAGATCGGCGGCTCGATCTCGGTGGGCGAGGCGGTGGACGGCGATTCGCTGGAGGTCGGCGGTCACCTCGAGGCCCGTCGTGCCGTCTTCCGGGGTACCGCCGAGATCGGCGGCCAGGTCACGACCCGGGAGGGGCTCAAGGCCGCCCGGATCCAGCTCGGGCGCCGGGCCCGGGCGGCCGGTCCGCTCGTCGGCGGGGAGGTGCGCGTCGACGACCGCGGCCACGTGGAGGACGTCTACGGCGACTCCGTCGAGCTCGGAGATCGCGTGGAGGCACGCCGCGTGCAGGGCCGACGCGTCCGGCTCGGTGATCGCGTCAGCGTCGACGAGGTCCTCTACACGGAGAGCCTGGAGAGCGGCGACGACGTCAGCGTGCGCACGCCGGCCCGGAAGGTCGACCGGCTGGAGCCGTTCCCGCTCTAGCGGGATCTCGGAGAGTTGCGACGATGGTCCTGGGCGACCCGCGCAGCGGCCCGGGGGGTCGGCGGCGGGAGGCGACGGACCTCTACGCGACCGTCCTCGAGGTGATCAAGCGCTACCACGGGGCCGCCCGGGTCACCCGGATCTCCTACGGCGCGGGGATGCCGGTCGACCGGCTCCGGACCCTGCTCGAGCGCCTGGTGGCGCTCGGGCTCGCGCACGTCGAGGAGCAGGACGGCCGCCCCCTCTACGACCTCACCGCGCGGGGCCAGGAGTTCCTCGATACGTACTGGAAGATGCGGGCCTACGTCGAGGTGCTCGGGCCGATCGGCCGGGACGTCCGGCGCGGGGCTCAGCCGTAGCGCGGGACGGACGGGTCGACCTGGCGGGACCAGGCGTCGATCCCGCCGTGAAGGTTCGCGACCTCGGGGAACCCGTGGTGCTCGAGAAAACCGGCGACCATCGCCGAGCGGGTTCCCCCATGGCAGTAGACGACGATCGGCCGGTCCTTGGGAAGCTCGGCGAGGCGCCCGGCGACCTCCGCCATCGGGATGTGGATCGAGGGCTCGATGCGCGCGGTCGCCCGCTCGAACTCCTCGCGAACATCCAGCAGGACGACCGCGGCGGGCGTCTCCTTCAGGCGACGGGCGACCTCGGCCGGCGCGAGCTCTCGGACCATCGCCCGGCCAGTCGCGGTGCGGAGAAAGCGTTTCCCGCGCGCCGACGCGCTTAACCGGGGCCGCCGGCTGGCGGCCCTCGCGGTCGGGCCGGGGGCTTTCGGGGCGCGGGCGCACCGGCCGGCGGCGAGGGGTGGGGATTGGCGACGGACCCGGTCTGCGGCATGTACGTCGAGGAGGGTCCCGGCGCCCTTCGGCTCGACCGGGACAACCGGACCTACTTCTTCTGCTGCCCGGATTGCCGTCGGTCCTTCGCGGCGCCCGAGGCGGCGCGCCGGCGGCTCGCCGGTCGGCTCGCTGTTGCCTGGCCGCTCTCCGTGGTGATCCTGATCTTGACCTGGGCGGCGCCCGCGTCGCCCGGTCCCTGGCTCGCCGCCGCGCTGGCGGCCGTCGTGCAGGCGTATCCGGGCGCCGGTTTCTACGCGGGAGCGTTCGAAGCCGTGCGTCGGCGTGTCGGCAATATGGACCTTCTCATCGCGGTCGGGAGCACGGCGGCCTTCGGCTACAGTCTCGCCGTGCTGGTCGCCCCGGGTCGTCTGCCCCCGACGACGTACTTCGACGCCTCGTCCCTGATCGTCACGGTGATCCTCACCGGCACCTACCTCGAGAGCCTCACCCGGCGGCGCGCCAGCTCCGCGCTCCGGTCGCTCGGCGAGCTCCTCCCGAGCCTCGCACTCCGGCTCGAGCCGGACGGCGAGCGAAACGTCCCGGTGGGGGAGCTCCGGGTCGGCGACCGCGTGCGCGTGCCGGCGGGGGCTCGCGTCCCGGTCGACGGGATCGTGCGCGAGGGTCGGACGGCGCTCGAGGAGGCCCTCCTCACCGGAGAGTCGATGCCGGTCCTCCGGGGACCCGGCGAGCGCGTGATCGCGGGCGCGCACAACCTGGAGGGTCCGATCCTCGTCGAGGCGACCGCGACCGGCCCGGACACGTTCGTCGCGCGCGTCGGCGCGTTGCTGGAGGAGGCCGAGCTGGGCCGCGTGCCTCTTCAGAGGGAGGCGGACCGCCTGGCCGCGGCCTTCGTTCCGGTCGTGCTCGCCGTGGCGGGGGCCGCGGGGGCGTTCTGGTTCTTCGCGGGAGGCACCAGCTGGACCCTCGGCCTGCTGGTCTTCGTCGCCGTGGCCGTCACCGCCTGCCCGTGCGCCTTCGGCCTCGCGACGCCCGCGGCGCTCCTGGTCGGCACCGGGCGGGCCGCGGAGGAAGGGATCCTCTTCCGTGGAGGCGACGCCATCGAGCGTGCCGCCCGGGTGGATACGGTCCTGCTCGACAAGACCGGGACGCTGACCGCCGGAACCCCGGAGCTCGTCGACCTCCCGACCGCGCCTCCGCTCGCGGAGGCGGAGGCCCTCGCCGTCGCGGCCGGGCTCGAGGCCGGAGTGTGGCATCCGCTCGCCCGTGCCGTCCTCGACGCCGCCCGTGCGCGGGGTTTGACCCCGGCCACGCTGGAGGAGGTCACCCTCCTTCCCGGGGTCGGGGTCCGGGGGCGTGAGGGAGGGACCGTGTGGGAGCTGCGCCGAGGGGAGGGCCCCCGCGGAGTTCCGGACCCCCTCCGGGCGGCGGCGAACCGCGCCGAGGCCCGGGGTCGGGCGTGGTCGCTCCTCCGCCGCGACGGGCGCCCCGTCGCGCTGCTCGCGTTCCGTGCCGCGCCGGCCGTCGGCGCCGCCGAGGCGGTCCGGGAGCTGACGGCCTCGGGGTACCGCCTCGCGATGGTCACCGGCGACCAACCCGGTGCAGCGCAGGCCGTCGCGCGGGAACTGGGGATCGGCGAGGTCCATGCCGCCGTGACCCCTGCGGGCAAGGTGTCGCTCGTCGAACGGTTCCAGGCCGAGGGCCACCGTGTCGCGTTCGTGGGCGACGGTGTGAACGACGCGGCCGCCCTCGCCGCCGCGGACGTCGGGATCGCCGTCGGGTCCGGTGCGGAGGTGGCGCGAGAGGCCGGACAGGTGCTGCTCGTCCAGCCGGACCTTCGGGGCGCCCCTCGCGCCCTCGGCTGGGCCCGAGGGATCGTACGCCGGGTCGGCGGCAACCTCGCCTGGGCGGTCGGTTACAACGCGGTCCTGCTGCCGATCGCCGCCGGCGCGCTCATCCCCTTCCTCGGCCCCGGGATCTACCGGTACCTACCGATCCTCGGCGCCGTGGCGATGGGTCTCTCCTCGACCACCGTGCTGCTCGGCTCGCTGACGGTGGCGCCCCGGGCAAGGGCGGTCCCGCGCGTCCCTCCCGCTGGCCACCGTCGCCCGGAGCCGTCGCTTGAGACGGTCTGACAAGGGCCCCGAGGAGTTTTCTCCCGCGTCGGTACCTTCGCGCCGATGGGTCAGTCGGTTCTACCGTCGGACTACGCGCAGTGGATGATCGCCGCGCGGCGGCAGCTGCGCTTCTATCTGCGAACCTGGCGATTCATCGGCCTGCTGATCTTCGTCCTGATCATCGGCGTCGCGGGGACCGCCCTCTCCATCGCCTACCACGACAGCGGAACGTCCGCGGCGAACAACTTCGCCGGTCTGACGACCGGGCTCTCGACGCTCGGGATCATCATCTGCGCGTTCATGGGCGGCGACGCGATCGCGATGGACTTCGGCAGCGGCACCGGCTACTACCTGCTGGTCCTGCCGGTCCGACGGCGCGTGCTACTGCTCGGACGGTACGCCGCGGCGTTCCTCGCCTCGTTCGCCCTGATCCTCGTCCTGTACGCCTTCGGGCTCTTCAGCACCGTCTGGTTCTACGGGATCGGGCGGGTCCCCTGGTTCGCCCTCGGCTCGTCCATCGGCCTGGCGGCGCTGTTCGCCCTCGCCGTGATCTCGACCGCGTTCCTGTTCAGCGCCTTCTTCCGCAGCCCGGCGGTGAGCATGGTCGTCACCATCCTCGTCCTGTTCCTCGGCTTCGAGATCCTCGACGGGGCGCTGAGCGTGACCTCGGTCGAGCCGTGGTTCTCGCTGCTCTACGCCGGCGGCGCGCTCTCGCTCCCGTTCCAACCGCTGCCCCACAAGACCGTGATCACCGGCATGGGGGCCCGGATGCTGACGCTGACGACCTGGAACCCGCACCTCTGGGAAGGGGCGGCGATCATGATCGTCTACTTCGTGGTCGGCCTCGTCCTCAGCCTGGTCCTCTACGACTACAAGGAGTCGAAGGGATGAGCGACACGTCCTCGATCGAGGTCCAGGGGCTCACCAAGGCCTACTTCGGGGGCGTCGCCCCCGCGCTCCGGGACGCGACGTTCCGCTACGAAGGGGCCGGCGCGATCGGCTACCTGGGCCCGAACGGCGCCGGCAAGACGACGACCCTGAAGGTGCTCACGGGGCTGCTGCGTCCGACGCACGGGCGGGCCCTGCTCAACGGCATTGACGTGACGCGGTCGCGCAAGCGCGCGCTCGCGGACGTCGGCTCCGTGATCGAGAGCCCGGAGCCGTACCCGTCGCAGACGGTCGCCGAGGCGATCGAGATGGTCGGCGAATTCCGGGGGGCGCCTCGGGGCGAGCTCGGGGCCGAGATCGCGCGGCTCTCGGAGAGCCTCGACCTGCCGCCGCTGGACGCGCGGTGCGGGGCGCTCTCGAAGGGCCAGCGGCAGAGGGTCGTGCTCGCCGCCTCCCTGGTCGGCGATCCGCGGATCGTCATCCTGGACGAGCCGACCACCGGTCTCGACCCGAAGGAACGGATCCTGATCCGCAATCTTCTGAACCAGCTCAAGAAGGACCATCTGATCCTGATGAGCTCCCACCTGATGCAGGAGGTCACGGAGATCTGCGATCAGGTGATCTTCATCAACCAGGGACAGATCCTGCTGCGCGATACCGTAGAGAACGTCGCCAACCGCTTCCGCTCGAGGGCGGTGGACGTCGAGTTCGCGACGCCGATCCTGGTCGACAAGATCCGCGCCCTGGGCCCGGCGTTCACCAGCGCCACGGTCGTCGGCGAGCGTCGGTTCCGCCTTTCGTTCGACGGGTCGATCGATGCCCGCGCGTCGCTCCTCCGCGGGCTCGTGACGGTCGGTCCCGTGATCGGCTACCAGAGCGCCTCGCTCGCGCTCGAGGACGCCTACCTCGCGCTGGTGGCCGGCGGGGCGAACGGGGCCCCCGCGTAGGTCCCCGCGCCGGGCGGCGCGTCCCCTACGCGCGGTTGGCGGTCGCGGAGATCCGGGGGACGACCCAGCGCTGCCCGACGAGGAGCGCCGGGACGGCGGGCACCATCAGGATCGCCCAGGTCACGGGGGACGAGAGTCCGAGGGCGAGGACGAGCCCCCCGAGCGTCGTGGCGAGCACCTGGCCGATGCTCAGGAAGGCGAAGAACGCCCCGTTGTAGGCCCCGACCTCCCCGGCCGGCGCGACGTTCGAGGGGAGCGTCGACGTCGGTATCGAGAGGACGTTCTCGCCCATCGTCAGCACGAGGACCGCGGCGAGGAACCCCGCGAGCGCGATCGACCGCCACAGCTCCACCACCCCGAAGAACAGGAAGCCGCCGACGTAGAGGGCGGTCCCCAGCACCATGAGGGACGTGTGCCGGTGGCCGTGCGCGGCCCGGGTCGTCGGCGCCTGGGCGACCACGACCAGCACGCCGTTCAGCGCGAGGCCGAGGCCGATGTCGGCGTACGGCAGCCCGACGACGGTGTTGGCGTACAGCGGGAACGTCGTCTGCCACTGGTTGACCGAGAGCTCGAGGACCGCGAAGACGGCGCAGAAGAGAAGGAAGCCGCGGTCGCGGGCGAGCACGTTCCAGGTCCCGGCCCGCGAACCGCCGGTGGGGCGGGCGATCCCGCGCGCCCGATCCCGGTCGTACGGGGTCGGCTCGAGGACGAGCGCCAGGAGCGAGGTGCTGGCGATGAGGACGGCCCCGGCGGCGAAGCCGACCTCCGGGAACCCGATCACGCCGATGAGCGCGCCCCCGGCGAAGACGCCGGTGGTGAAGCCGAGGTTCCAGCCGATGCGGAACCAGGTGAACCCCTCGGTCCGGTCCGCCCCCTGCGCCAGATCGGCGACGTACGCCGACAGCGCCGGTCCGCCGATCGCCCCCGCCGCGCTCACCAGCGAGCCGGCGGCAAGCACCCCGACGAGGAACTGGGCGTGCATCGACGCCCCGGTCGCGAGCACGCCCCCGGCCTCCAGCGCCAGGGAGACCAGGAAGACGGGCCGACGTCCGAGGCGGTCCGCGATCGCTCCCGCGAACGGCAGGATCGTGATCGGCAGGACGGCCAGCAGCGCGACGAGGAGCCCGATCTGGAGGTAGCCGAGACCGAGGACGTTCCGGAGGTAGAGCGCGATGAACGGACTGATCAGGCTGAGCCCCGTCGCCCGGACGACCGCCCCGAAGGCGAGCCATCGGATGTTCCGGTCCATTCCCGCCCCCCCCTCCGCGGGCGCCCGCGAAAGCTCCGCGTCGCGGCCGCGCGCGACGTCCGGCCGAGGCGCGGCGCCCGGGCCGCTCGCCTCGCGAGAGGATATTACGGCTGACGCATCGCCCGGTCGCCGAGATGGGGGACCAGGACCTCGCGGTCGAGCTCGCCGACCAAGGCTACCAGCTCGTCGGCCGGCACAGCGCCGTCAAGCTCTGCTACTGGAGCCGGGAGTCGATCACCCGGGGGCGGGACTGCTACAAGGGCCGCTTCTACGGGATCGAGAGCCACCGGTGCCTTCAGATGTCACCGGCGATCGACTCGTGCAATCTCACCTGCCGGTTCTGCTGGCGCAACCAGGGCTGGGAGAACGACGCCACGATGGAGTCGTTCGACGAGCCGGAGCGACTCCTGGAGAAGTCGATCGCGGCGCAGCGACGCATCCTCTCCGGTTTCAAGGGCGACCCCGCCGTGGCGCGCGAGAAGTGGGAGGAGGCGCAGACCCCCCGCCACATCGCGATCTCGCTCACCGGTGAACCGACGCTCTACCCGAAGATGAACCGCTTCCTCGAGATCTGCCACGACCAGGGGATCACGACGTTCCTCGTCACCAACGGCACGAACCCGGACGCCCTTCGGGCGCTGGACCCCCTGCCGACCCAGCTCTACGTCTCGGTCACGGCGCCGAACGCGGAGATCTTCGAGCGGTTGACCCGGCCCAGCCAGGGGGACGCCTGGCAGCGGCTCCGCGAGTCGCTCGCGATCGTGCGGGACCTGCGGACCCGCCGGGTCGTGCGCCACACCCTCGTCCGCGGCTGGAACCTCGGGTGGGCCGACGCCTACGCCGACCTCGACCTCCTCGCGCGGCCGGACTTCATCGAACCCAAGGGCTACGTCTACATGGGCCGGTCGCGCCAGCGCCTCGGGCACGACCACGTCCCCGAGCATACCGAGATCGCGCGCTTCGCCGGTCGCTTGGCCGTCCGCACCGGCTACCGCGTGCTCGACGCCTCGCCGGAGTCCAAGGTCGTCCTGCTCGGGCGCGGCTCCGTCGACCGCTACCTGCCGGGACGCGCGCCGCCCGAGGGGGCTGGCCTGCCGATGGCGCCCGCCGGCTAGACGAGCCGCCAGTTGAGGATCTCGACCAGGAACGCCGCGCCGATGCCCATCCCGACCACGAGGTAGGGGTTGAGCTTGAGCGCCCGGCTCTCCTCCATGTCGTAGTACTGGATGAGGCCCGCGGCGCTGGAGAAGCCGGAGCGTTTGTTGTCGGGCATCGCGTCTTGGAGCGGAGCCCGTTAGATAAGCCTTGGTGGAGACGGACCGGCGGAGTACCGGGGGCCGGCCCGCCTCACTGAGGTTCGCGCTGCCCCCGGCCGAGCGGCGGGCAGGTCGCGCCGGCCGTGAGCGCGGGCGGTTCGGGCGGGGTCGGGCGGCCCGAAGTTCGCGCCCGCAGCTCGCCGGCGAGCAGCTCGCCCCGGCGGGTGAGCGAGTACACCCGGACCCGACGGACCATCCGGGCGGCGTGGAGCCGCTCGCGGCGAACGACCTCCGACGCGACCAGCTGGCGGAGGACCTTCGAGACGGCTCCCTGGGTCGCGGCCAGGGCCGCCCCGATCCCGGCCTGCGTCAGGGCGGTCGGGGCCTCTCCTTCCCGCGGGGGAGGCCCCACCGCCTCGAGGTGGAGGACCAGACGTATCGCGAGCCGGACATGCTCGGGCGTGGGGCCCGCCGGGGAGCCGCCCGGGGGAGTCGGAGCGCGCGGTCGCTCGATCGGCGGCGACCGCTCCGGCGAGCTCGGTCCCGTCGTCGCAGCGCGCATCTACCGACCTACATCCTCGCCCGGATCGGCGTGCGGTGACCGACACGTGCGCCGGGCCGGGGGTCGGCCGCCCCAGTCCGGCGCGGTAGACCGCCGAGGCGAGTTCGTCGGACGGGGACCTGGCGATCCTGGATCCGCGGCACCCCCTCGCGGTCCTTCCGGGATCAGCGTCGGAGCTCTCCCGGCTCCAGGTCGATCGCGCTCGCCGCCCGCATTCGGGCCACGAGCTCCTCGCCCTCACGACGGACGCGTCGGCGCGACGCGACGGCCCCCGCGACCGAGGCGACGGCGACCGCTCCCGCTCCCGCCGCCAGCCACGCGACGGGAACTGGGCTGCCGGCGGGTCCGGTTCGCGCGCCACCGCCCCCGGACGGCGGAACGACGCCGACCAGGATCGTTCCGTTGCCCGCCCAGTACTCGGCGTTGCCCGACGCCACCTGGATCGTCGTGCCGGCGGGGACCGTCACCGCGAGGGCGTAGCTGCCGTTCCGCAGGTGCAGCGTGAGCGGGCTGCCGGCGGCGCCTCCGGCCGCCTCGGCGTAGAGCCGGGTCGTGTTCGACACGTTGACGCTCCAGTTGGAGCCGGCGGGCGCCCCGCTCTCCTCGAGACGGACCCCGATGCACGCCGGACACTGGACGACGACCACGTAGTCGCGGACCACGGGACTGGTCGCGTTCGGCGGCACGTAGGTCGGCAGGTAGACGTCGCCGTCCGCCGCGTCGTACGTCGCACCGACGGCCTCGCTGGGGTAGCTGACGTTGCCGAGGATCGCGCCGCCCGCGATCGCGTAGAGGAGGCCGGCGCCACCGCCGCCGTTGAGCGACTCCGAGGTCGGTTCGTAGATGAAGCCGGTCCCGTTGCCGTAGGGGACATAGCCGGCCGAGCCCGGGAGGAGCGGGCCGATCGCGAGCTGGTCCACGATCCCCGAGTCGCCGAAGATGTCGAGCCCGCCGGCCCCGCTGGCGGGCGTGAACGGGACATAGATCAGGCCGTTCGCGCTGTCGTAGGTCGGCCGGTCGGCGAAACCGAGGTGGTACGCCCCGGCGAACCCCGCACCGTCGATGCTGAGGTTCGAGACGATCCCCGTCCCGTCCACGAGGCTGACGTTCCCCGCCCAGCCGTCGGTGACCCAGAGAAGGCCGTCCGAGGGGTCGTACGTCCCCGTGCTCCCCTCGAGCCCGGTCGCGACGGCGCCGACATAGCTGAGGTTCTGGACCACGTAGGTGAAGTTGGTCTGTAAGGTGGAGATGTAGACATCGCCGTCGCCCGGGTCGAAGGCGGCGCCGAGTATCCGCGGCGCTCCGGGAAGGGCGATCGTGCCTTGCAACTGGGTGCCGTTGACGACGGCGACCACCCCCGTCCCCCTCAGCGGGACGTACACGAACCCGTTCGCGGGGTCGTACGCGGGGCTCCCGCCGCAGGGGCCCACGGTGACGTTGGCCAGGACGACGGTGCCGCGAATCACGCTCACCGCGCTGCTGTTGCACTGGGTGACATAGAGCAACCCGTTCGCCGGATCGACCACGCCGGTGTTCGGGCTTCCGGGCACCGCGAGCGTGGCGACGAGATCGAGGCCCTGGTAGACGGTGATGTTCCCGGAAAGCCGGTCCGCGACGTAGACGAGCCCGTCGGCGGCGTCGTAGATCGCCGGCTGCGGGCCGGAGCCCGTGCCGAGGGTCGCCACCACCCGCAGCGGGCTCACGGGGGGCACGGCGGCAGCGCCAATCCCGCCGGTCGCAGGAGCAGGCGGCTCCGGCCCGCCGAAGGCGAGCAGCGTGGCGACGAGCAACCCGAAGGCGACCCCCACCGCGCCCACCGACCGCAACACCTGACCGCGCATGATCGCCGGGCCGACCGAGACCCCCTAGGAGGCACCGTTCGGCGGGGCGATAAGCCCCCGGCGCAGATATTCCACGGCGGAGGGTTTCCGGCTACCAGCCCGCGCCCGGCCCACCGAGACCCAGCAGCCTCTCCTCCAGGCGGTCCGTGACCTGCTCCACGAGTCCCGCCGACAAGCTCCGGGCCCCCGAGGCGAGGATCCGTTCGACCAGCGTGCGCGGCGGCGTGAGCCGAACCGTCTTCCGAGCCGGCACGCCTACCGTTTGCGCAAGGTCCTCGAGCGCGCGCTCGCGATCGCCGAGGGCGTCGACGAGCCCCAACTGCTGCGCCCGGCGGCCGGACCAGAC
>JASHTI010000130.1 GCA_030040625.1 Thermoplasmata archaeon
TCGGGACCGGCTCGGCCCGCGGCCCGGCCCTCCGGCGCCGGCGGGCGCGGACGACCAGGTACCAGATCGCGGCGAGCGCCGGGGCACCGATGACGAGGGCGTAGCCGAGCACCCCGAGCCCGAGCGGGCCCCAGCCGGGTTCGGTCACGGTGACCGTGATCGCGAGCGCGGCGCCCCGCACGACGGCGACCCCGTGGGTCGGCGTCACGGCGTAGCCGAGCGGCACATGACTGATCGACCAACGGTAGCTGCCGTTCGTCTCCTCGACGCCCCAGCTCGTGAACGCTCCGGACTCGCTCACGACCCCGAGCGAGATCGTCAGCGACCCGGGGCTCTTGGGCTGGTGGATGTGGAAGTCCACCAGGTACGTCACGGGCGCGAACGTGACGTAGATCGTGGAGACGGTCCGGGTGATCGTCAACGTCCCGGTCGCCTTCGACGGCCGGTAGGTCTTCAGAGTGCTCGCGACGTGGTAGGTGTAGCTGCCGAGGGTGAGGTTGGCGGTGTAGACCGTCGACGTCTGGTGGTGGGCCGGCTCGCCGGTGATGTTGACGTACCAGGTGAAGTTGAGGTGGCCGGCCTTGACCGGTCCCTTCGCGTCGAACGTCACGACCCCCATCGACGAACCGATCGCCAATGTGACCACCGCCGCCCGCCCGCTGACGGTGAGGCTTCCGGCGGCCGGCAGCACGGAGATGCTCGGTTCGCTCGTCGTCGCCGACCAGCTGTACGTCCCGTTCGGGAGCTCCGTATCGAGGGCGGCGACCGAACCGAGCGCGTGGAGCTGGTAGCCGTTCGAGATGTTGACGTACCACTGGATCGAGGAGGTCCCTCCGGTCTGCTCAAAGGCGACCGGGAACCACGGCTCGGCGACCTGGTAGATCCCCTGATCGGCGGCCCCGTCGTCGTACGCGAAGGTCAGCGCGTCGGTCCCGGAGAGATTGAAGGCGAGGTTCACGGCCGACTCGCCGGTCTGCGTGTTGTTCTCGGTGACGAGCCCGACCTCGGCTCCGGCGAACGCGGAGGAGCCGAGCTGTTCGGTAAGGGCGGTCACCGTTCCCGCGGTCTTCGCGGCGAACGTACCGAGGCCCCCGGACGGCCCGCCCACGAGGACGAACTGCGGTGCGAGGAAGCCGAGGGGGCTCGTCGTGACGCGAGGTCCGTCGGTGTAGTTCGTCCCCTGCCAGGCGTACGAGTAGCCCGTCCGGCCGATGATGTAGGCCGCCCCGGGAGCGTCCAGCGTCAGGACCGGCGCGCCGGGAACACCGAAGGTGAACTTCAGCTCCGGCGGGGCCGTCCCCTTCGCCGGCACCAGGATCGTGGTCAGCGTCAGGCTCAGCGGCAGGCTCTCGACCTCCCCGGTCGCGGGGAAGTGGTAGACGAAATCGGTGAGCTCCGGGTACAGTCCCCAGAACGGGAACGCCAGCCACGCCGTGAAGTTCATCGCCCAGCCGGAGGAGACCTTGTGCGCGTAGACGACGCTCTGGCCCCAGTAGATCGGGCTGCCGGTCGGGCTCGCCACGAAGAAGTTCTGCTGGAGGGAGGCGTTGTAGGCGCGGTTCACCGAACCGTCGACGGTCGTCGTCACGTGCATGGAGGAGAGGCGGACCTGGTCCTGGACCCCGGAGAGCTCCCCGTAGGCGGCCACCGTAGGGGGAGGGAGCACGTACATCGTCAGGTTGTAGGCGTCCACCGACCCCCAACCGGTGACCAGGTCCCATCCGGCCCGCGCGCTGTAATGGTCGTTGGCGCCGGTCTTCACGTCGCGGAACGGCGTGGTGGGCAGGCTGTAGGGGTACGGGCCGCTCGCGGTCGTGTACTGCTCATCGGCCCACGTGTAGATCGTCGGGTCGGCGTAGCCCAGCGCGGGAGCGCCCTCGACGTGGAGGCTGTGGTCGACGACCGCGAGGAGTCCTCCGACGACGCCGGCCGCCACGGCTGTTCCTTCGGCGGCCCGGAACGGTCCGCCGTCCGTCGCGTTCGTCGCGCGATACTGCGTGCCGTTCAGGGTGAGGGTGACGAGCGTGTTGTTCGCCACCGCGGCGACGTCCGGAAGCCCGCGCCCGTCGCCGTCGAGGACCGTGTTGGCCGAGCTGGACTTCTGGAAGGACGGCTCACCGTAGGCGGTGCTGATCCCGCCGGTCGTCCCGAGCGGGCCCCCTCCCGCCGTGTCGTGGGCGCTGACGTTCCAGGGGATCTCGGAGTCGATGTGGAGCGTACTCGGGTCGAGCGTGACGGTCGTGCCCCCGACGCCGAGGGCCCCGCTGGTCCCCGTCGCATCCGACGCCGGGAATTCCGCACGGCTCCCGACCCACGCGCGGCTGCGGTTGTTGTCGCCGGAGTTGCCCGTCCCGGCGACGATCGTGATCCCGCGGGCCGCGGCCTGGGTCAGGTCCGACGACCAGGCGGCGGAGCTCTGGTCCATGGTGCCCCAACCGACGGTGACCACGCTGACGTTCGCGAGTCCCTCCCGCTGGGCCGCCGTGAGGTTGGTCGGGGGGCTGAGCACGCTGGCGAGCGCGGCGGCGAGCCCGGCGACCGACGGGCCGGGGGCCGTGACGGCGAAGATCGTCGCACCGGGCGCGAGCGAGCCGATCATCTCCAGCTCGGCGGTGTTCGCGGCCACGACGCCGGTGGAGTCGTACGACGCGGCGCACCCCGGCCCCGGGCTCCCCTCGACCGGCACCGCCACTACGGTCGGGGCCGGCGCCCCCGCCGGCAGCGTGCTGCCGAAGAACTGCGCGAGATCGGACGGGACGTACGGACCGACGCTCGCCCCGGTCGTGAGGGTCAATCCGCAGACCCTCGCCCCCGTCCCTCCGTAGGCGCCGGCCCACAGTAGCGCCGCGACGCTGGTGTTCGTCGGGTAGCCGTACTGGTCGAGGAGGCCCTCCTCGTCGTACGCGACCTGAAGGTCCGCCGGATAGAGCTCCTGCACCCCCGCGACGGTGACCGGGGTTGGGTAGACGACGCCCGCCGGCGCGACCCCAGCGGAGCGGCCGCCGCTCGAGACTCCCGCCTCGACGTTCATCTGAGCGACCGCCGACACCGCCGAGTCCGGACCGAGGCCGTCGATCCCGGCGAGGAGCCCCGCCAGTGGCGCGGGCAGTGACGGGGGAGTGGAGAACGCCAGGTACTCCGCTCCACCCGAGTCGTACCACCCGAGCGAGGCCCCGAACGCCGCGGCGACGGTCGTCGCCGGAGCCCGGAACGAGACGGCCAGGCGATCCGGGTACGCCGTCAGCTGCCCCGGACCCGCGGAGCCAAGGTCCGCCAGCAGGGTCGCGTAGGCGGAGGCGTTGGGCGCGAATCGCGCCGTGAACTGTGCAGCCGACAGGAAGTGGTGGTAGTCCGAGGAGTTCGGGTCCACGAGGGCGGCGAGCAGGCCGGAGAGGGCGCTGCTGTTCGTGAACCGAAGCGTGAGCTGCAGCGTCACCGGCCCGGGGGGCTCGCCCGCCAGAAGGTGCGCGCCCGCCCCCGGCATCGCGGCCGAAGCCTCCGGGACCAACGCATCGCTCGCCGCGAGCCACGCTGCGATGGGGGCGGCCGGGGCGTCGGATGTGATCTCCGCCCGGACGGTGGCCGGGCCGGGGCGTCCCTCGGCCGCGAGCAGCATCGGTGCGACCGACAGCAGCAGGAGGGTGACCGCGAGCAGCGCTCCGACGGCCCTACGGTTCCGTCGTGGAGGTGTATCGGCGGAGCGCATGGCCCGTGCCCGTCCGCGGGCGGGGGACCCACCGACCCTGCCGCCGCCGATAAGTCTTAGTCCCGTGGCGGCCGGGGCCACAGCCGCCGGGCCACCACGCTCTCCAAGACCTCGGTGGGCCCGTGGGCGATCCCGCCGCTGCGGACGTCCCGCCACCGCTGCTCGTGCGGCTGCCGGCTGGAGTAGCCGGCCCCGCCGTGGAACTGGATCGCGTGGTCCAGCGCTGTCAGCGACACCCGGGTCGCGAGTGCCTTGGCGGCGGCCGTCCCCGCGCCGGCGGTGGCGTCCCGCTCGAGGCGGACCAGGGCCTCCTGCGTGAACCTCCAGGCCGACTCCAGCTCGGTCCCGTCGCGGACGAGCGGAAGGGCCACCCCCTGTTGGTCGGAGAGACGGCGCCCGAACGCCCTCCGTTCCCCGACATCGCGGACGGTCTCCTCCCACGACGCCCGGGCGACCCCGAGATAGATCGCCGCGAGGAGACCCCGCTCCCGGTCGAGCTCGGCGCGCAGGTAGTCGAATCCGCGGCCCTCCGCCCCGATCCGGTTCGCCCCGGGGATCTCCACCCCCCCGTAGTCCACCCGTCCCCGACGCTGCCACCGTTCGCCGAGGTCCGGCGGCTCGATCGCCCGCTTCACCTCGGGGAGGTCCTGAGGTACGAGGAAGGCGGAGACCCCGGTCGTCCGGTCCGTCCCCGGGCGCCGGCCGTAGACGATCGCCGCCTCGGCATCGGCGGCGAACGCCGCCTCGCTCTTGGCACCGGAGAGCCGGTAGCCCCCGGAGACCGGCTCGGCGATGAGCCCCAGCGCCGCCGCATCCGAGCCGGCCTCCGGCTCGGTCACGTGGTTCCCGACCAGCCGCTCCCCACGGACCAGCGGCCGGAACCATGCGTCCACAAGCTCCGAGCCCCCGTGCTCGGCGAGCACCGAGCAGAACTCCGGTTGCAGGGAGAGCTTGGCGAACGTAGTTCCGCTGGCGTAGGCGAGGCGGTACAGCAGGATCGCCGCTCGACTCGGTGTGAGGCCCCGCCCGCCGAGCGACTCCGGTATCGTCAGCCCTAGCCAGCGTCGAGCGCCGAGCGCCCGGAGCTCGGCCCGCGGGAACTCCGGGGCTCGGTCGATCTCGCGGTACCGCGCCGGCAAGTTCAGCCCCGCGACATCAGCGAGCAGTTCGGGGAGGAGCGGATCGTCGGGCAGCGGCCAGAGCTCGCTCACGGGCCCTCGGGAGCGGCGGACGGCGCCGCATCTCCGGCCGAGGCCCGCGGGGGCGGGTCTTCGCCGAGGATACCGTCGATGCGCAGCCGCTGGATCGCCGCGGCGTCGTAGCCGAGCAGATTCCCCAGCACGCGGTCGTTGTCCATGCCGAGCCAGGGTGCGCCGCGCCACACGCCGCCCGGCGTTGCGGAGAACTTCGGGGCGACGCCGGCGCCCTTGACCGGGCCGATCGACGGGTCCACCCAGTCCAGGAACATCTGCCGCGATCGGTAGTGCGGGTCCTGCGCGAGGTCCGCGATGGATCGGACCCGCTCGATGGCGAGGTCATGCGTCCTCCCCAGGGTCTCCAGCTCCTCGCAGGTGCGTGGAGCGCAGAATGCGGCGATCGCCCCGTCGACCGCCTCCCGATGGACGAGCCGGTAGGCCGCGTCGTCGTACCGAGGCTCGTCGAACCCGATCATCTCGCACAGGCGTCGGTACGACGGCGGCGTCGGGGCGGCGACCACGACCCAGCCGTCGAGGGCCCGGTGGACGTCGTACGGATGCAGCCGGGCGTGCGAGCTCCCGTGGCGGCCCCGGACCACGCCGCGGGCGAAGTAGTCCAGGGCGAGGTTCTCGAGCAGGACGAAGAACATCTCGTACTGCGCGACGTCGACGGCCTGGCCGTGGCCGGTGCGCTCGGCGTTTCGCAGGCCCATCAACGCGGCCGTGGCGGCGGCCAGCCCCGTCACGGTGTCGTTCAGCGCGGTGCCCGCGCGCATCGGCGGAGCGGGGTCGGGCTCCCCCTGCAGCGAGAGGTACCCGCTGTACGCCTGGGCCGTGAGGTCGAAGGAGGGCGCGGCGATCCGCCCCGGCTCGCCGGTGCGGCCGTAGCCGGAGACGTGCACGATCGTCAGCCGCGGGTTCGCCCTCCAGAGCTCGTCGTCCGAGAGGGCCAGCCGGTCGTACGTCCCCGGCCGGGACGACTCGATCCAGATGTCGGAGGCCCGCGCGAGGTCGAGGAAGACCGCGCGGCCGGCGGCCTGCCGGACATCGAGGCCGACCGAGAGCTTGTTCCGCCCGTACTGGACCCACGACTCGGAGACCGGCCGCCCGCCCCCCGGAGGCGTCAGGAGCGGGGCGAGGCTGCGCGTCGGGTCGGCGTAGGGAGGGCCGAACGGCGGGCCCTCGACGTGGATCACCTCCGCGCCAAACTCCCCGAGGTACGTGGCCGCCCAGGGCCCGGCGACGAATCGCGCCGACTCGAGGACGCGGGTCCCGGCGAGCGGCCCGTAGGCCGGCACCAGCGGCCCCGCCCGCGGTCGCTCCGGCACACGGGAGGAGCCGGAGTGTCGCCATTAACAGGCGAGGTTCCCGGCGAAACCCCGCGGACCAAATACCGGGGGCGGACTCCGCCGCCGATGGCCGCCCCTCCGTGGGAGCGTCTCGAGGGCGAGGCGTTCCGCGACGAGCTGACCCGCTACAAGATGGCGAACCACCCGTTCAAGACCCACCCGTTCTTCCGGGGGATCGAGCGCGGCGAGGTTCCGAAGCCGGTCGTCCAGGCCTGGGTCCAACAGTTCTACCCGTGGCTCGCCTCCGTACCGATCGCGATGGCCGAGCGGTTCTCCAACTGCCCGATCGATGTCGCGAACGACCCGTTCCGGCGGCTGATCCTGGACCAGCTCGTCGAAGAGGCCGGCGATCCGAAGGGGACCACCACGGGTCACCCGGAGCTCTGGCTGCGCTTCTGCGAGGGACTCGGGGTCCCTCGGGCTCAGGTGCTCGGGGCGCCGCAGCTCCCGAGCACGATGGTGGCGATCGACGACTTTCTGTACACGAACCGGGTCCATCCGTTCTACGTTTCGGCGGCGGGCTCGAGCGAGCCGCCGAACGTCGAGCTCTGCGCCCGCCTTCTCCCCGCGTTCCAGCGGCACTACCGCGTCCCGGACGACCACCTGGAGTACTACCGGCTGCACGTCACCGCCGACGTCGAGCACTCGGAGTGGATCGGGCGGATCGTCGCGAGCTTCGCCCGAACGCCCGAGATCCGCAAGCAGATGTGGGAACAGATGCTGCGCGGGTTCTCGCTCCACGCCCTGCTGGTCGATGGCGTCGTCCACGAGACCGGCTGGGCCCCGGCGCCGTAGTACGTCCGCCGGGTCGCCTCACGGGAGGCGCACCCGCCGTCCGGACCGGCGGGAGGGGGCGCCGCGCCCGGCCCGCGCCAGAAGCCTAAATAGAGGGTCCGCGCTCCGGTGCTCCGATGGCAGCGCGTGGCGCCTCCGAGCCGGTCCGGCCGGAATCGTGCCCCCGGGCTGCCGCGACCTGGCTCTGGTGAACGGGAGGCGCCGGGAGGGCGCCGCCCCGATGCGCTGGTCCTGAGCGGTCGGGCCCCGTCCCCTCGGTGCTTCTCGAAGAGCGAACGGAAAGGTGGCAA
>JASHTI010000131.1 GCA_030040625.1 Thermoplasmata archaeon
CGCCGCCGTGGCGCTGCTGCTCTGGCTCGCCCTCGACCCGACGCGGCTCGCCGGGGCGGCGCGCCGCGCGGCGCCCACGCTAGGGTACTGCGTCGCCGCGCTCGCCGTCGCCTGGGCGGTCACCGTCGCGCTCCCCAACATCGGCTCGGCCGTCGGGGTGGCCGGCGGACTGCTCGCGGTCGTCGTCCTCGTCCTGGTGCTCCTCCTGGAGCGGGGAGCGGAGGGGGACGCCGGGGGCGCCCGGGTCGGCGGTGCGTAGTCGAACGGAGCGGCGGCGGCACGCTCATAGCCCGGCGGGGAGTGGCGAGGGTGGCGCCGCTACGGCGCGCGCCCGGGTACCGACGAAGGGTCCCTCCCGACTCCATGCGGACGGGTCGTCCGCCGAGAGTGACGCGAGGACAACCCCGGTGTCCGATACCCCGGCCGGGGTCAGACCGCTGAGAGGGCCGTCGCCTACGGTGACGCGGCTCGTTACGGCCGGGGCATATCCGCACCCGCCGGTCCGACCGCGTTAAGTGCCGGACCGCCCCAGTGCGAGGCATGGAAGCGCCGGAGGCCCGCGCTCTGGCCGACCGCATCCGCCAGTCGGTCGGAACCGCGGTCGTCGGGCGATCGGAGGCCGTCGAAACGGTCCTGACGGGTCTGGTCGCCGACGGCCACCTGCTGCTCGAGGACCTCCCCGGGCTGGGCAAGACCCTGCTCGCCCGCTCCTTCGCGCTCGCGCTCGGCCTCGGCTTCCAGCGAATCCAGTTCACCGCCGACCTGCTGCCGCACGACATCACCGGCGGCGAGGTCCTCGATCCGTCCAAGGGCGAGTTCCGCTTCCGCCCCGGGCCGCTGTTCTCGAACGTTCTCCTGGCCGACGAGATCAATCGCGCCCCGCCGAAGGTCCAGTCGGCGCTGCTGGAGGCGATGCAGGAGTACCAGGTGACCAGCGAACGGACGACCTACCCGCTCCCGCGGCCGTTCCTCGTCCTGGCGACCGAGAACCCGCTCGAGCTGGAGGGAACGTACCCGCTCCCCGAGGCGCAGGTCGACCGGTTCCTGCTCCGCCTGAAGGTCGGCTACCCCGAGTCCGAGGAGGAGCGGACGATCCTCGCCCGGCGTCGCGCGCGGACCGACGACCGCGTCGACGCGCCGAAGGTCGCGGACCTCGCGACGTTCCGGGCGATGCAGCTCGCCGTCGAGACGGTCGAGCTCGACCCGTCGATCGCCGGCTACATCGTCGATCTCGTGCGCGCGACCCGCGAGGACTCCCGCTCGGAGGTCGGGGCCTCGCCGCGGGGCTCGCTGGCGCTCCAGAAGCTCGCGCGCGCCCGCGCGCTGCTCCAGGGTCGGGACTTCGTCGTGCCGGACGACGTCAAGCACCTCGCCCAGCCGGCGCTGGCCCACCGGATCGTGGTGAAGCCCGAGCCGTGGATCCGGGGCGTGCGCGGCGAGGCGATCGTCCAGGCGGCGCTCGAGGGGACGACGGTCCCCAAGGCGCGGGCCGCCGTCACCGCGGCGGCGAGCGCGGCAAAGCCCTTTTCAGCGCCGCCCCGCTCGCCGCGCTGATGGCACCGGCTCCGTTGGTCGTCGTCGCCGATCCGATCGACCCGACGGCGATCGAGGCGCTCCGTGCGGGGCCTTGCCGCGTCGTCGACGCGAGCGGGGCCCCCGCCGAGCTCGGCCGCCACCTCGCCGAGGCCTGGGGGCTGGTCGTGCGCAGCCGCACGAAGGTCACCGCCGAGCTGCTCGCGCAGGCGCCGCAGCTTTCGCTCGTCGCCCGAGCCGGCGTCGGCCTCGACAACGTCGACGTCGCGGCGGCGCGGGCGCGGGGGATCCGCGTCGTCAACACACCGCAGTCGGCGACCGTGAGCGTCGCCGAACTGACGATCGCCTTCTACCTGCTCCTCGTCCGCGACCTCCTGCCGTCGATCGGCGCGACGCGCGCCGGTCGCTGGGAGCGCAGTACGCGGGGCCACGAGCTCGCCGGACGGACGGTCGGCTTCGTCGGCTACGGCCGCATCGCGCGGGAGGTGGCGCGTCGGCTCGGACCGTTCGGGGTCCGGACGATCGCCTACGACCCGTACGTGAAGGAGAGCGGGGACGCGACCGAGCTGCGCGAGCTCGACGCGCTGCTCGCCGAGGCGGATATCGTGAGCGTTCACGCGGCCCTCACTCCGGAGAACCGCCACCTGCTGGACGCCCGGGCGATCGCGCGCATGCGGCCGGGCGCCTACCTGGTGAACGTCGCGCGCGGGGCGCTGGTCGACGAGGCGGCCGTGGCGGAGGCGCTACGTTCCGGCCACCTCGCCGGGGCCGCCCTCGACGTCTTCGAGCACGAGCCGCCGACGGACAGTCCGGTCCTCGCGGACCCGCACGTCGTGCCGACCCCGCACCTCGGCGCGTCGACCGAGGAGGGGCAGCGCCGGGCCGGTCGGGACGTCGTCGCGGAGGTGCTGAGGGCGCTGGGCGAGGGAGCCGCGGCGCGCGCGCCGGCCGGTGCGGGGGTCCCGTGACGCTCGACCCGGAGACCGCGACCTTCCTGATCGCCGGCCCGGTCCGCATCCATCCGCGGGTGCTCCGGGCGATGTCGACCCCGTCGCTCAATCACCGCGGCGACTACTTCCACGGGGTCGTCCAGGAGATCCGAGAGCTGCTCCCGGTCGCCTTCGGCGCGAAGGGACGGCAGGTGATCCTCTCGGGGAGCGGCACCGCCGGCCTGGAGGCGGTCTACGCCAGCCTCGTCCCGAAGGACGGGCGGACCGTGGTCGTCACGAACGGGAACTTCGGCGAGCGGACCGACAAGATCGTCCGGCGCTACAGCCCGAACGTCACCACCCTCGCGGCGCCGTGGGGGCAGGGCCTGCCGGTCGACGCGGTGAAGGGCGCCCTGGCGGCGGGGGACGTCCGGGCCCTCTGCGTCGTTCACAACGAGACGAGCGTCGGCCTCGCCAACGACCTCGCGGCGATCGCGCCCGCCGTGCGGGCGGCCGGTGCGCTGTTCCTGGTCGACGGGATCAGCGCGGTCGCCGGGATCCCGCTGCCGATCGAGGCGTGGGGCGTCGACGCCGTCGTCGCCGGCAGCCAGAAGGGGCTCGCCGCGCCGGCCGGGCTCGCCCTCGTCCACCTCTCGGAGCGGGCCGCCGCCCAGCTCCACCCCGGCACCTTCTACCTCGACCTCGCCGCCCACCTGAGCTCGATCGAGAAGAACGACACCCCGTGGACCCCGGCCGTGCCGCTCTTCCTCGCGCTCCGGGAGGCCCTCCGCCTCCTCCGCGACGAGGGTCTCGAGCACCGTCTGGAACGGACCCACCGCCTCGCGGAGGCGTCGCGCGCGGCGACCGCGGCGCTCGGGCTGGAGCTGTTCCCGGACGCCCGCTTCGCCTCCGACACGGTGACGGCGATCCGCAACCCGGAGGGGCTCGGCGATCCCGAGCTCCGCAAGGCGCTCGAGCGGGAGTACAGCATCCTCCTTCAGGGGGGCCAGGGAGCGCTCACCGGCAAGATCTTCCGGATCGGCCACATGGGGATCGCCGACTGGCCGGACCTGCTGGTCACCTTCGCTGCCCTGGAGCGGATCCTGGGCAAGCACCACCGGCTGCCGCGGCCCGGAGCGGCGCTGAGCGAGATCGTCGCCCGGATGCCGTAGCCGGCTACAGGTCGACGATCACCCGCGCGCGTCCCGCGCGCGGCTCGAAGCGGAGGTCGTGGTACGTGATCGCCTTCACCTCGGTCCGGGCGCGGTGGCGAGCCGCATCGAACGGCTCCCCGCGCAACTCGGCCTCCGCCGCGGTCGCCGGCCGGCCGTGGGTCCGGACCGTGATGCGGCGGGCGAGGAACCCCTCCGACTCCTGGAGGAGGAGCAGTTCGCCGAGGAAGGCGACGGCGAGCTCCGCCGGGTCCTGGCCGGAGGCCCGGATCGTCCGCTGCTGCTGCGCGCGCAGGCCCCGGGGGTCGACGATCAGCGCCGTGAGGGCGTGGCCGAGCCCCTCGAGGAGCGCCGCGGCGCTCGGCCCGCTCGCCCAGATCCCGACGTCGGCCGTCGTCGGGAACGTTCCCCAGCGGCGCGCCGGGCGCCGGCGCGTTCCCTCCGCCACAGCACCGCCCACGAGCTTCAATTTGGTTTAAGCGCCCCGCGCGCTCCGGACCGTCGGGCCATGCGCGCGTCGCTCGTCGTCCCGACGCTCAACGAGGAGCGGTCGATCGGGGCCGTCCTGTCGACGTTCCGGCAGGCCGCCGACGAGGCGAACCGGACCGTCCTGCGGGACCGGCCCCTGGACTGGGAGATGCTGGTCGTGGACGGCGCTTCGACCGACCGCACGGCCGCGATCGCGGAGGCGGAGGGAGCGCGGGTGATCGTCGAGCCCCGCCGGGGCTACGGGCGAGCCTACAAGACCGGCTTCCGCGAGGCGGCGGGCGCCGTGATCGCCACCGCCGACGGGGACGGCACCTACCCGGTCGCGACGATCCCGGCGCTCGTGCGCCGACTCACCGACGAGGGGATCGACTTCCTCAGCGGCGACCGCATGACGGGAGTCACGCCGAGCTCGATGACGACCCTGCATCGGGTCGGGAACGGCATCCTCAACCTGTTCCTCAGCATCGCCTACCATCGCTACCTCGCCGAGCTCCCGGAGCGCACCCTCGTCGACAGCCAGAGCGGCTTCTGGGTCTTCCGCCGCGAGGTGCTCGACCGGGTCCACCTCACTTCCGACGGCATGGCGTTCAGCGAGGAGCTGAAGATCGAGGTTCTGGTCCGGGGCCTGCGGTTCGTCGAGCTGCCGATCGCCTACGGCGAGCGGGCGACCCCGCCGAAGCTCCAGAGCGGCCGCGACGGCTTCCGCAACCTGTGGTTCCTCGCGACGAAGCGGCTCTCGCTGCAGCGGGAGGTTCGTCGCGGTCCGCCGGTGCCTTTCGCGCGCGGCGAGGGGCCGTCGGTGCCGCCGTAGCGCGGGCCCGCCGCTACTGCGTCTTGCCCGACCGCTCCCGCGACTTCACGCGGAGCCCCTTGTAGCCGCAGCGGCGGCACTGCACCGCCCGGGGCGGGTTCCGCGCCGAGCAGTTCATGCAGATCTTCTTGTTGAGCAACCGCTCAACGGCCTCGGGGAACGGCATCGGGTCGGCGCCGACGGCCGTACGCTATAAAACGTCCGCCGCCGGTCCGGGGCCCGTGACGGACGACGCAGAGGGGCGCGCGGCGGTGGGGCTGGCACGCGCGGCGGTCGCCCGGGCGCTCGGACTGGCGACCCCGGGGACCAACGGCCCCCTGCCACGGTCCTTCCGGGAGCGACGCGGCGTCTTCGTCACCTGGTACGCCGTGCCCGGTCACGATCTTCGCGGATGCGTCGGGTTCCCGCGCCCCGTGCGACCGCTCGCCGACGGGATCCCCGAGGCGGCCGTCGCGGCCGCGCTGGAAGACCCGCGGTTCCCCGCGATCCGGCCGGAGGAGCTCGGCCACCTGGTCGCCGAGGTCTCGCTCCTGGGACCGTTCGAGCCGGTGCCTCTCGCCGATCGCCCGGGCGGGATCGTGGTCGGCCGAGACGGCTTGGCGATCGACCGCGGAACGGCCCACGGCCTGCTCCTGCCGCAGGTCGCGACGGAGCTCGGCTGGGAACCTGAGGAGTTCCTAGACGGGCTCTGCGAGAAGGCCGGGCTCCGCCGCGGCAGCTGGCGCAGCGCGGAGGCTGTGGTCTATCGGTTCTCGGCGGAACGGTACTCCGAACGGAGCCCCGGAGGCGAGGTCGAACGGGCCGAGCCCGTGCGGCCTTCGCCGAGCGGCACTTAGCCCGCGGGCGGAGGCGTACCGACCGGTCGGACGCTCGCAGCGCAGGTCACGCCCTCGAACTCCCAGCTCCGTACGTCCGGTCCGGCGGGCAGCTCCCCCTCCGTCAGCTCCACCGCGTCGGCGACGACCGCGCGGGCGATCGCGTCGCGCCGGGCCGAGAGGGCGGCGAGCAGCGGGCCGCGCGCGCGGATGACCACCCGCACCGGCTCCGAGTAGCGGAGCCGAAGCTCCTTGCGGCGCTGCTGCAGACGGCGGATCAGCTCGCGCGCCCACCCTTCCTCCCGGAGATCATCCGTGGGCGCCCGCGGGAGCGCGAGGCGGGGCGGCCCTTCGACCGGCTCGACGACCCACGCCTCCGTCGTGAGCTCCCCGGTCGACGGCGCCGGGGCGCGGACGACCTTTCGGACGTTGAGCTCGGCGGCCAGGAGCCGGTCCGCCGCCTCCCCGAGGATCGGATCCGGGCGCCCTTCCTCGCCGTACAGCCGGAGCTCCGCGAGCGGGATCCGCGACTTCACGCCCGCCGTCTGACGGAGGGCGCGGCCGGCCTCGACGAGTGCGCGGAGGCGCGCCATCGCCTCCTCCAGCGGTGCGTCCGCCACCGCGAGCGGCGCCGGCCAGCCGCCGAGGTGGACCGAGCCCTCGGCGTCGGCGTAGCCGCGCTCGCCTACCTCCTGGTGGATCCACTCGGCGACGTACGGCAGCAGAGGGGCGATCAGGCGCGCGAACTGCGCGAGCGTGTAGGAGACGGTCGCGTGCGCCTCGGTCCGGGCGGTCGGCCCCTCCTCGCCCCAGAACCGCGGCCGCGAACGGCGCAGGTACCACACCGAGAGGTCGTCGACGAACGAGCGCACCGCCGTGACGGCGGGCCGCGGGTCGAACGACTCGAGGGAGCCCTCGATCGCCCGGCGGGTCCCCTCGAGCCGGGAGAGGAGCCACCGGTCGAGGGGATCGGTGCATGACGGAGCGGAGGTCGCCGGCGGCAGGTGATCCTCGCGAGCGTTCGCGAGGTGGAACCGGACCGCGTTGCCGAGCGTGCCGATCGTGCGGTTCGCCGCCCGCGCGACCTCCGGCGCGGCGACCCGCATCCCCTCGGTGAAGTCGGTCGAGAGGAACCCCCACCGGACCGCGTCCGCCCCGACCTCCTCCAGGAAGCGGCCCGGCTCGAGCGCGTTGCCCTTGGACTTCGACATCTTCCGGCCGGAGTCGTCCAGGACGTGGCCGGTGGTCAGGCAGGCCCGGTACGCCGGGCGGTCGAACAGCGTCACGGCCAGGACGAGCAGGGTGTAGTACCAACCGCGGGTCTGGTCGAGCCCCTCGGCGATGTAGTCGAGCGGCCGCTCCGGGTCGAACGGCCCGGGCTCGAAAGGGTAGTGGTACTGCGCGAACGGCGCCGCGCCGCTGTCGTACCAGGCGTCGATGGTGTACGGCTCCCGGCGCGCGGGCCGGCCGCACCGGCGGCACGGGACAGCCATCGCATCGACCTGCGTCCGATGCGGGTCGAACTCCGGGCCGAGCTCCCGGCCGATCAGCTCGCCGAGCTCGGCGAAGCTCCCGACGCAGGTGGGGTGGCCCTCCGGACAGACCCAGATCGGCAGCGGCGTCCCCCAGAACCGGCCGCGGGAGAGCGCCCAATCCTTCGCCTCCGTGAGGAAGTTGCCGAACCGCCCGTCGCGGAGGTGGGACGGGACCCAGCGGACCGTACGGTTGTGCTCGACCAACCGGGCGGTGACGCGCGAGGTCCGGACGAACCAGGAGTCGATCGCTCGGTACAGCAGCGCGGTGTCGCACCGCCAGCAGAACGGGTAGGTGTGGGCGATCGTCTCGTTGCGGTAGACGAGCCCCCGCGCGCGGAGGTCCTCGAGCAGGGGCGCATCCGCCGCCTTGAACGCGCGTCCGGCGACCAGCGGCACCTGATCGGTGAATCTCCCCCGGTCGTCCAGCGGGTCGAAGACCCCGACCCCTTCGCGCCGCCCGACCCGGTAGTCGTCCGGCCCGAAGCTCGGGGCGACGTGGACGATCCCGGTCCCCTCCTCGACCGTCACGAAGTCGTCGGCGACGACCCGGAACCGGTCGCCGGTCCCGCCGCCGAAGGGGAACGGGGGCCGATAGTGCCGCCCGACCAGCGCCTCTCCGCGGAGCCGTTCGACGACCGGCGCCTCCGGTGGGACGAACCGGCTCCGGGCCCCCTCGGCGACGACGACCTCCTCGCCGTCCGGGAGCCGGACCACGAGGTAATCGAGGTCCGCCCGCACGGCGGCGAGGAGGTTCGCCGGCAACGTCCAGGGGGTCGTCGTCCAGACGAGCAGAGCCCGGGCCGGTCCGGCCGGCCCCTCGAGCGGAAAGCGGACGGTGATCGACGGGTCCGTCGCCTCCCGGTAGCCTTGGGCGACCTCGTGCGAGCTGAGGGTCGTCTCGCAGCGCGGGCAGTAGGGGAGTACGTAGTGACCCTTCTCGAGGAGACCGCGGTCGAACAACTGCCGAAGCGACCACCAGACGCTCTCGATGTACGGGGCGTCCATCGTGCGGTACGGGTGCCGGTAGTCGAGCCAGTAGCCGAGCCGGGCGCTCATCGCCTCCCAGACGGCCGCAACGGAGAGCGTGTCCGCGCGGCATGCCGCGCAGAACCGCTCGACGCCGAACGCCTCGATGTCGTGCCGCGACCGAAGCCCGAACCGCTTCTCGATCTCGATCTCGACGCCGAGCCCGTGGCAGTCCCAGCCGGCCATCGGGCTCACGATGCGGTAGCCCCGCTGCCGGCGGTAGCGGAGCTGCAGGTCCTTGACGGCCCGCGGCGCGAGGTGCCCGAGGTGCGGAGGGCCGTTCGCGGTCGGCGGACCTTCGGTGAAGCGGAACACCGGTCCGTCCGGCGACCCCGCCACGGCCCGGGCCGGAACGCCGGCGCGGTCCCAGTACTCCCGGACCCGTCGCTCGACCTCGGCCGGGGAGAAGCCGTCGGTCGCCTCGCGTCCCTCGGCCACGTCCGCCATCGACCGGACGGCCCCCATAAAGGGCGCGTTCGGCGAGCGGGCCGCGCGGAAGCCCGGAATCAGCGTCGCAGGCCGGACGGCGGCGGGCTCCAGGACTCGGGGCCGACGCGGCTGGTGCGATGGGTCGCGACGAGCCGGCCCTCGTAGGCGATCAGGTGAGCCGCCGGCCCCAGCCGGATCTCGGGCGCCCGGACGAACTCGACGCGAGCCCCCTCGAGGTAGGCGGTGTCGGCCTCGATGCGGTCGACCCGGACCGTCGCCTCCTGGCCGAGCGCCCAGCGCACCGGGTTCGGCACCGGCCCGCGCACGCGGATCGAGCGGGCCCGGACGGCCCCGACGGTCGCGTCGGCGCGGAAGCCGAGGTCCACGGAGCCGGCATCGACCGGTCCGGCGATCGTCCCGGCCCCGCGAAGGAGGACCGTCGAGGCGCGGATCGCGCCGGTCTCCACATCACCGCCGAGGCGGACGCTCCCCTCCGCTCGGAGCGCCGCGGCGAGACGCAGCCGGCCGGCGAGATCGAGCTCCCGCCCCGTGAGCTCGGCCGCGGCGTTGAGCGTCCCGCGGAGCCGGAATGAACCCGAGACGGCGATCGGGCCCCGGACCTCGAGCGATCCGTCGGCGGCGACCGAGCCCGCGGCGAGGCGTCCGCCCACGACGACGCTGCCGCGGAGGTCGGCGCGGCCCACGAAGACGTCCCGGTCGACCCGGGAGATCCCGCGGACCCGCCACCGGAGCGCCCGGAGCTCCGGATGCCGGGCGGTCCCCCGATCGCTCTGCCGGGGGATCGCGTCCGGCGACGCCGGGGCGGTCGGGACGGCCGCCGACGACGCTGCGACCGCCATCGGACCTACGCGGCGTGCGGGAGGTGAAGCCGGCGGTGGACGGTCATCGCGCAGGTGTCCTCGACGACCGCGAGCCCTTGGGCCCGCGCCTTCGCGGCCGCCGCGGGGTGGGCGATGCCGAGCTGCATCCAAACGACCGGCACCCGCCGCGCGATCGCCTCGTCGACGATCCCGGGGATCGCGTCGCTCTTCCGGAAGACGAGAGCCATGTCGATCCGTAGCTCCGGCGGGATCTCCGCCAACGAGGGGAAGGCGCGCTCGCCGAGGACCTCCGGCAGGCTCGGGTTCACCGGAACGATCCGGTAGCCCTGCGACTTGAGGTACCGAGCGACCTCGTTGGAGTCGCGCTCCGGGCGATCGGAGAGCCCCACCACCGCGATCGTCCGGGCGCCGGTGAGGAGACGCCGGAGCTCGTCGTCGGGGGTCGGCATCGCGGCCGGCCACGCCCGGCGGTAGATGACCCTGACGGCCGCGCCCCTTAGCGGGGGGGGCCTCGGGCCGGGACCGACGCCCCCGCCCCGCCGAGCCGGAGGTAGTAGAGGAGCCCCACGAGGGCGCCGACGAGGATCAGGGCCCAGTGCAGGTCGGTCCCGATCGCTAGCGAGATCAGGGTCAGGTAGGCGGTGGCATCGTACGCGCCGTGGAGGGCGGCCGGTACGACGAGGTTGCCCCCGCTCTTCTCGTACGTCGCGGCGAAGCCGAAGCCGAGGAGGAACAGCGTCGGGAAGATCAGCGGAGCGGCGATGCCGTAGGTCGTCCCGTAGTACAGGTGGACGCTCGCGAACAGGACGCTCGTCAGCAGCGCGGGCGTGACCCAGGAGGCGGTACGCCCGCTCCAGAAGCCGTAGACCCAGCCACGGAAGATCGTCTCCTCGCAGGCGCCGACGACGAACGAGAAGCCGACGTAGAACCACGGGTTCCCGACGGCCGCTTCCAGCGCCGGGTTCGGCCGCTCGAGAAGCTTCAACGCGCCGGGATCCAGGCTCAAGTAGGCGACGCCCAGGGCGATCGTCACCCCGAGGGCGAGCAGCGCGGTCGCCCCGAACCACCCCAGCCCCTGCACCGTCGCCGTCCCGAGGTTCCGATGCCAGTGGCGGAGCGGCCCCGGCCCGAGGAGCGCCGCGAACGTCGCGATCGGCAGTCCGTAGACGATCAGGACGTCGCCGGCCAGGCTGTGGTAGATCGGTCGGCTCGCGACGACGTAGACCGGGACGACGTACTGGCTGGCGATCGCCGCCACGAGGACGACGACCCCGACCGCGTAGCGCCACTTCTCATCGGTCGAGACCGCCGTGGCCATCGACCGTGCAGCCGGACGGCTCTCTTATCGGCCGCCGTCACGCTGCCCGCGGGCCGTGGAGCTGGCGGTCCTGGCGAAGGCGGTGCCGCTCTCGGAGCAGCTCCGCTACGATACCGCGCGACGGTCGATGCGCCGCGACGGTGTCGCCCTCGTCCTGAACCCGTTCGATCAGCGTGCCCTGCGCGTGGCGCTCGAGCTCCGGCGCCCCGGCGAGCGAGTCACCGTGATCGCCCTCGGCCCGGCGGCCGCGAGGCCGCTGCTCCGGGAGGCGCGGGCGCTCGGGGCCGACCGGGCCCTCCACCTCTGCGACGACGCCTTCGCGGGCTCGGACGTCCTCGCGACGGCATTCACGCTGTCGGCCGCGGTGCGGTCGCTTGGTGACGCGCTGGTCCTCGCCGGAGCGCGGTCGACCGACAGCGATACCGGCCTGGTCGCCCCGGCCGTCGCCGGATTCCTGGGTGTTCCGGTCGTGACCGGGGCCCGAACGATCCGGCGCGGGGCGGACGGCACCACGCTATCGCTCGACCGCGACACGGCCCGGGGCCACGCCTCGGCGGTCGTTCGCGCGCCGGCGGTCGTCTCCGTCGGTGAGAAGATCGCCAAGCCGCTGCACGTGGAGGAGGCCGCGTTCGCCCGCATCGGCGACGCGGGGGTGGAGACCCTCGCACCGGGGTCGATCGGGCTCTCGGCCGGAGAGGTGGGCAGCTTCGCCTCGCCGACGACCGTCACCTCCATCGCCGAGGTCGCCCCCCGACGACGTGGCCAGAGGTTCGACGTGGGCACGGTGCCCGCGCGAGCCGCCGCAGCGCTTGCCGTGCTGGGAGAGATGCTCGCGGTGGCGCCACCGCCCCCATCCCCGCTTCCGTGGCCCGCGGCCTACGATCCGAGCTTGGAGATCGCGCTCCTCGCCTCCGACGAGGGCGGTCGCGTCGCACCCGCGGCGGCCGGGCTCACCACCCACCTCCGTCGCTCGCTCCCCGGCTACTCCGTGACCGCGGTCGTCGTCGGTCCGGAGCCTTCCGCCGCCGAGAGCCGGAGCCTCGCTTCGGCCGGTGCCCGCAGTGGCCACCTCATCCCCGTCGCGGCCGGAGAGTTCGACGCCGGGGACGCCGCCCACGCAGTCGCCGCGTTCGTCGGCCGGCACCCGCAGCTCGCGGCGGTGGTCACGCCCGCATCCCCGTTCGGGCGGGAGGTCGCCGGCCAGCTCGCCGCTGCGCGCCGTCTGGGGACCGTCGCCGACGCGATCGGCGTGGCGTCTCTGGCGGAGGGCGGGCTCGAGTGGACGAAACCGTCGTTCGGCGGGCGCACGATCGCCGGCATCCGGTGCCGCTCGACGCCCACGATCGCGACGATGGCGGACGGCCTCGCCGCACCGGCAACCGAGCCCCGCGACGACGGGCTCCGATGGGACCGCGCCCCGGCCCCTTCGACCGTGCGCGCGGTCGCCGGCGGAGAGGAGGTCCTCGAGGAGGCTCCCGGCCCGGCGCTCGAGAGCGCGGAGGTCGTCGTCGCCGTCGGGATGGGGATCGGCGGGCCGGAGGGGATCGACCGCCTGCGGCCGGTCCTCGAGAGCTGGGGCGCGGCCGTCGTCGGGACGCGCCGGGTCGTCGACGCCGGCTGGCTGCCCGGCCACCGGCAGCTCGGCCTGACGGGGCGGTGGCTCGCGCCGCGTCTCGCGGTCCTCCTGGGGGTCCGGGGATCCATCAACCACATGATCGGTTGGCAGCGCGCGGGAACGGTGCTGGCCGTCAATCGAGACCCGGAGGCGGAAGTGTTCCGGGCGGTGGACGTCGGGATTGTCGCAGCGATCGACGAGGCGCTGACGGAGCTAACGGCGCCGCTGGCGAGGCTCCTTCGTCGGAGCGGTCCGGCCGACCTGGGCTAGCTGCTCGGCCGCCTTCAGGCAGGCCATGAGATCGTCGAGCGTGGCCCGAGCGCTCGCGGCCGAGTCGGAGTCGACCCGGATCTGCAAACGTCCGCCGCGGACCACGAGCCGTACGAACTCCGGGGTGTCGGCCCCGACCGCGTCACGCAGCGCCCGAGCGGCCGCCGGCCCCGCGCAGCGGGCCTCGACCTCGACGCTCAGCCGGAGCCGCGCTCCT
>JASHTI010000132.1 GCA_030040625.1 Thermoplasmata archaeon
CCACCGCCCCGCTGCTCACGCCGAACGCGCCGCCCGTCGCCGCGTAGCTCCGGTTCGACACCCCCACCGTGTAGCTGTAGCTCCCGATCGGCAGCTCCGTCGATAGGCTGCTCCCCGTCCCCGACAGCTCCGCCGTCGCCGTCCCCGTCACGTTCACATACCACGTCACTCCGGCCCCGAGCCCGCTCTCCGTGAACGTCACTTCGTACGTCCCCACCGGCGTCACGACCAGAGCCACCGAGGCGCTCGCCCCCGTGATCCCGTCCGTCACCGTCAGCTCGACGTCAAAGCTCCCCGTCACGCTCGGCGTGCACGCGAAGCTCGCCACGTTGCCCGCCGTGCAGCCGCTCGGTAGCCCGCTCCACGCATACAGGTAGCTCCCCGAGCCGCCCGTCGCGCCCGTCGTGCCGATCGTCGTCATCGTTCCGACCGTCACCGGGTTCGGCACCGCCGTCACCGTCCCCGCGCTCAACGCCGCGTAGACCGTCAGCGTGAACGAGCTGTTCGCGTAGCCGCCGTTGCTGTCCGTCACGTTGACCCACACCGTGTAGGCCCCCGAGGCCGTCGGCGTGCAGACGAACGACGCGCCGCTCCCGGCACAGCCGCTCCCCGCCAGACCGCCCCAGAGATACCCCGTGTACGTCCCCGAGCCGCCCGCCGCGTTCGCCGAGACGACCGTCGCGACCCCGACCTCCGTCGGGTTCACCGTCGCCCCGGGGTTCGCCGCGACCGCCCCGTCCACCGTCAGGACGAACGAGCTGTTCGCATACGCCCCGCTGCTGTCCGTCACATTGACCCACACCGTGTAGCTCCCGGACGCCGTCGGCGCGCAGGCGAACGACGCCCCGCTCCCGACACATCCGCTGCCGCCGAGCCCGCCCCACAGGTAGCTCACGTACGTCCCCGAGCCGCCCGCCGCGTTCGCCGAGACCGTCGCCGTCTCGCCGACATCCAGCGGGTTCACGCTCGCCGACGGGGCGACCGAGATCGCCCCGTCGACCGTCAGGACGAACGAGCTGTTCGCATACGCCCCGTTGCTGTCCGTCACGTTCACCCACACCGTGTAGCTCCCCGGCGCGCTCGGCGCGCAGAGGAACGCCGCGCCGGCACCGCTGCAGCCGCTGCCGGCCAGGCCGCCCCACAGGTAGCTGGTGAACGTCCCCGAGCCGCCCGCCGCGTTCGCCGAGACCGTCGCGGTCTGGCCGACGTCCAGCGGGTTCGGAGTCGCCGATGGAGCGACCGAGAGCGCTCCGTCCACCGTGAGGGTGGTGGAGGCGCTCGCCGTGGCCCCGTTCGAGTCGGTGACCTCGAGCTGGACCAGGTAGGTTCCCTGGGCCAGTGGCGTGCAGTCGAAGGAGGCCCCGCTCCCCGAGCACCCGCTCGGGAGGCCGCTCCAGGCGTAGCTGTAGATTCCTGAGCCACCGGTCGGCCCGGAGGTCGAGAGGATCGTCGATTGCCCGACGTCGACTGGGTTCACCGACGCCGAAACGGTGCCGGCCCCGAGCGTCGGGTCGACGATGAGCTGGAACTGATCGGAGGCGGTTCCGCCAATCGAGTCGGTGACCTGGACCGTGACCGTGTACGGCGAATCGGCGGAGGCACCGGCCGCCGGCATGCAGACGAACGACGCCGCGTCCTCCGGTGATGCGCAGCCGGATGGGAGGCCGGACCAGGCGTACGAAATGGCCCCGACACCGTCCATCGTCGTCGCTGAGAGGACCGTCGACTGCCCCTCGTCGACCGGATCCACGCTCGCCGAGGCCGAGACGAGCAAGCCCGCGTCGACGATGAGCTCGAAGGAACCGGTCACGCGACCGCCGTAGCTGTCCGTCGCCGTCACCGTGACCGCGAAGTCACCGGCGGCGGTCGGCGTGCAGGTGAACGACGCGACATTACCCGGGCCCGCGCAACCCGCGGGTAGACCGGACCAGGCGTACGTCGTGAACGTCCCCGAGCCGCCGGAGGCGCCGGCCGCGATCGTCGTCGCGACGTCCACTTCGCCCGGGTTCGGGTCCGCCGACGGCGAGACGAACAGTTCGGCGAACGAGATTGGCACCGTCGTGGCTCCCTTCACGGTCACCGAGCCACCCGCGGCGGAGTACGGTCCCGCCGCGGCGACGCTGTAGGAGTAGCTGCCGTTCGTCTCCGAAGCGGTGATCGTCGAGCCGGTGCCGCTGAGGGCGCTTTGGCCCGTGATGTTCACCCACCACTCGGTACCGGAAGGCAGGCCGATCTCCTCGAAGGCGACGCCGTTCTCGACCGGCGCGAAGCGGATCGAGACGGTCTGGGTGGCCCCGTCGACCACCGCGGGGGTCGGTGGGCTCTGGGCCTCGTACAACTTGTTCTGGGTCGCCGCGGTGAACGCGTACGAGCCGTCCGATAGGTACAGCGGGGCGACGGAGGCGGTCTTGCTCGTGATCGAGTAGCCGGCCTGACCCGGCAGGGTCAGGTTCACGTACCAGGGCGTGCCGCTGGGCAGGCCCGTTTCGCTGAAGGTCGTCGCGAAGCCCCCAATGGGAGCCGCGTCGCAGGGGCTGAGGATGCTGTTCTCGTCGTCCGACGTGTACGGCGGTGGGAAGATGTTCGTCGCGCCCGCCGTGTAGTCGAAGTCATCGCAGTACGGGGTGCTGGTGTACGGGTCCAGCGTGCTGCCGTAGTTCCACCAGTAGTTGCCGCCCTGCAACGCATAGGTGGTGCCGCTCGCGCCGTTCAGGATGTTACCGGAGAGGGCGACCCCGTCGACCGTCTCGGCGACGTTGCTGGCCCCCTGCTCCGGAACGTTCCAGGCGTCGTGGTAGAACACCGGGCCGGTCTCCGTGGCGAGGTTCCACGGCATCAGCGGAGCGGGGTTGTCGACCTTGAACTCGTTGTTGTAGATCAGGTCGCCGCTCTCCGCCTCCCCAAGCCCCGCATACGTCCCCGGGGCGCTCGGGGTCGAGGTGGCCGACGTGTCGTAGAAGAAATTCTTCCAGATGACGTTCTGGGAGCCGGCCGGCGCCGGACCCGAGCCGCCGCAGGGCGCGGTCACCGCCGGCCCGGGACCGGCCGTCTGCGGCCCGGAGCACGCCGAACCACCGCCGGACAGGACCAGGTCGTCGTTCGGCTCGAAGGTCGGCTCGTACTCCGTCTCCACCGTCGCCTCGGCCAAGAACGCGTTGCCCTCCACGAGATCGTTCGTCGAGTTGAAGATCATCAGGTTCCCCGTGGGGAGCGAGCACTGCGAGGCGGGCTCCTCGCAGAGGCTCGCCATCGCCGCCCAACCCCGGATGTCGTACGTGTCCGCGACGATGACGTGCTGGGTCTCGTACAGCTCCTGCTGCATGTAGCCGGCCGTGCTCCCCGAGTAGAACTCGGTCTGGTGGCTGTCCGAAACGTACGCCGTGGTGTTCCACAACAGCAGACCGGCGAAGGTCGGGAACACGTAGTCGTTGTAGCTGAAGAAGACCGAGTTCAGCTCGGAATGGGACGCGTTGTTGTCAAAGAGCACGTACGGGCTGCTCACGGTACCGGCGCCCGCCGAGGAGATCCCCGCGAGCTCCGCATTGGCCAGCGACCCGCTGGGGGTCATCGCCCAGAGGGGCGCGTCCACGCCCACGGAGGAGGAGTAGGGGAGCGTGACGGTCAGCGAGGTCGCGGTCGCTCCGACCGTGAGGGTCCCGGTCTCCTCGGTGTGATCGGCGAGGAAGACCTCGTACTTGTAGGTCCCCGCCATGAGATACCAGGTCGGTACGTCCGGAGCCCACGCGTAACCGTCCGGTGGGGACGTCACCGAGCTGTCTTCCAGGAAGACGAAGACGTACGGCTGCGCGGTCAGCGTCAACGGATTGCCCGAAGTCGTGATGCCGTTGGTCACCGCCGTCTGCCCGGAGGCGACCCCGGCGGTCGTGTAGCCCCACAGCGGGTGGAGGTTCAACGGGCCGGCCGAGAACTCCGCCACCCCGGTCGAGGCGAAGTTTACGTCCATCCCGGTGCTCGTCTCGCCGGTCTGACTCCCGAAGTTCAGCGCCGCGGGCACGCTCTGGTAGGTGGGCGAGGCGGGGATCGTGCAGGTCTGTTCCGCCTTCCCGGTGCTCGGCGTGCAATCGTTGACGTAATCGAGCGTGGCGGTCCCGCTCGCCTCGAAGACGTTCTGGTTCGCCCCGTCGTACGCCCCGACGCCGAAGTCGAGTTCGTAGTCGTCCGGCAGGCCGGCGACGTCCGCCGCGTGCCCCGACGCCTCGAAGCCCGTGGACCGGGTGTTGACCCCGTTGTCGAAGGGACTGCCCGCCGCGGTGTGGAACGTGAGCCAGTCGTAGTTGCCCGCGTAGCGGGTCCCGGCCGGGACGAGGTGATTCGAGGTCGGGAACGTGATAGTGTAGTTGTAGAAGAGCGTCTGGTCCCCGGCAAACTCGGCGACCGCCTGGCTCGGGTCGGCACAGGTGGTGCTACCGTACAGCGAGCTCCATCGGCTGCAGATCAGGTTGTTGTAGAGGGAAAGGTTCGTGTAGAACGTCACGTTGAACGGCATCGGCGCGTAGAAGTACCGCGACTCGCCGAGGAACACTTCGCCGCTGTAGAGCGAGTCGTTGGTGTCGTTGGCCACGATCGTCCCCACCGCGCCGGCGGGGAAGTCTTCCGAAGTGCTCGTGAAGTTCCAGGTGTTCTCGTCGAACTGCACGGTGTGGTTGAAGGAATCGTATCCGATCACGTTCTGCGCCCAGTAGGCGTAGCCCTCGGTGGCGGTCCCTCGGGAGCCCTCCAGCGTGAGGTTCGTGATGACCCCGTTAACCTGAGCCCCAAACTCGCCGGGGTTGTCGGAGTCGAGGTACAGCGTGTTGAGGCTCGAGATGTCGAGCGTGGCGGCGATACTGGTCGTATCGACGACGGTCGGACTGCCCCCGGTGCACTCCTCCACGTCCTTGACCTCGGAGCACGTCTCGGACCCCGACTGGCCGTAGTAGGCGACCGCCGCAGGGGCCGGCGACGCCGTGTAGCCCTGGTCCGTAGATTCGGTCGAGGTTCCGGCGCCGGCCTGCAGCTCGGCCTCGTACTGCGGCCCGGGGATGATCGCGCCGTCGAGTTCACCGGTCGGATCGGTCGACGGCAGATGGATCATGCGCGGCGCCGCACCGGCGGAGACCAGGCGCCCGGCGATTCCGGAATACTGCGCGAGGAGCGAGGATTGCTGCTGATCGAACTCGGTCAGTGCCGAGGTGGTCGGCCCCGACGCTGGGCCCGCGCTCGCCGCACCCGGCGTCGCCGCCGGCGAACCGGCCCCGCCGAACGACGCGCCCGGCAGCGCGACCGCCCCGGCAACGACCCCGAGGAGCGATGATGCGCCCATCACGACAACCGCAAAGACGACAAGGCTGAGCTTCCCCCACGATCTCCCGGCCATGGGCCACGGACCGGCTCCGGCTAGTTAAACTGCGCGGACCGTTCGAGCCACACTTCGTGGCGGACTGCGGGACTAAACCGCGGTCTCTCGCGGACCGTGATTATCCAGGGGTCAAGCCGCCCCGCGGCGGGGGCGGCTCCGGCGCCCTAGGGACTCGCCGTCGCCGCGTCCGGGTGGCCGACGTCCTTGAGGAGGGCCCCGCTGTAGGACCGCGCGCGGCGGGAGAGCTCCCGGGCGAACGCCTCGGGGTCCCGGGGCGAGATGTACAGCGGATAGGCGCCCGCGGTGATCAGGAGTCCGCGCGCGGCCTCGGTGTAGATCGAGTCGAAGTCGCCGATCGCCTGGCTGTACATGCGGCCCCGCCAGCCGAAGGCGCCGATGCCGAGGAGCCCGCCGGTCGGCATCAGCTCGCGCAGGCTCGCGAACTCGATCGCGCGGATCTCCTCGAGCGCGATGCGGCGGCTGCCGAGGATCCGCCACGCCACGAAATCGTAGTCGTCCATCGAGTAGCGCGTCGAGAGGTAGCGGGCCAGGAACAGGATCGAGACGGCGATGAGGAAGTAGAGCGACCAGGCGTAGCGCGAGCCCAGGTCCGGCCCGACGACGACGATTAGCAGCACGATGATCAGGAGATAGGCGATAACGACCCCGATCGAGTAGCGACCCAGCATGCGGTAGGTCCCGATCTCGTCCGGGCCCGCCTTGGGCGGGCGTTCAGACGACGGCTTCGTAGTAGTACTCCCCCTTCGCCCGCTGCTCGCGGTCGAGCGCCGAGCCTTCCCGATTGATCCGCGGCCGCGCGGTCTCGGCGTCCCGTCGGAACGTCACCTCGACCTCCCGCAGCAACCGGTTCATCCCCTCCCGCATCGAGAACGGACCCTCGCCGAACCCCCGCTGCGGGTCGCCGTCCGGGTTCCGGAAGACGAGCAGCGCGTCGCACGCCAGGTCGAGGAAGTAGACGTCATGATCGACGACCAGGGCGCTGGCCGCCTGCCGCTCGACCTGCCGCCGGACCAGCCGGGCCATCGCCATCCGCTCGTCGGCGTCCAGGTAGGCCGACGGCTCGTCGAGGAGATAGAGCGTCGCCGGCCGCGCCAGGGCGAGCGCGACGGCCGCCCGCTGCAACTCTCCGCCCGAGAGGTCGGTCAGTGCGACGTCCAGCAGCTCGTCCAGATGCAGACCCGGGACCAGCTCGCGCTCGAACGTGCGGGCGTCGAACGTCGGGTCGCCGGCGAGCGCCGCGGAGCGCTCGCGGAGGCTCCAGGACTGGGTCGCCTTCAGGTACTGCGGCTTGTAGCTGACGGTGACGCCGCTCGGCGGCGCCCCCGTGTCCGGAGTCTCGGCGCCGGCGAGCAGCCGCACGAACGTCGTCTTGCCCGTCGCGTTCGGGCCCACGACGCCGACGGTCTCCCCCTTGGCCAGCGCGCCCGCACCGGTCGTGAGCTGGAAGCCGGGGAACGCCTTGCCGAGCGCCGGGTACCGCACCAGCGCGTCCGGTCGGGCCGCCGGCCGGGGCGGGTGCGCCACGAACCGGACCGGCTCCGGTCGGAAGCGCACGTTCTCGTCGCGCAGGTACCCTTCGAGGTAGGTGTTCACCGCGGAGCGCATCGGCAACGGGTGCGTGACGACCCCGAACGCCGCCGGTTCGCCGTAGAGCAGGTGCGCCTGGTCGGCGAGGTAGTCGAGCAGCGCGAGGTCGTGCTCCACGACGAGGACGCTGCGTCGTTCGCCGAGCTCGCGGAGGAGCCGCGCGACCCGCAGGCGGTGGACGATGTCGAGGTAGCTGGACGGCTCGTCGAAGAGGTAGAGGTCCGCGTCGGCGGCGAGGACCCGGGCGATCTCGGCGAGCTGCAGCTCCCCGCCCGACAGCTGGGTGAGCGGAACCGCGGACTTCGAGGCGAGACCGGTCCCCTCGATCGCCCGGCGGGCTTCCGCCCCGGCACCGACGTGCTCGGCGACGGTCGCCGTGCTCTCCGAGAGCCGGTCGACGTACTGCGGTTTCACCACCGCGCGGAGCTCGCCGCGGGCGATCCGCTCGAAGTGCGCGTGGAGCGCGGTCCCGCGGAACCGCTCGACGACCGTCGCCCACTGGCCGCCTTCCGCGTAGTGGCCGAGGTTCGGCACCTCGAGGCCGGCGAGGACGCGCAGCGCCGTGGACTTCCCGGTGCCGTTCGGCCCCAGGATCCCCGTGATCCCGCGGGTCGGGGGCAGCGGCAGCCGGTAGAGCCGGAAGCCGTTGTAGCCGTACCGGTGGACGATCTCGGACTCGGGCGCCTCGGGGGTGTTCAGGATCTTGATCGCGTCGAAGGGGCACTTGTGCACGCAGATCCCGCAGCCGATGCAGAGCGTCTCGGAGATGATCGGCTTGCCGAGGGGCCCTTCGACGATGCACTCCTGGCCCATCCGGACCGGGGGGCAGTAGGCCTGGCACTCCCACTGGCACTCCTTCGGATGGCAGCGCTCGTCCCGCAGGATCGCGATCCGCGCCATCGCCTACGCCTCGCGCCGGTCGCCGACCAGGCGCCCGTCCCGGAGCGTCAGGTGCCGGTCGGCGCGGCGCGCGACCTCCGGGTTGTGCGTGACGAGCACCAGCGTGGCCCCGCGACGGGCCCGCGCCGCGCCGAGGAGGTCGAGGACGGTCGCTGCGTTCGCGCTGTCGAGCTCGCCGGTCGGCTCGTCGGCGAGCAGGAGCCCGGGCGCGTTGGCGAGCGCACGGGCGATGGCGACGCGTTGCTCCTCGCCGCCCGAGAGCTGGTGGGGGTACGCCCGGGCCCGGCCGGTGAGGCCGACCTCGGCCAGGAGCGCCGCGCTCCTCTCGTGGCGCTCGCCGCGCGGCCGTCGCAGGGCGCGCATCGGGAGCTCGACGTTCTCGGCGGCGGTCAAGGTCGGGAGCAGGTAGAACCGCTGAAAGATGAACCCGACCCTCTCGAGGCGCATCCGCGACCGCTCGCGGTCGCTGCGCTCGCCGACCGGGGTCCCGTCCCAGCGCAGCTCCCCGGCGGAGGGGCTGTCGAGCAGCCCCAACAGGTTCAGGAGCGTCGTCTTGCCGCAGCCGCTCGGCCCCTCGACGGAGACGAACTCGCCCGCCGCCAGCTTCAGATCGATGCCCCGGAGCGCCCGCACCTCCTCGGGGGATCGGGCGCCGTAGGTACGGGAGACGCCGGCCAGCTCGATCGCGGGGCTCCGGCCCCCGTCGTTCACCGCAGCGCCTCCAGCATGTCGACCCGCCAGGCGGCCCGGACGGCCGCCGCGCTCGCGAGCGCCGAGAGCCCGACCACCGCTCCCACGAGCTCCAGCAGGAACAGCGGGGTGAAGATCGCGAGGCGCGCCGCCTCCTGCACGGTGGCGTTGGCCCACGTCGCGAGCCCCTCGACGACGAGGTAGCCGGCGACGACCCCGGCGACGCCTCCGGCGGCCGCGAAGGCGGCGGCCTCCGCGACGATGCCGACGCCGACGGCCCCGGCGGAGATCCCGAGGGCCCGGCGGACGCCGATCGACCGTCGCTCGCGCTCGACCCGGCGCACCAGGACGAGCGCCAGGAACAGCAGGCCGACCCCGAGGCCGACCGACGACAGCGCGAGGTAGAATCCCGTGAGGACGCCGTCCGCCGACGCGAGCTGCGACGCCTCCGAGCTGAGGGTCGTCACGGTGTACGCGCCGAACTTGCCCTGGATCGCGGCGGCGACCGAGGCGAGCGCCGCCGGGTCGACGGCGATCGACGGGTTCACGACGACCTCGATCGTGTCGGCCCCGTCCGGCACGATCGTGCCGGGCCCGGCTCCGTAGCCGGTGAGCGTCTGCAGGTTCGAGAGGAGGAGCAGCACCGCGAAGGCGCCGCTCGGTTGGACCAGGGAGAGCGGCGTTCCGAACGTGCCCGTGACGTTGTAGCGGACCCCGGCGGAGGCGTTGGTGCTCGGGGAGAGAACGATCCGGCTCCCCACGGCGACGTGGAACGCCGCCGCGTAGGTGCTGGAGACCAGGACCTGGTAGTCGGTGGGACCGGCGTACGTGCCGTTCGCGTAGTGGACCGTATCGTTCGGGTCCGCGAGGGGGAGCGGCTGCGGAAACAGCCCGGCTTCCGTCGGCCCGAGGGTCGGCGTGAACTCGTGGGGCACGACCCCCTCGGCGAGCACCGGGGTGAGCCCGCCGGTCGCGTTGAACGCGTCGATCGCCACGCTGAGGATCGGGGCCGCGTCCGCCACGCCCGCGAGACCGAGGATCGTGCGCTCGTCCGCGTGGGCGTTCTCGATGCCGTGGAGCCCCGCGGCGCTGACGACGATCTGGTAGCCGCTGTCCTCCAGCTCGGCGAGCTCGTGGGCGGCGACCCCACCGCCGACGCTCACCAGAACGACCGGCAGCGAGACCGCGGAGGCGATCGCCGCCACGGCGAGGATCGCCTGCCAGCGCGCGTGCCGCAGGGGCCGGCGTCGGCCGATCACGGGGCCCGAAGCTCCTCGGCGACCGGCAGCAGCATCGCCCGGACCGCCGGCAGCGTCGAGGCGGCCAGGCCGATCCCCACGACGGCGGCGACCCCGGTGCCCACGACGCCGGCGTCGAACGCGACGAACGAGAAGCCGCTCGGCAGACCGCCGATCAGGTGCAGCAGGAACCGGTTGATCGCCTCCGCGCCGACGTAGGCGAGCGGAAGTCCGACGGCGAGCCCGAGCGCGCTGAGGACGAGCCCCTCGAGGACCACCTCGAAGCCGACGCTCGCGCGGCTTCGACCGATCGCCCGGAGGAGGGCGAGCTCGCGGCTCCGATCGTCGACCGACATCTGGAGGACCGTCGTGACGAAGAGCGCCGCGACGACCAGGCCGATCGCGCCGATCAGCGCCCCGAACGTCCGGTAGACGTTCACGACGTGCTGGATCTCGCCGAGGAGATCCGCGAGCGTGAAGACGGTGAGCCCGGGGAACGCCGCGGCGATCCGCGTCTGATCGGCGACCGGGTGGGTCGGGTTCGTGAGGTGGATGAGCAGGAACGTCGCGTAGTCCTTGCCGGCGCTCGCGCTGCCGAGGAGCTGCTGGAGCTCCGAGAGGTAGACGAACGCGAGCTCGGCCGACGGGACGAGCCAGAAGGCGCCGGAGATGCCGACGACGGTGAACTCCGTCGCGTTCGCGTACCACGCCCGGAACGAGGCGTTGGAGGGCGGGGCCGCCGGGCTCGCCCAGACGGACTGACCGACGCGGACCCCGAGCACGCCGGCGAGCGACTGGTCCAGGACGATCTCATGGGTCGCCGGCCCGTCGTACGCCCCGTCGGCGTAGTGCGGGTCGCCGGCCTCGGTGAACCCCGTGCCGGCGTAGAGCGACGGCGTCTCGATGCCGGCGAGGTCGTCCGGGATCCACCCGACGGTACCGGAGCCGGTGTACGTCCAGCCGGTCGGAACGTGCGACGCGTTCGCTTTCGCCCAGAGGCTCGCGTTGCCGAAGACGAGGTCGCCGACGAGCCACGGGCTCGCGGTCACGGCGTTCGGGTCGACGCCCGGCACCTCGGTCACCAGCTTGTGCGCGCCGGGGATCGGGGGCGGGGCGCCGCTGAGCACCGTGCCGTTGCCGCCGGAGGAGCTCGTCGCGAGCAGGTCGACGCCGCTCGCGTAGGCGAGCGTCGTGGCGCTCGAGGTGACCCCCGCCGAGAGCGCGAGCAGGAGGACCACGAGCCCGACGGCCAGCCCGACCCCGAGCGAGGTGAGCAGCGATCGCGCCGGCCGGCGACGGATCGCGTCGAGCGCCGACGGCATGGACGGCGCCGGGTCCGCGGCTCAGCGGCCGGCCGGCCGCCGCAGCTCGCCGAAGGTCACCCGGTGGGACGCCTCCACGTTGTACTTGTGGATCGATTCCTCGCTGACCGTGCTCGCCCGGACCGCGACCGCGTCCTCGAGGCGGGGGAACCGGCCCGGGAGGCTGGCGAGCAGGTCCCGGAGCACGTCCTCGACGAACTTCGGGTTGCGGTGGGCCGCCAGGACGACCTGGGCCTCGTCGCCGCGCTTGAGGATCGCGTAGGTCGGGCTCGATTGCGCCGCCTCGATCGCGGCGATCACCTCCTCCGCCTCGACCTCGCCGCCCCCGTCGAGCTCGAAGACCAGCCGGGTACGGTTCCGCTGGTTGTGCGTGATCATCGGCAGGTCGCGGAGGCTGGGATCGTCCAGGCGGGGGTACTCCCGGAGCAACCGCTCGCGGCACGTCTCCATCGCGCAGGGGCAGGCGGTCATACCGACGGCCTCCGCGCCGACCGCGCGGGCCAGCGCGACGGCGCCGCCGGCCGCCCGCGTCGCCCGGGCTTCGGCGAGGAGAGTGTAGTCCTCGAAGCTGCGCTTCGACTCGGAGACCCCCTGCCGGAGGAAATACTCGGCGGAGGCCCGCACGGAGGCTTCGCTCGCGTAGGCGTGCCGTCGGAGCAGCTCGGCGGCGATCGAGGAACAGGCGTTCTCCAGGCTCTCCGCCGGGCGGGTCGCGGTCTCGTCGACGATCTCGGCGAGGATCTCCGCGTTCCGGGAGAGGTCCGAGCCTTTCCGGTCCGAGGGGAGGTCGACGGCGACCTCGAACGTCACCGCGAGGGTATGGGTCGCGCCCCGGCGATGCACCGTGAGCGGCTTGCGGATCCCCGAGACCCCGACCGAGCGGAGCTTGAGCTGCCCGCGCGCGGGGGCGAGGGCGTGAATGTCCGTTCCGGCCGACATCGCCCCATCAGCCGGGAGGGGCCTAATGAGCCTGCGCCGCCGGGGCCCGCGCGCCGCGGGGGCGGGTCGGGCCCCCGGAGCGGGAGCTCGGGACCTCCCGCGCCGTTATACGGGCGGCGCCGATTCGAAGGTCGATGACCGAGGCGGCCGCGGCACCCCCTCCGCCAACGACGCCCGCTCCAGAGACCGCGACGGGCCCCTACTCCGAACGAGAGCGGTTGATCACCGAGGGCCTGAAGCAGGTCTACGATCCCGAGATCCCGATGAACATCGTCGATCTCGGGCTCATCTACGGGTTCGAGTGGGCCGGGGACGACGTGAAGCTCCGCATGACGCTCACGGCGCCGGGGTGTCCGGTCGCCGGGATCCTCGCCGAGGAGGTCAAGACGGTCGTCGAGAAGGTCCCTAACGTCCACGCCGCGACCGTCGAGCTCGTCTGGGAGCCGCCGTGGAGCCCGGAGCGGATGAGCGAGTTCGCGAAGCGCCAGTTCGGCTACGCCTAGCCGATCGGAGCGATGGGAGCGCCGCCGCAGTCCCGGGGACCGTTCGTCCTGCGGGAGCTCCGCTGGGAGGATTTCCCCGCGCGACTCGAGGGGTACCTCGCGCTCTACGACGAGGTGAAGGAGGATCCGGAGCTGGGCCTTCACCTGCTCCGCCGCCCCCCGACGGTCCCCGAAGAGGCGGACTGGTTCGCGGGGCTGTACCGCCGGGTCCAGGCCGGAGAGGACCTGGCGGTCGTGGCGGAGGTCGACGGCCGCGCCGTCGGGATGGTCACGATCGCACGGTCGCGCTACGGCAGCCGCGAGTCCGAAACCGGCCACGTCGGCACGCTCGGCATCATGGTCGACCGCCGCTACCGGAGCCGGGGGCTCGGCGAGGCGCTGATGCGGCGGGCGCTGGAGCTCGCCCGGGGGCAGTTCGAGATCGTCCGCCTGACGGTCTTCACGGTCAACGCCCGCGCCCGTCGGCTCTACGAGCGGCTCGGCTTCCGCCTCTGCGGCCACCTCGAGGCCGAGGTCCTGCGCAACGGGCGGTACCTCGACGCGGAGATGATGACGCTCGATCTGCGCGGATCGGCGGCGGGCGGTCCGGCGGGGCCCGGCCCCCGCGGGGGGCCGGCGTCATGACCGGGGCGGAGGACTGGCGTCGCGAGCTCGAGACCGAGCGCGCGATGAAGAACGAGTTCATGGGGCGCCACCCCGAGTCGCCGTTCGTGGCCGGTCGGGTGCCGTTCCACGAGCTCGTCTACTTCGCGCCGGACCCGGCGTACCGGGTGACCGCGACCCTCGAGCGGGTCGAGCCCCCGGCCGAGGCGTACCTCCGGACGAACCGCGACAACCAGGCGGTCATGCGCTACCTCGGCGACCTCACCTTCCGCCTCCACGGCCGGGCGCTCCGGCTCCGCCTCTACCACGCCGGCGAGGGGGTCGGAACGGCGGTGTTCGTCCCGTTCCGCGACGCGACGAGCGGCGCGGAGAGCTACGGCCCGGGACGCTACCTCACGCTCGAGCTCAACGCGCAGGACGTCTACGAGCTCGACTTCAACCGGGCGTTCAACCCGTACTGCGCGTACACCGACGACTTCGAGTGCAGCTTCCCGCCGGCCGAGAACGACCTCCCGGTCGAGGTCCGGGCCGGTGAGATGGCCTGGGCCGCCGCCCGGAACCCGCGCAGCCCGTCGGCGGTGGTCCTCGCCCGACGGCCCGGCCGGGGGCCCGCCCGCGCACCGCCGCCGAAGCGGCGTAGCGCCAAGCCGCGCACGCCGCGGCCCCGCGCTAGAGGTGCGGCAGCACCCCGGCGACGCCGTTGATCACGAACTGGACCCCGAGCGCCGCGAGGATCAGCCCGAGCACCCGGGTCATCGCCATGACCCCCGTGCGGCCGAGGCGGCTCAGGATCGGGTGGCCGAAGCGGAAGATCACGAACGTCGCGGCGGCCGTGACGAGGATCGCGACGAACGTCGCGACGATGATCCAGGGGTTGCCGTTGGCACTCCCCTCGTAGATCATCACCGTGGAGATCGCGCCGGGACCGGCGAGGAGCGGGATGCCGAGCGGTACGACCGCGATCTCGTCGCGGCGGGCGGCCGCCTCGGCCCGGTCCTGGGGGTTCAGCTTCGTCCGGGTGACCTCGCCCTGGAGCATGTCGTAGGCGACGAGGAACAGCAGGATCCCGCCCGCGATCTCGAAGGCGCCGAGCGTGAACCCGAAGACGGTGAAGACGAACCGGCCCAGGAGCGCGAAGAGCGCCAGGACGGTCCCGAGCACGATCGCCGCCCGGCGCAGGACGACCTGTCGGTCCTCCGGCGACAGACCCTCGGTGAGGGCGACGAAGAACGGCAGCGCGCCGAACGGGTCCACGATGGCGAAGACGCTCACGACGACGGCCGCGTAGACATCCACCGTCGTCATGGCGTGACCGTCCCCGGGCCCGGGGCGGGCCGCGCTCCCCTTTCAGGCCTTCGCCGCCCGCCGGGCCGAGGGCTCAGCCGACCCGCGGGGCCGCCGAGACACGCCGCGGAGACCGACGGGCGCCGGCCCGTCCGGTCGCCTCCGACCGCGACCGCTTGCGTCCGGTGCCGGCGCGGGGCGGCCGTCCCGCGGCGACCCGCGCCGGGGCCTTGACCGGACGACCGCGGAGACGAAGCACGAGCGGCTCCTTCTGCGGGTTCGCCAGCATCAGCACGTGCGTCCGCTCGTCCTTCGGCTCGAAGACGATACGCGCCCGCCCGTTCAACCGCATCCGCTGGAGCACCGGGCCCCCGGCGGGGCCGATCAGCAGCAGGAAGGAGCGGTCCGGCTTCGGATTCTCGAGCTCCACATCGATCTCGCAGGCGGGCGACCCGAGCCGCAACTCGAGCCGGACGGTCGAGGTCGGCTCCAGGATCAGGAAGCGTGGCAGGCGTCCGAGCGACAGCGCCACGCTGGGACCAGCCGGGCGGTGGGGAAAGCCTTGTGTCCCGGCGGCGGGCGCCGGACCGACGGCTCTAGGGTTAAATCGCGTTCGCGCTCGTCGGCGGCGTATGGCGACGAAGAGCAGCGCGCATGCGGTGTGGGACGGCGACCTCGCGCACGGGCACGGCACGATCAGCGGGAAGAGCGGCGCTTTCCAGGGCGTCGGCGTCTCCTGGCCGGCGCGCACCGAGAGCCCGGGCGGGAAGTCGAGCCCCGAGGAGCTGCTCGCCGCGGCCGAGGCGGCGTGCTTCTCGATGGCGCTCTCCGCGGGACTGGGCCGCGCGCAGAAGCCCCCCCGGCGCCTCGAGGTCAATGCGACGGCGACCTTCGACAAGGTTGGTGACGCCTGGAAGGTGACGACGATGGAGATCGAGGTCGTCGGCCAGGTCCCCGGTGCCAGTGCTCCCGAGTTCGAGGCGGCGGCGAAGGCGGCCAGCGAGGGCTGCCCGATCTCCGGCGCCCTCAAGGGGAACGTCGCGGTCAGCGTTCGCGCGCGGCTCGGGTAGGCCCGCGCCACCGCCGGGCGACGGGGGGCGGTGCGCGATGCACCCCTGGAAGCGGTACCGGCTGCGCGACGGCGAGAAGGTGCGTCTTGCGCGCTGGGACCCGGCCGAGCGCGCCGACGGTGCCGGCAGCGACCGCGCCGCGAAGCGCACGCTCGCCGCGCTCCTTCCCGAGATCGATCGACGGCAGTCGCTGCTGTACGCCGACCACCGCCACCGCCTCCTCGTCGTCCTGCAGGGGATGGACACCGCCGGGAAGGACGCGACGATCCGGCGCGTCTTCGAGGGCGTGAACCCCCAGGGGGTCCGGGTCGCCCGCTTCGGCGTGCCGACCGAACCGGAACGGGCCCGCGATTTCCTCTGGCGGGTTCACCCGGTCGTCCCCGCGGACGGCGAGATCGTGATCTTCAACCGGAGCCACTACGAGGACGTCCTCTGGCCCCGCGTCCACCGGACGATCGACGAGCGCGAGGTCGCGCGGCGCCTCCGGGCGATCCGCGACTTCGAGCGGCTGCTCGTGGAGGAGGGCACGACGATCCTGAAGTTCTTCCTTCACGTCAGCCGGAGCGAGCAGAAGCGGCGGCTCGAGGCCCGGCTCGCGGATCCGACGAAGCACTGGAAGTTCAGCGTCCACGACCTCGCCGAGCGGCCGCTCTGGCCGGCCTATCAGACGGCGTACGAGGCGCTCCTCGAGGCGACGACCACCGAGGAGGCGCCGTGGTTCGTGGTCCCCTCCGACCATCCGCTCTCGCGCGACGTGATCGTCGCGGAGATCCTGCACCGGCAGTTGGAGCGGCTCCCGATGAGCTACCCGACCCTCGACCCGGCGATCCGTCGCCAGCTACGCCGCGTCGGGTTCGACGGGCCCGCGCGGGGTCGCCGCGCTGGGCGACGCGCCGCGTGAGTCGCTCCCTCTACGCGTCCGAGAACTCCCCGAGCCGGCGCTGGCGACGTCCGGGCGGCTTCGGCCGCTCCTTCGGTTCCGTCGAGGCGCCGGGGCGCTCCCCCTCCGGCCTCTCGACCGGGGGCGGTGACGCCTCCGCGACGGGGAAGAGGGCGACGACGGCGGGGTCGGCCGGATCCGTTCCCAACGCCGCGGCGACCTCCTCCGGCGAGAGATCGAGCTCGAGGGCGAGGGCACGGCCCGCACGGGCCCCGGGTTCGCGGCTCCCGGCGGGCGCCGTGAGCAGTCCCTCTACGAGCGGGAGGGCGAGCTCACGCGCCTTCCGGCGTGACATGTGCAGCCGGCCGCCGAGCTTCTGGGCGAGGGTGTCCCGGACGGCGCGGGAGCTGCGCGACGCGCCCATCGCGCCGAGGAACCGGGGAAACTGGGCGTGCCCACCCCCGATGAGCGGCCGCTCGCGGATCGTCACCGAGACCCCGCCGGTCAGGATCTCGCCGGCGTAGCTCCAGAGGCCGAACACGCGCCAGCGGCGGGCCCGGGAGAGCAGTCGCTCGGCCGCGGCGACGGTCTCCAGTGCGGCCGACCGGTGGCGGGCGTCCGGCGCGAACCAGGGGACGTTCTCCTCGACCCACGGCAACAGGTCGTCCGGCGGGGCGTCGAGCCGGTCCCGGATCTCGACCGACCGGTAGAGCCTCGGAACGCTCAGCAGCTCCTCGGTGAAGGCGGCGAAGTCGCTCGGGCGGTCCCGGGCGCCGTACAGCTCGTGGCCCCCGGCGGTCGCCGGGACGAGCGCCACCGATTCGAGGTCGTTGAGAGCGGCCCGGAGGTCTCCCTGCGCCCGGTCCACGATCCGGTCGAGGTCGGCAGGCGCGACCGCGAGGCGCTCCTCCCGGGCGATCTCCGAGAGCCGGGCGGCGATCTCCCGTCGATCGATCGGCCCGAACTCGACCGTCCGCGCCACGGAGCGGAAGACGGCACCGTAGCGGCCGAGCGGCCGCGCGTCGTTGACCGTGAGCACGATCGGCTGCCGCGTCGAGCGCACAAGGCGAGCGATCGCCGCGAGGCCGCCGCGGTCGCCGGATTCCGGGGCCCGACCGGAGTCCCGCCAGTCCTCGAGGTCCCTCCGGGCGGCCGGCCCCTTCGCCCACGCGGCGTTCCCCGGCGATCGCGGGAGGGCCGCCCAGTCCGCGAACGGCTTCGGCTTGCCGCCGGGGACGAGCCCCCAGGCGGCGTTGAGCGCGCCGATCGTGCCGTAGCGGCCCTCCAGGAAGCTCCGGAGCGGTGGGGGCGCGGGGGCCGAGCGGGGACCCTCGCTCGTCCGGCCGGCCGTCAGGCAGTCCGCCTCGTCCAGCAGGATCAGCGTGCGCCGGGGGCCACCGGTCGGCCGCTCGTCGTCGAGCGTATGCGTGAGCGAGGCGCGCCCGGCGACGCGCTCGACCGCCGACTCGCTCCGGGTGTCGGACGCGTTCATCTCGACGAGCGCCCATCCGCGCTCGGAGGCCAGCGCCGTGGCGGCGCTGGTCTTGCCGACGCCCGGCGGACCGACGAGGACGAGCGCGCGACGCGCCGGGGTCCCGGGACCGCTCCAGCCGTCCGCCCAGGCGGCCACTTCCTCGCGCGCGCGCCGGTTCCCGACGAGCTCCGAGAGGCGGCTCGGACGCCAGCGTTCGGCGAGCGGTCGGCGGTCCCGGGCCGTCACGCGTTGCGCAGGCACGGGGCGGCGATAACGCCACGGCCGCGCCCCGGTGGACCGAGAGCCCTTCAGGTCCCGCTGCCTCGCCCGTGGGGCCGATGGATGACCCTCCGCGCGCACGGTTCGATCGGGCGGCCCCGTACCCCGGCGCGCCCTTCCAGCTCTCGCGTCTGGCGTTCTCGGTGCCGACCTCCGCCCGCGCGGGGCTGGGCGGGCCGCTCGTCGGCCTCCTTCGCCAAGCCCACCGGGCGGGCGTCACCACCTTCGACCTCACCGCCGCCGAGGATCCCCGGGCGGCCGAGACGCTCCTCGCCGCCGCCCTGCCGGGCACCGACGCGTCGGTCGTCGTCATCGTGCCGTCACCGGAGGCCCGGACCGCGCGGGGCCCGCCCGGCCCCGGTCCGTGGCCCGCTCCCCCGCCTTCGGCGACGGCCACGGCGAGCTCTCGCGTGCCCGGGTTCCCGAGGTTGATCGAGCTGAGCTCTCCCGAAGGTTCTTCGCCGACGACGGAGCCCGCGGCGACGGTCGCCGCGACTTCCCGCGGCCGCACGACCGCCCCTTTCGCCGTCCGGTGCGCCTCCCGCGACGACGTGCGCCGGGCGGTCGCCCGGCACGGGCCGTGCCTCATCTCCGGCGCCTTCTCGCTCCTCAAACGGTCGCTGCTCACGGGCGCCGTCGACGCGCACGCCGGGGAGATCCTCGGCTGGATCGCACGCGACCCGTTCGCCGGGGGTCGGCTGGACGGGAGTCGCTTCGCGGGAGCGGGGGGCGCTGCCCGTCCGGGGCCGCCCCCGAGCCTGCGCGAGCTGAACGCGGAGTTCGCTCCGGTCGCCCCGCTCCGGTTCCTCGCGCGGCGTGGCGAGCGAACGCTGGCTCAGGCGGCGCTGTGGTTCGCCCGCGCGGGCCCGCGGGTGGTGAGCGTCGTCGCACCGCTGCCGGTCCCCGAACGATGGCGGGAGATCGCCGAGTTCGATCGCGCCCCGTCGTTGACGGGCGAGGAGCTCGCTCGCATCGAGCGGGTTCCCGAGCTGGCCTCCCCGGGGCCCTAGGCGCCCGGCGTCGTTCGACCCCTGGACCGGGACCGTCGCCCGCCCGCGGAACCCCTCGGGGCCGCGCCGGGGTGCCGGCGGGAAACTACTTTGCCCCCGGAGCAGTCGTTGGGCGTTCAGGGTCGCCGTGGGCGGCGGGGCTCCCCGACCGGGGACGCCGTCGTCCGGGGCGCACCGGGCCGGGTGGGACGGCAGTGGGCGGGAGGAGCGGCGGGGCGGACGACCCCCGATCGCCGCCCCGTCTCCGAGCGCTCCGCGGTCGGAGGCGGTAGCCGGTGGCGTCGGGCAAGCCGCTCTTCGGGGCCGGGGCACACCGAGCCGGTGCGACCCTCGGGCTGTCCGTCATGTCCGGGGTCGCGACCGCCGCGGTGGCGGGAGTGTATCTTCCGGCCGCGCTGCGCGAGGCGGCCGATTGCCCGCACCCGCCGACCGGGAGCGGCTGTGCCGCCCACCCGTTCTGGGGGTTCGGCCCGGAGCTCTTCCTGCTCGCGTGCGCGGTCGGCCTGGCGAGCGGGATCCTCACCGCGATCGTCGGGCTGGTCGCGGTCCGTATCCGGCGAGAGCGGACCTGGCTCGGCTTCGTCGTGATCGCGCTGAGCGGTCTCGGACTGTTCGCCTACGCCGGCTTCGGGGTAGGTGTCGTCGCCGGAGTCCTCGCGGGGCTGTGGCTCTCGGAGCCCGGCGGCTCCCGGGCCCCCTCGCCTTCCGAGTGGTCGGGCTCGTTCCCGGCGGGCGTTCCGCCGCCGGCCCGGGGGGCCAAGCGGCCTCTCACTCCCCGTCCGTCGGTCACCGAGTGGGACGGGATCGTTGCTTCGGGCCCCCCGAACCCGGCGAGCGCGGGCCGCCCGCGCGTCACGCTTCCGAGCGCCGATCGCCTCGCGCAGGCGCTGGAGCGCAGCCGTCAGGCCGCGCCCCGACGACCGGGCACGCCGAGCGGACCGCCGCCCACCGTGGTGTTGCCGCCTCCCCCGGTCGGACTCCGCGGAGGTTCGCGGATCGGTCGTCCGACGGGGGGCCCGAACGGCTCTCCGGCCAGCGCCGCTCCGCCGGCGATCCCGGTGCCTCCGCCGCCCGGGGGCCCTTCACCCGCCGGTGCGACCGGCCGCTGGCAGCCCGACCGTGGGGAGCTCTCGCCTTGGGACCCGCACGGCGGAGTCCCGCCGGCCCCGGCGGCGTCGGCCGTCGTGGCGTCGGAGCTGCTCGATCGTCCCCCGCCGCCCCGCGTCCCCGCGGCGCAGGGCCCGCTCCGTATGCCACGCGGCGCG
>JASHTI010000133.1 GCA_030040625.1 Thermoplasmata archaeon
GGTCCCGAAGGACCCCCTTGCGGAGGTCGCCGTGCCGGGCGAGGAATGCGCGCGCGGCTTCCCGCTGCGACCCCCACGAGTCCGAGAGGGAGTCGGGGTATCGCCGCATGAAGGAGGCGTGCAGCGGGTAATCCTCGGTCGGAACGACGCTGGCGAAGGGGATCCAGTGCTGGAGCAGGCGTCGCTCCTTCCACAGCAGCCGATCGAAGTCGGCGGGTCGGAACGGCCCCAGCCGGGCCCAGAGCGAGAGCAGATGCGACGGGGCGACGACGGTGACCGGATCCCACTGGACGTAGGGCAGGTCGCGCACCGTGCGGACGATCCGCTCCGCGGACACGCGCGCCGGTCGGGCTCCGGCGAGATGCTGCTGGGTGACGACCAGGCGCCGGGCGGCCCGGGCCGAGACGCGAAGCGGGGCGGCGGTCATCCGGATTCGCGGAGGGACGGGCGCCCTTAGCGCCCGCGGTGTCCCCGACCACAAGCCCAACCGCAGGCACCCTGCCGGGCTGCGTCCGGGAGCGGTGCTCGGCGCCGCCGGGCGGTACCGCTCAGGGCGTATCGGGCGGGGCGGAGCCGCGATTCAGGAACGTGATGAGCCCCGTCACGAGAAAGACCAGGAAGCAGACCGAGCCCACGCCCAGCAGGCACGCCGAGAGCCACCAAGCTCCGGCCGGCCACGCGGCGTCGTGCGGGAAAGGAAGCAACGCGTAGAGAGCGAGGCACCCCACGAAGCCGGCGAACGAGACGATCGCCGCGACGGTGGTTCCCTCCACGCTGCGCCCCGGTTCCCGGGAGGCGGCCGCTCTCAAAGCCTGTGACTCGAACGGGGGAGGCGAGGTCCGGAGGGCGGCCTGGGCTCCGCGCCGAGTCGAGCGGCGGTTCCCTCGCCCTCGCCGGCCCGAAGGTGGCTACGCTCAGGCCTTTCCCTTGAGCGCGAGGTACTCCCGGCGGATCACGGGCGCATCGTCGTGGAACTCGCGGTCCAGGAACTCCCGCGCCGTCGCCTCCACCTCGCCGGGCGGGAGGGTCTTGGAGGTGAACTCCCCGTAGACGTCGATCCCCGTCCGCTCCCCCCGTGGCGAGTAGAGGTAGACGAGCCGCGAACCGGCCAGGACCCCCTCCAGCCACTCGGTGACCACCGACACCGGCGGGAACATCGAAATGCGCAGTCGGTCCGGGGCCCACTTTCCCCGGAGCAATCGCTCCGACCCGTAGACGAACGTGACCTCCGAGACCTTCTCGAACTTAGGGTTCCGGCTGGTCGTGTGGGCCGCATCATGCCCCTCGCCCCCGAGGATGTATCTCCAGACGAAATCGATGGGCGCCTCGAATTCGCTCCCCTCGTCCTTCAACCAGACCACTGTCGTCGCCCCCCGGGGCCAGCTCTCGGCAGGTCTATTTGACGCGGGGGGCCTGCGGACGCAGAGGACTGCATTCGCTCCCGCGGAGGAGCGCGGTCCGCCCGGCGAGGCCCCTCCCCACCGGGCGACCCCGACACGGTCAGTCCGGGACCCGGGCCCCGCCGAGCTCGAGGCGGATCGCGTCCCTCACGTCGGCGATGATCCGGTCACCCTGGGCCGACGAGTAGGGCCAGACCCTCACTTCCAGGTCGGTCGCGCTGCCGATCCCCTTCGCCGCGATGCGGATCGTCGCCGGCATGGACGGATAGGCGGCCCGCGAGACGAGCAGCATCCAGAGAAGCGTGGGTCCGCTGTACGCCTCGATCCCTCCGGGCGTCTGCTTGACCCCCGAGAACCGGATATCGCCCTCCGTCAGCGCTTCGGAGTCCCGCAGCGCTCGGAACGCCATGCCCAGGGCGGCGGCGGGCTCCATCGCCACGCGGAGCGTGGAACGCACCACGGGCAGGACGGTCGTCTCCGGCTTCCACTCGATCCCCTGCGAGTGAAGGCGCGCCCGCCAGACGCGGGCCGAGTACAGCTCGTACGCACCGACCCCCAGCAGGAGCAGGCCGAGGCCGACCAACAGGCCCGCCGCGAGCCGGGGGAACTGGGTAGCGGAATACGCGACGAACGTGTAGAGGCCGACCGCCAGCGGGAACGGGCCGAACACCAGTAGCCAGAACGCGGTCCGCCAGAGGTCCCGCACATCGGGGGGAACGGGCGGCGGGCCCGGCGGGTCGACGATGCGCAGGAAGTCGTCGCTCGGCCCTTCGGACACGGCCCTACGCCGACGACGCCCTCAGGACGCAGCCGCGGATAGCGGCTCCGACGGTGCGGGCCGGCCGCGGGAGGCCGGTGGGCATCGCCCGGCGGGGGCGTGCTTCCTCGCCGCGGAGCCGACCCCGCGAGGGATCGAGTCCCGCTAGATGGGGGCGGGAGGCAGCGAGGCCCTCGGCGCGCGCCGGATCCCGGACTCGCCGAGGAGGACCTCCATCGCGACCAGAGAGACCACCGAGGAGGCGATCGCCATCACGAAGAGACCCGGGTAGCCCGCGGCGGCGATCGCGATCGCCCCGACGAGAGGTCCCACGCTCCACAGCGAGGAGTTGATCAGGGTGAACATGCCGAGGTACTCCGCGCGCTGGTCGACGGGCGCCATCCGGGCGACCCAGGCGTTCATCCCGGTGCCAAGGAACGACTGCCCGGCGTACCGGACCGAGGCGCCCGGCACGGTCTCGGGCCAGACGGTGGATCCGAGGAAGATCCCGTACGACGCGAGCGTCAGGAGGGTGCCGTACCAGATCCCGCGGAGCTCACCGAACCGGTCCACGATGCGACCCAGCGGTACCGAGACGAGGGCGCCGGTGAGCAGGCCGGCGACCGCGACCAGCCCCACTTCGAACGTGCTGGCGCCCAGGTCCGCCGCGAGGTAGCCGTAGAACGTGCCCACGGCCCCCGCCCCGATCGCCCGAATGGAAACGGCCAACGAGAACGTGATGACCGGCTTCATCTCGCGCAGCGGCCGACGCGGGGGAACCGGGTGGTCGAGCCGAAGGTCGGGGACGAGGAAGATCACCACGGCGAGGGTCCCGACCATGACCGCCGCGACGAATGGGAAGAGGGCACCCAGGCCGTACCAGACGGAGAGCGCCGCGACCACGAGGAACCCGACCACCGAGCCCGCGCTCGAGGTTGCGTTCAGGAGGCCGTAGCCCTCCCCTCGCTCGCTGGTCCGCGTGACGTCGGCCACATAGGCGGTGTACGCCGGCGCCCCGATCGCCAGCGCCAGCTCCGCGAGCACGAAGAGGAGGCTCGCGAGGACGAACCCGGGGGCGAAGATCACGGCGAGGAACAGGGGGAAGGCGAGCGCCTCCCCGAGCAGCAGGTAGGGCCGTCGGCGCCGGGATCGATCCGACAGCCGCCCGACCCACGGGCCGATCAGCGTCCCGGGGAGCCAGGCGACGGTGAGGACCGCGAGCGCGACGGGGAGCGTCGCTCCCTTGACCTCGACCAGGTAGAGCGGGAAGTAGACGACGAACACGCCGTTGCGATTGCT
>JASHTI010000134.1 GCA_030040625.1 Thermoplasmata archaeon
GCTCGACCGAAAGCGATGCAGGCACGCCCGCGACCCCCGCGGGACCTACGCGGCCGGGACGCTCTAAAGCGGCCGCGCGGGGGCCGGTGAAACGGCGCCGAGAACCGGGCGTTCCCCCGACGCGCGGGACGCCGAGCGGCCCGGGTTCGTGGCGTTATCCTCCGGGGGACCCTGGGGTCGTCCGTGGCGACCCACCGCTACCGCGTCGCCGTCCGCTGGACCGGCGATCTCGGCGAGGGGACGCGGAGCTACGGGGGCTACCGCCGCGACCACGCGATCGAGATCGCGGGCAAGCCCCCGATCCTCGCCACCTCCGGGCTCAGCCCCGGCCGCGATGCGGCCCGCGTCAACCCGGACGAGCTGCTCGTCGCGGCGCTCTCCTCCTGCCACATGCTCTGGTACCTCCACCTCTGCGCGGAGGCCGGGGTCGTGGTCGTCGGCTACCACGACGCCGCCGAGGGGACCCTCGAGACCGGCCCGGACGGCGGGGGACGGTTCACCGGGGCGACCCTCCGGCCGCGCGTCCGCGTGCGCGCGGGCGATCTCGACCGGGCCCGCGCGCTCCACGCGGAGGCGCACCACCGCTGCTTCGTCGCCAACTCCGTCAACTTCCCGGTCGCGATCGAGCCGACCGTCGAGCGCGCGACGGCCCCCGGCCCGGCGTCGGCCTAGAACGGCCCGGCGTCGAGCGTCCCCCGGGCCGGCGGGGGCGGCGGCAGGCCGAGCTCCTCGGCGAGGCTCCGGCCGTTCGCGGCCGCGTCGCCCCGGAAGTGGTTGTTGAAGAAGCCGTAGACGGCCTCCGCGCCCGCCGCGAGGGCGCGCAGGCGCGGGACCCAGGCGGCGAGCTCGGCGGCGGAGTAGGTGTAGTCGTACCAGACCGGAGCCCCCCGACCGTGCCATCGCACGTAGGCGAACGACGCCGTGATCTCGGCGTCGATCGGGCGGTGCGGGCCGTCGACGATGACGTTCGCGAGCCGGAACTCGCGCAGGAGCTCGTAGGAGGCGGGGGTGAGCCAGGACGGTTCCCGGAACTCGACGGCGACCGGCAGCTCGCGCGGGAGCGAGGCGTAGAAGTCGCGGCTCCGGCCCGGCTCGAACGGCAGGAACGGGGGGAGCTGGAGCAGCGCGGCGACGAACTTGCCGGCCCGACGCAGCGGCGCCAGGACGTCGAGGAAGCGGGCGAGCTCCGCGTCGGTCCGCTCGAGACGGAGCTCGTGGGTGATCGTCCGGGGGAACTTCGCCGCGAACCGGAACGCCCCCGGCGTCCGGCGGGCCCACGCCTCGGCGACGGCCGGCGGCGGCAGCCGGTAGAACGTCGAGTTGACCTCGACGATCGGGAACTGCGTGGCGTAGAAGCGGAGCTTGTCCGGTACGCCCCGGCGGGGATAGACCGGGCCGTCCCACTCGGGGTAGTCCCAGCCGCTGGTGCCGATCAGGATCCGGCCCATCGCCGCCCCGGCCCGGAGAGGCGCGCCGGAGGGATTACCCGGCGACGGTGGGCCGGCGCCACGCCCCGGCGGGGGGCCGTTCCACGGGCCGGCCCCAAGGCTATGAGCCGGCGCGCATCGACCGGGCGACGATGGTCCAGGTCGACATCGACATCGCCAAGTGCACCGGCTGCTCGCACTGCCGGGACGTCTGCCCGACGAACGTCTTCGAGCTCCGTCCCCGCGGCGAGGTGCCGGACGTCGTCGACGACGCGGCGGTCGGCGCGAAGTTCCAGTTCCGCGGGGAGAAGTCGCTCGCGGTCCACGGGCCCGAGTGCATCGTCTGCGAGGCGTGCCTCTTCGAATGCGAGGGGGAGTGCATCCTGATCACGGACGACGAGAAGAACGTCCACCGTTCGACGTACAAGTGAGGGGGGCGTGCCGCTCGTCGCCTTCGACTACCGTTTCCGCGTGACCTTGCCGGCGGCCGCTCCGGCCGCCTACCGCTGGTGCGTCGACTACCGGCCGGACGATTGGGAGCGGATGGGGCACGTCGGCCGGCGGAAGGTCGCGCAGCTCGCACCGGGGACGATCCTGCTCACGGACACCGTGCGCACCGAGAAGGGTTCGGTGACGAAGAAGCGGCTCGTCCGGCTCCGGCCCCGCGATCTCGCCTGGACGAACACGCACATCGCGGGCCCGACCCTCCACTCGCAGTTCCTCTACCGGATCCTCCCCCGGGGCGCCCACCGCTCGGTGCTCGAGTTCACCGGCCTCCAGATCGAGCGCGCCGCGCGCGCGCCGTCGGCCGCCGCGCTCGCCCGCCGCGCGCGCGAGGTCTGCCGGGAGGACGCGACGCTCTGGCGCCGGCACCTCGTCCGGGCGATGGCGAAGGACCTCGGCCGACGCCCCCGGCGCCGCGCGAAGTAGCCGACGAGCGTCGCGCGCGTCTCCCGGCCGAGGAGCGCTTAAATACGGAGGAACCCCGCCGAGGAGGCCGTGCCCGAGACCCCGGTCCTTCCCGGTCGAACGGCCGTTCTCGGCGAGCGCGAGCTCGCGATCGGCTTCCGGCTGATCGGGCTGCCGGACGTGATCGAGGTCACGCCCGCCACGGCCGTCGCGGAGTTCCAGAAGGCGCTCGGGGACGACCGTTTCAGTCTGATCATCGCGAGCCAGTCGATCCGGCCGCGGCTCTCGGAAATCCAGCGCGCGCACGCGGACGCCTCGCTCCGTCCGCTCGTCGTCTTCGTCCCGACGCCGACCGCGGCGCAGGCCGAGGCGGAGAGCATCCGCACGCTCGCCAAGCGGGTCCTCGGGGTCACGCTCGGCCCGGCGAGCTAGGGGAGCGGAGATGGCAGGGATCGTCGCGCGAGTCTCGGGACCGGTCGTCCTCGCGGAGGGGCTCGAGGGGGCCCGGATGTACGACGTCGTCCGCGTCGGCGCGCTCGGCCTGGTCGGCGAGATCATCCGGCTGGTCGGCGGCACGGCGACGGTGCAGGTCTACGAGGACACGACCGGCCTGCGGCCCGGCGAGGTCGTTGAGAACACCGGCGCCGCGCTGAGCGTCGAGCTCGGCCCGGGGCTCCTGACGTCGATCTACGACGGGGTCCAGCGGCCGCTCGATGTCATCCAGAAGGGCGTCGGGGACTTCATCACCCGCGGCACGGTCGCCCCGCCGCTCGACGAGAAGAAGCGCTGGGAGTTCCGCGCCACCGCCAAGGTCGGCGACGAGGTCGCGCCCGGCACGATCCTCGGCACCGTCCAGGAGACGAGCCTCATCCTCCACAAGATCCTCGTGCCGCCGGGCGTCCGGGGGACGCTCAAGCAGCTGGCGAGCGGCACCTACACGATCCGCGACCCGATCGGCTCCGTCAGCTCGGGTTCGGGATCGACGCCGCTCTACCTTGCGCACCGCTGGGTCGTCCGGATCCCGCGGCCGGTCGGGCAGAAGCTCCCGCCGGAGATCCCGCTCGTGACCGGTCAGCGCGTCATCGACTCGTTCTTCCCTGTCGCGAAGGGCGGGACGGCTTGCATTCCCGGCCCGTTCGGGAGCGGCAAGTGCGCGGCCCCCGAGACCCCCGTCCTGACGGGCGACGGACGCCTGGTCCCGATCGCCGAACTGTTCGAGCAGTCACGGGGGCGCGGAAAGCTGACGGTCAATGGCCACGAGGAGTGGATCCAGCTGGAGGCGCCGCTTCCGCTGTATTCGCTGCAGGGGAACCAGATCTCGCGCAGCGAGACCCGGACGCTCTACCACGGCAAGAGCGACCGCCTGGTCCGCATCCGGACCCGGAGCGGCCGCACCGTCCGGGTCACGCCGGTCCACCGCCTGTTCACGATCGGTCCGTACGGGGGCCTGCGGGAGACGCCGGCCCGCGAGCTTCGACCCGGCGACTACGTCGCCTCCGTGCGCAAGCTTCCGTCGCCGACCGAGGCGCCTCCGCTGCAGCTCCATCTCCCGCCGCTCCAGCGCCGTGGCAAGCCGATCCGGGTCCCGGAGCGGATGACCCCCGATCTGGCGGAGTTCCTCGGCCTCTTCGTGGCCGAAGGCTACATCCGGGCCGGACGGTGCGCCGTCTTCACCAACACCGACGAGGCGCTCCTCCGGCGATTCCTCGAGCTCGCCGATCGGCTGTTCGGGCTGCCCGGTAAGGTCGAGCGCCAGGCCGGGAAGGCCCCGAACGTCCTGCTGCAGAGCACCCTCCTCGTCCGCCTCCTCGAGCAGATCGGTACCGGCCGCCTCGCGGCCGGGAAGCGGATCCCGTCGGCGGTCCTCGCCGCGGACAACGCATCGCTCGGTGCGTTCCTGCGCGGCTACTACCTCGGGGATGGCGGCCTCTCCGGCGGGGACGTCGAGCTCTGTACGGCCAGCCGGGGCCTGCAGACCGACCTCTCCTACGCCCTGGCCCGATTCGCGATCGCCTCGACGCTCGCGTCCCGAACCGTCGGCGGCACGGTCTACTTCCGCCTCTACGTCCGGGGCCTCGCCAACCTCGGCCGGCTCCACAGCGCCCTCGCTTCGCCCCATCCCAAGGTCGCGGCGATTCGCGCGTACGTCCGCGCCCACAGCTCGACCTACACCTCCACGGACGTCGTTCCGCTGCCGCCCCGCTCGATCGAGCGGCTCTACCGGTCCCACGCGAGCTACTCCGAGCTGCTGGCGCACGGCATCGAGATCCACAACTACATCGGCAACGGCGAGCGGATGGGCGCCGCGACGTTCGCCAAGTCCATGGCCGCCTCCGCCGACGACGCCGTCGCGTTCCCGGAGGAGCTCGCCGCTCGGCGCCTCACGGAGCTCCTGGAGTGGATCCTCTGCGACGAGGTCGTGGAGGTCGTCGAGGAGAGCCGCGGACCGTACGACGTCTACGATGTCTGCGTGCCCGAACACGGGCAGAACTTCGTGGGAGGGTTCGGGGGCCTCCTGCTCCACAACACCGTCACTCAGCAGCAGCTCGCCAAGTGGGCCGACTCGGACATCGTCGTCTACGTCGGCTGCGGCGAGCGCGGCAACGAGATGACGGAGGTCCTGGCGACGTTCCCGAACCTCGTCGACCCGAAGTCCAAGAAGCCGCTGATGGAGCGGACGGTCCTCATCGCGAACACCTCGAACATGCCCGTCGCCGCCCGCGAGGCGAGCGTCTACACCGGCATCACGATCGCCGAGTACTACCGCGATATGGGCTACGACGTCGCCCTGATGGCCGACTCGACGAGCCGATGGGCCGAGGCGATGCGCGAGATCTCCGGCCGCCTCGAGGAGATGCCCGGCGAGGAGGGTTACCCGGCCTACCTCGGCCGCCGCGTCGCCGAGTTCTACGAGCGGGCCGGCCGCGTCGTGACGCTCTCGCCGGACGGCCGCCGCGGCTCGGTCACGGTCGTCGGGGCCGTCTCGCCTCCGGGTGGCGACACCTCCGAGCCGGTGAGCCAGAACACGCTCCGGGTCGCCCGCGTCTTCTGGGCGCTGGACGCCTCGCTCGCCTCGCGTCGCCACTTCCCGTCGATCAACTGGCTGCAGAGCTACTCGCTCTACGTCGCGGACCTCGCCGGCTGGTACCGCGAACGGCTCTCCGGCGAGTTCGTGCAGCTCCGGCAGCGCGCCCTAGAGACGCTCCAGAAGGAGGCGGAGCTCCAGGAGATCGTCCAGCTCGTCGGGGTCGATGCCCTCCCCGAGCGCGAGAAGGCGACCCTCGACGTCGCGCGGATGCTCCGGGAGGACTACCTGCAGCAGAGCGCCTACGACGCCGTCGACACCTACTCCTCGATCCAGAAGCAGCTGCGGATGCTGCGGGCGATCCTCGCCTTCGGCGACCGCGAGCAGGAGGCGGTCGAGAAGGGGGCGACGGTCCAGCAGCTCCAGAAGCTGCCCGTCCGCACCAAGCTCTCGCGCATGAAGTGGATCCCCGAGAACGAGCTCGAGGCCCAGTTCGACCAGATCGAGCTCGAGGTCGGCCAGACGGTCGCCGCCGTGACGAGCGCGGGGGCGGCCTGATGGCGGCGAAGGGGGCCAAGGCCGACCGCGGCGCCGGCGACGCCGCCGACGTGCCGGTCGACTACCGGACCGTCGACCGCGTCACGGGCCCGCTGCTGTTCGTTCGCGAGGTCGACAACGCCGCCTACGGCGAGATCGTCGAGATCACGCTCCCGAGCGGCGAGCGGCGCCAGGGCCAGGTGCTCGACTCGCGCAAGGGGCTCGCCATCGTCCAGGTCTTCGGGCCGACGATGGGCTTCAACGTCGAACGGACGAGCGTGAAGTTCCTCGGGGAGGTCGCCACGCTCGCCGTCTCCAACGAGCTGCTCGGCCGCGTCTTCAACGGCCTCGGCGAGCCGCGCGACGGCGGGCCGAAGATCGTCAGCTCGACGCGCCTGGAGATCGTCGGGAACGCCATGAACCCGTACTCGCGCGAGGAGCCGAGCGAGTTCATCCAGACGGGGATCTCGACGATCGACGTCAACAACACGCTCGTGCGGGGCCAGAAGCTGCCGCTCTTCTCGGGCGCGGGCCTGCCCCACAACCAGGTCGCCGCCCAGATCGTCCGCCAGGCGAAGCTCCGCAACTCCTCCGAGGGGTTCGCCGTCGTCTTCGGCGCGATGGGGATCACCAGCGAGGAAGCGAACTTCTTCATGAAGGAGTTCGAAACGACCGGCGCGCTCGAGCGGACGGTCGCCTTCCTCAACCTCTCCAGCGACCCGTCGATGGAGCGGGTCGTCACGCCCCGGATGGCGCTCACCGCCGCCGAGTACCTCGCCTACGAGGAGGACCTCCACGTCCTGGTCGTGCTGACCGACATGACGAGCTACTGCGAGGCGCTTCGCGAGGTCTCCGCCGCCCGCGAGGAGGTCCCGGGCCGCCGGGGCTACCCCGGCTACCTCTACACGGACCTCGCGACGATCTACGAGCGGGCCGGCAAGATCCACGGCCGCAAGGGCTCGATCACCCAGCTGCCGATCCTGACGATGCCGGCGGACGACGTGACGCACCCGATCCCGGACCTCACCGGCTACATCACGGAGGGGCAGATGTACCTCAGCCGGGACCTCCAGCGGAAGGGGATCTACCCGCCGATCGACATCCTCCCGAGCCTCTCCCGGCTGATGGGCCAGGGGATCGGCAAGGACCGGACGCGGGACGATCACCGCGGCGTCTCCGACCAGCTGTTCGCCGCCTACGCGACGGGCAAGGACCAGCGGGCCCTCAGCGCGATCGTCGGCGAGGAGGCGCTCAGCCCCGTCGACCGGCTCTACCTCCGGGTCGCCGACCGCTTCGAGCGCGAGTTCGTCACGCAGCGGCCGGACGAGGACCGCACGATCGACGAGAGCCTGAAGGTCGCCTGGGAGATCCTCTCCGACTTCCCGGACGCCGAGCTGAAGCGGATCCGGCCCGAGTTCCTCCAGCTGTACCGCGCCCACCCGCCCGCCGCCGGCGTGTAGGGGCCGAGGTCGGGTGTGGCCGTCGAGAACGTCCGGCCGACCCGCCTCGAGCTGCTGCGGACCCGGCGCCGCATCGTCGTCGCGAAGCGGGGCCTGAACCTGCTGAAGCTCAAGCGCTCGGCGCTGATCGCCGAGTTCTTCCGGATCTCCAAGGAGGCGATGCGGCTGCGGGGCGACCTCCGCCAGAAGGTCACCCGCGGCTACGAGTCGATCCGCGCCGCGGAGATGCGGGAGGGGCCGACCCGGCTCGAGAACATCTCCATGCTGCTGCCGGCGATCCAGGCGGCGAGCGTCCGGACCCGCAACGTGATGGGGGTGCGCATGCCCGAGGTCGACGGCGGCGGCTTCGCGCCGCTCCCGCCGACGACGCTGCTCGACCTGCCGACGAGCGTCGGCGAGGCGATCCACCGGTTCCAGGAGATCTACCAGGTCGTCCTCGACATCGCGGAGAAGGAGATCACGCTCCGGCGCCTGCTGCTCGAGATCGAGAAGACCAAGCGGCGCGCCAGCGCGATCGAGAACGTCCTGATCCCGCGGCTGGAAGCGATCGTCCGTTACATCAAGTTCCGATTCGACGAGATGGAGCGCGACGCCTTCAGCATGCTCAAGACCGTCAAGCGCAAGATGGAGGCGGAGGGGAGCGCCGCGGGCGTCGCCTAGCGGCGCGGAAGGTCCGATGAGCGAGACGTCCGAGCCCGCCGCCTCCGCCGGCGTCGACGCCCTGCGCCGCGTCAAGGCGACCGAGCAGGAGTGGGAGCAGCGGCTCCGCGAGGCCCGGGAGGGCGCGACCGCGAGCCTAGAGCGCCTCCGCGCGGAGACCGAGGCGATGGTCAAGGCGGCCCTCGCCGAGGCGGCGGCGCGGCGCACCGCCGTCGTCGAGGAGGCCCGGAGCCGGGCGGAGCGGGAGGCGAAGGGGATCGAGGCGAAAGGTGACGCCGACGCCGCCGCGCTCGAAGGCTCCTCCGCCACGCTCCCGGCCCCCAAGCGGACGGCGGTCCTGGACGCCGTGCTCGGCCGGTTCCGGTCGGGCTAGCGGTCGCGGGGGCGACGATGGGTTTCCTCCGACCGGTCCGGATGGCCAAGATCGGCCTCCTCGGCCTGAAGGAGGACCGCGAGACGATCCTCACCGTCCTCCACGACCTCCGGGTCGCGCAGGTCGAGCCGGTCTCCGCCGATGTCCTCCGCCAGCTCGCGCCGGACCACGGCACCGAGCGCCAGCGGCGCATCTCGGAGGAGGCGCTGCGCTTCCGCGGGCTCGCGACGGCCCTGCCGCGGATCGCCGGCGCCCCGGCGCGCCACTTCGGCTCGCTGGAGGAGGTCCTCGCCCTCGCGAAGACGGTCCCGATCGACGCGGAGGTCGGCGCGCTCCGGCGCGAGGACGACCAGCTCCAGTCGCGCGCGCAGGCGCTCGACCAGACGCTCCGGCTCCTCCAGCGGCTCGACTTCTACGGCGACCGGCTCGAGCTCCTCCGGGGCGAGAGCTTCGTCAGCTACGTCCCGGAGGGGCCCGCCAAGGCCGTCGACCTGTGGCGCCAGGGGCTCGCCGGGCGGCCGGAGACGGTCGTGCTGGACGGCGGCGGCGGGCTGCCGCGCCGCCTCGTGGTGACGGTCCCGCAGGCCCAGGCGGAGGCGGTCGTGCGGGCCGCCGGCGTCGCCGGGGTCCGCCTCGAGGTCGTTCCGGAGCTGAAGGGGACCGTCGCGGAGGCACGGGCCGCCGCCGAGGCGGAGCAGCGGGCCGCCGCGCGGCGGCGGGCGGAGGTCGCCGAGCGGCTCGGAGCGCTCGCCCGCGACTGGTACGCCACCGTCGCGGCGATCGACGAGGCGCTCCAGGTCGAGGCGCGCCTCCTCGAGGTCCTGCCGAAGATGGCGAGCAGCCAGGCGGCGTTCGCCGTCGAGGCGTGGGTCCCCGAGCGCGACGTCGAGCGGCTCCACCGCATCGTCGACAACATCGTCGGGGGCCGGACCTACCTCTACCGGGTCCCGACGGACGAGGAGCCGCCGACGCTCCTCGACAACCCGCCCGGGGTCCGCTGGTACGAGTTCTTCATCCGGTTCTACTCGCTGCCGAAGGCGACGGAGTGGGACCCGACGTGGGTCTTCGCGCTCGTCTTCCCCGTCTTCTTCGGCTTCATGATCGGCGACTGGGGCTACGGGCTCGCGATCCTCCTCGTCTCGTTCTGGATGCTCGCCGGCTTCCCGGGGGCACGGCGCCTACCGGGGTTCGGGCGGGAGTTCATGCGGACGATCATGGGGCCGAGCACGCTGCAGCAGCTCGCGCGGACCCTCGTGCCGGGGGCGATCATCGCGATCATCTTCGGGGTCTACTTCGATTCGTTCTTCGGGATCGACCTGTTGCACCAGCTGATCGGCTACCACGCGCCGATCCGGCCGGACACCGATCTCTCGCACCTGCTGCTGATCGCCGGGTTCGTCGGCCTCGCGATGGTGAGCCTCGGCTTCCTCCTCGGGGCGCTGAAGGAGTACTTCCACCACCACTACCGAGGCGCCGTCGGGAAGGCCGGCGGAATCGGCTTCGCCTGGGGCGTGACCCTCTTCGGGCTCGGGGTCCTCCGGCACGCGAGCGGGCCGGCGACGCACTCCCCGTACCTGTGGCTCGCGATCGTCGCGGGCGGGGTCATGGTCGGCGGCGAGGGGCTCCAGAACGGCATGCTCGGCCTCATCGAGGTCGTCAGCCACATCCTGTCGTACACGCGGCTGGTCGGGATCCTGCTGGCGAGCGTGATCCTCGCGGCGCTGATCAACTCGGTCGCCGTCGGCGAGTTCCACTCCGGCGGGCTCGCGATCCTGATCGGCGCGGTCGTGCTGGTGGTCGGGCAGTCCTTCAACGTCATCCTCTGCGTCTTCGAGCCGGCGATCCAGGGGATGCGGCTGATGTTCGTGGAGTACTTCTCCAAGTTCTACGAGGGGGACGGCCACGAGTTCCGGCCGTTCGGCGCCGACCGGCGCCACACGCTCCCGCTCGTCCAGCCGGACGGCCGCCCGGGGGCGGCCGCGGCCGACGCTACAGCCGCACGCTGACGAGCGCGCGGCGGACCCGCGCCGCCGGCAGCCCGTAGACCACGCCGAAGGCGATCTGGCGCAGGTCGTCGCGCTCCAGCTGGGCGCGCAGGAGGTAGTGGAAGATGATCGCGAGCGAGAGCGGGTAGCTCCGCACCCGCTCGAGCGTCTCGGCGGCGTAGTCCCCCCAGAGCGCGGACTCGTAGCCGGCGAGGCTCTGCTCGGCGGTGAAGGCGGCGTCCCCCTCGCCGACGTGCGGGAAGCGGGCGCGCAGGCGCTCGGCGAGCGCCGGCACGGTCGGCGCGCCGAGGAGGTCGGCGACGGTCCCGGCCGGCAGGTTGCCGCCCTCGATCCAGCGGGCCTGGACCGCGTCCGGGGTCGTCCCCTCGGCGGCCCGGCTCTTCAGCAGCAGCAGGGCGTTGCGGACATCGATCTCGCCCCGGATCAGCTCGCGGACGACCCATTCGTCGCCCTGGAAGAAGACGGTGTGCGCGAGCAGGTTGCGGTAGTACTCCCGGTCCAGGACCGCCAGGATCGGGAAGATGTCGCCGCTGCGACGGTAGGCGTCGAGCAGCGGGAGGATCGCGGCGCCGTAGCCGAACCGGACCAGACCCTGGGCGACCGCTTCCACGCTCGGCTGGGCGAGCAGGCCGCGGAGGTCGTCCAGGCTCAGCACCCCGGCGTAGAGGCCGGCCGGGATCTCGCGGCTCGAGACGAGCTCCTCGTCGGTCTCGGTGAGGCGGCGGTTCTGCGCCTTCGCCGAGAGGATCAGGCCGATGTTCTGGAGGTCCCAGCGCGCGAGGTAGGCGCCGACGATCTCGCGGCCGGCGTACGGCGTCGCCGAGAACGCCTGGCGGATCCGCCGGGCGAGCGTGCGGTTGACGGCGACCTCGACGAGCGCCGCCCCCTGGTAGCTCGCCCGGGCGCCGACGAGGTCCGTCTGGTACGGCGTCGCCTCGAGGAGCTTGGTGATCTCGCCGACGTCCCGGGCCGCGAGCAGCGTCTCGAAGGTGCCGACGGGGAGGAACTCGGGGAAGTACGGCTTCAGGCGCCCGAGGGCGCTGGCGTACGGGGAGCCGGCCATGCCTAGGCGAGCAGCTCGCGGACCCGCGGTTCCCGCAGGCGCAGCAGCTCGTCGAAGGAGAGGTCGAGGCGGCGGCTGCCGTCCGAGGTCTCGGCGATGAGGCCCCCGAGGATCGCCGCCGGGCTCGCGTCGAACGCCCGGCCCGCGATCTTGCCGAGGCGCGCGGCGTCCTCGCTGCGACCGGTGATGCGGAGCTGCTTGCCGAGCCGTTCGGCGGCCTCGGCCGCCAGCAGGCGGAGCGTGTCGGTGTAGCCGTCGGTGCGGGCGTACTCCTGGAGGAGGTCGCGTGTCGCCTCGACCGCCGACCGCAGCCGGCGCTCCCGCGCCTCGTAGAGGCGCTTGCGGGCGTTGACCGTCGCGGCGGCGAGCAGCTGGGCCCGGAGCCGGGACGCCTCGACCTCGCCGAGGCGGGCCTGCTCCTGGCGAACGGCGGCGATCCGCGCCTCCCGCTCCGCGCCGAGCCGCCGCTCCTCGTCGGCCCGGCGGGTCTCGATCTCGCGCAGCTCGCCCTCCGAGCGGCGGCGGATCTCCTCCACGAGCGCGTCGAGGCTCATGCACCGGGGGCCGCCCTAGAGCGAACCGCTGAGCAGGGCGATGCCGAAGACGAGCCCCAGGATCCAGAGCGTCTCGGGGATGACGAAGAAGACCAGGACGATACCGAGCTTCTCGCGCTTCTCGGCGATGATCCCCATGCCGGCCGCACCGATCCCCGACTGGGCGACCCCGGTGCCGATGAACCCACCGGCGATCGTGATGCCGGCGGCGAGCGTCTCGAAGTCCGTTGCCATCGCTGCGTCCCGGGCGGGCCGAGCGAGGTCGGGTATATAACCGTCCGCCGACGGCGCACCGCCGGTGGAGAGGTCGCCGGCCCGGCCGGCCTTACGACGGGGGTTCCGGCGCCTCGGACGACGGCCCGGCCCGCGGTTCGGACGGCGGTTCCGCGGCGCGTCGGTGGAGCCGGATCGCCAGCGCGAGGGCGCAGAGCCAGACGACGAAGCCGAGCGCCTCGGCGCTGGCGCAGACGAGGCAGAGCGCGTGGATGCGGACCAGCTGGGTGTAGAGGAAGCTGGCGGAGAGCAGGACCGCGGCGGTGGAGAGGGCGAGCAGCACGTAGGTCGGGCGGGGGTCGCGTCCGCGCCGCTCCGCGATCGCGGCGACGATCAGCAGCGCGACGAAGCCCCCGATCCCCCAGGCGTAGTCCGGGACCCCGAGGGTGCTCGTGAGGCCGCTTCGGTCGACCGTCCCGCAGGAGAAGAACTGGTTGAGGGTGCAGGCGCTGCGCAGCGAGGCGGCGAAGTACTCCGCCGCGGCGAAGAGCGAGACGAGCAGTCCGAGCCCGGCCGCGAAGCCGATGACGCCGCGGAGGGTCCGGGTCCTCACGCCGGCCCCGTCAGGTGCATCCGAGCGCGTTGCCGACCCCGGTGACGTCGGCCGCCTTCCAGCCGTAGTCCGTCTGCATCGTGCTGAGCGCGGCGCAACTATTGCCCAGCGACCGATAGACGAACGCGGTGATCAGCCACGCCTGCCCTTTGATGGCGGACCAGGGCGCGCCGGTCTCGTTGATCACATCGCCGCGGACGACCGAGGTGAGCCCGCTCCCGTTCGCCAGGTTCCAGGGGGTCAGGTTCGCGGGATCGACGAGCGTGCCGAGGTGGATGTACTGGCCGCCGACCACCAGGAACGGGATCCCGGAGGCGTAGGCGGTGACGTACGCCTGCTGGATGCAGCTGGCGGTCGTCGGGTAGGTGTCCTTGATCCCGGAGGTATCCTCGGCCGGCAGGAAGGCGACCTTCGCCGGGTAGCCGGCCTTGCTCAGCCCCATCGTGATGCCGGCGAGCACGACCTCCGGTGTGCCGGGATAGACGTCCGAGGAGCTCGAATGTGACGGAGGTGCGTTCGAGACCGAGCCGTACAGCGAGAGTGCCTTGTAGATCGCCCAGCTGCTCGCCGAACAGTACGGGCACCAGGTCGCGCCGTAGAAGAAGACGGCCGGGTTGCCGCTGGAGTGCCAGGTCGGCAGGGGACCGGTGCTCCAGCCCGATCCCCCGGCGCCGGAGAGCGCCGAGGCGGGCGGCAGGTACGGGCAGCCGAAGATCAGGGTCCCGGCGAGGCCGATCCCGCCCGCCAGGATGAGGCCCGCGACGACCCCCGTGACCACCGTCGACCGGTACACCACGGACCACCGCTTTCCCTCCGTGCGGCGGTACAGCGCATAGATGAGGACGAAGGCGGCGACCACGAGGGCGAGCGCGAGGTACGGGATCGCCGGCACCAGGATGCCGATCGGCGACGGGGCGACGTACGCGAAGAGCGCCCAGAGGCCGATCAGCGGCACGGCGACGTAGCCGATCCGCAGCAGCGTCCACTTCCGCTCGAGCTCGTCCTTGCGGAGCTTCTTCGGGGCGGCCGTGGGCGTCGCGGAGGCGGCGATCCGGCGGCCCGATCGATGGTAGAGCGCCCGCAGGGCGCGCCCCGGGTCGCCGGCCGAGGCATCGGGGTGGAAGTCGACCGACGGGTCCTCGGCGATGTCCCCCCAGCCCCAGCCTTTCGCGCGGAGCTCCTGGACCTTCTCCCAGTTGACCATCGACCGCTCTACCGGCTCCCCCCTTTTCCTCTTTCGCCCCCGGAGGACGGGCGCCGCCGGCCCCGCCGGCGACTCCCCCCTTTTTAGGGGCTCGCGGCTCGCCGCCGCCGATGCGCCTGACGTTCCTGGGGACCGCCGGCTCCTGGCCGACCAAGGAACGCTCGGCGAGCGCGATCGCGCTGGACCTCGAGCGGGAGCTCGTCCTGCTCGACTGCGGCGAGGGGACCCAGCGCCAGTTCTTCCAGTCAAGCGCCTCGTTCATGCGGGTCCGGCGGATTTTCCTGACCCACTTCCACGGCGACCACTTCCTGGGGCTCCCGGGGCTGATCCAGAGCATGTGCCTGAACAACCGGGAGCAGCCGCTCGACATCTACGGCCCGCCGGACGCCGAGGAGATGGTCGGCCGGGCGCTCCGGCTCGGCTACTTCCAGCTCCGGTTCCCGGTCACCGTGCACGCTCTCGCGCCGGCGTCGACCGTCGAGCTCGACGGCTACACGGTCCGGACCGCCGCGGCGACGCACCCGGTCCCGGCGCTCGCCTACCGGGTCGAGGAGCAACCGAAGCGGGGTCGGTTCGACACCGAGCGAGCCCGCACGCTCGGGGTCCACGGGACGGAGTTCGCCCGCCTCGAGGCCGGGGAGACGATCCATCGACCGTCCGGCGCCGTGCGCCCGGAGGACGTCATGGGGCCGCCCCGGCCCGGTCGCTCCGTCGTCTACTCCGGCGACAGCGGCCCCTCGGACGAAGTGACGCGGCTCGCCGACCGGGCGACCGTCCTGATCCACGAGGCGACGGCCGCCGTCGATCTCGAGAAGCAGGCGAACGAGTGGGGGCACTCGTCGGCCCGGCAGGCCGCCGAGTGCGCCCGCACCGCCGGGGTCGGCGCGCTCTTCCTGACCCACTTCTCGGCGCGCTACAAGGAGCTCGAGCCGCTGGAGGCGGAGGCCCGCATCGTCTTCGCGGGGAGCACCGCCGCCCGCGACCTCCTCGACCACCTCATTCGCCAGCCGTGAGATGATCCGCGCCTCCTTGGTGGTTCGCGGGCTCGCCGAAGCGGCGACGCTCGCCCGCGGCCCGGTCCCTCGGACCGGAGCGGCGATGGCCGAGCTCGGTTCGATACCGGACGCGGCGATCGCGATCGACGGGCCGCGGTTCGCCTGGGCGGGACCGGCGCGGCGTCTCCGTGCCGAGGTGCGGCTGCGGCCCGGCGCGGTCGTCGTGGAGGGGAACGGGGGCCTCGCGGTCCCCGGCTTCGTCGACCCCCACACCCACGTCCTCTTCGCCGGGGACCGCGCGGGGGAGCTCGCGCTCAAGGCGGCGGGCGCCAGCTACACCGAGATCGCGCGGGGCGGGGGCGGCCTGTACGCGACGGTCCGCGCGACCCGACGCGCCTCGGCGGGGGAACTGCTCCGGGCGACCGCCGCCCGCCTCGGGCGGATGGCCGCGCTGGGGACGACCACGGTCGAGGTGAAGAGCGGCTACGCCCTCACGCACGCCGGGGAGCTGCGGCTCCTCGCCCTCGTCCCGCGGCTCGCCCGGCGAACGGGTCTCCGACTGGTCGCCACCTACCTGGGAGCTCACGCGGTCCCCCCGGAGCGGGCCGCCGCGCCGAGGAGCTACGTCCGGGAGATCGTCGCGCGGACGCTGCCGGCGGTCGCCCGCCAGGGAGTCGCCCGGTTCTGCGACGTCTTCTGCGAACCCGGCTTTTTCGGGCCCGCGGACGCCGAGCGGATCCTCCGGGCCGGCCAGGCGCTCGGGCTCGCCGCCAAGATCCACGCCGACGAGTTCGTCCCGAGCGGCGGGGCCCGGCTCGCCGCGCGGCTCGGCGCCGCGAGCGCCGACCACCTCCTCACCACCCCGGCGGCCGATCGGAGGCGGTTGGGGGCCGCGGGGGTCCCCGGCGTGGTCCTCCCCTGGACGGCGTTCGCCTCCTCGGCCGCCCGCCGCAGCCCGGCGCGGGAGCTGGTCGACGCGGGGGTGCCGGTCGCGCTCGGGACCGACTGCTCCCCCGCGACCTGGGTCGAGGGGATGCCCGGGGTCCTCGCCGCCGCCGTCCACGGCGGGCGCCTCTCGCCGGCCGAGGCGCTGACGGCCGCGACCGTCAACGCTGCGGCGGCGCTCCGGTTGACGGACGCCGGGACGATCGCGCCCGGCCGGCCGGCGGACCTCGCGGTCTTCCCGGTCCGCTCCACCGGCGAGCTCGGCTACCGCTTCGACCTCCGGCCGGAGGTCGTTTTCCGTCAGGGAAAACCGATTTCTCCGCCGTAACTCCGTCAGCATGTTCAAATAGAGGGCCTATTCTCTCGCCGGTGAGGACGGCCATGGCGGAGCGTGTTGGCAAGGAGCAGGTCAAGCGAGAGAAGGGTTACCTGTACTATCTCGGCAAGGACGGGTATCTCTGGAAGACACCGACGAAGCTCAACAAGTCGGGGAAGAAGGCGCGGGTCGGCACCGAGAAGGTCACCCGCCAGGACGGCTACATGTATTTCCTCGACAAGAAGGGTTTCGTCTCGCGCGCCAAGATGAAGAACGCCTGAACGGGCGATCCCTAACCCCTCGGCGAGGGGCCTTCGGGCCCCTCGCCCCTTTCAACCTGCCGTTTTGTAGCTCCGGCGGCTCGCCGGGCGCTCTCCGGAGGTCTCCGCGCATGCCGTGCCGCAACGACCCGGACGATCCACGACGTTGTGAACGCTGCGGAGCCTTTCTGTGGGTCGCCGAGGAGGGCCTCTTCTGCGGCGACTGCGGGGTGCTGATGCCCTGCTCGATGCGGCTGCGGCCGCTGCCCCCGCCGACCGCCCCTGAGGCGTCCTCCGACTGAGCCGGCGGGGTGCCGGGGGCGACGTTGGGCCGTCCCGGGGCCGATCGTCGCGGATCGGACGCGGGGACGCGCTCCGGAGCTTACGGAGGAAAGCATTCGACGGCTCCGGTCCGGCCCGGGCGGCTCCGGCCGGGCGTTTCGGACCGAGCGCAGATATACCGGAGCGATGTAGGCCCGCCTCGGAGGGTTTTCGACGTGCTCTATCCCGCGTTTTCCCCATCTCCGGCCGTGAGCGGAGGGCTTGGAACGCCCGCCTCCCGAGGGCGTTCCGCTCCCTGCTGCCGTCCGGCTTAGGCCCCATCGGGTCCTAGCGCGGGAAGCCGAGCTCGCCCCGAGCCCCCCCGAGGAAACATCGTCATGGCGGTCTCAAAGAAGCGCACGGTGCCCGGCGAGGAGGCGGCGGTACGGCCGCCCGCGCGGACGGGTCGCGAGGCGATCGAGCTCCCGCGGCTGGTGCCGGCGGGCAAGACAGCGTTCGACACGGTGGACTGGCGCAGCCACGACGCCGCGATCAAGAGCGCGGACGGCAAGGTGATCTTCGAGCAGAAGGGGATCCGCGCGCCGAAGCCCTGGAGCGAGACGAGCGTCAACATCGCGGCGTCGAAGTACTTCCGCATCATCGACGGACGCCGCGAGAACTCCATCGACGGGATGATCCGGCGGGTCTGCCACTGGATCGCCCAGCAGGCGCTGACGCTCGGCTACCTCGACACGGCCGGCGAGAGCTCGACGTTCGAGGAGAACCTCACCTACCTCATGGTCCAGCAGATGGCGGCGTTCAACAGCCCGGTCTGGTTCAACGTCGGCGTCCGCGAGCCGCCGCAGTGCTCGGCGTGCTTCATCCAGTCGGTCGCCGACGACATGGACTCGATCCTGGCCCTGGCGACGAGCGAGGGCCGCCTGTTCAAGGGCGGGAGCGGGACCGGGACGAACCTCTCCCCGCTGCGGGGGAGCCACGAGCGGCTCGCCGGCGGGGGCATCGCCTCGGGACCGGTCTCGTTCATGCGCGCGTTCGACGCGCTCGCCGGTGTGATCAAGAGCGGCGGGACGACGCGGCGCGCGGCGAAGATGGTGATCCTGAACATGGATCACCCGGACATCGTCGACTTCATCGACTCGAAGGTCCGCGAGGAGGACAAGGCCGCTGCCCTGATCCGCGAAGGCTACTCGTCGAACTTCGACGGCACGGAGCCGGACTCGGCCTACGCCTCGATCGCCTACCAGAACGCGAACCACTCGGTCCGGATCCCGGACGCCTTCATGGACGCCGTCCTGCGCGACGGCCCCTGGTCGACGTTCCAGCGGACCGACCACGGCGTCGCCGGGACGTTCAAGGCCCGCGACCTCTGGCGCAAGCTCGCCGTCGCCGCGTGGCGGTGCGGCGACCCCGGCGTCCAGTTCGACGACATCACCAACGACTGGCACACCTGCCCGAACTCCGGCCGGATCAACGCCTCGAACCCGTGCAGCGAGTACCTGTTCCTGGACGACTCGGCGTGCAACCTCGCCTCGCTGAACCTGATGAAGTTCCTCGCGCCGGACGGCGCCTTCGACGCGCCGACGTTCGTGGCGGCGGTCCGCACGATGATCCTGGCGATGGAGGTCGTCGTCGACGCCTCCAGCTACCCGACGGCGGCGATCGCCCAGAACTCCCACGACTACCGGCCCCTCGGGCTCGGCTACGCGAACCTCGGCTCGCTGCTGATGCACTACGGCCTCGCCTACGACTCGGAGGGCGGCCGCGCGCTCGCGGGCGCGATCAGCGCCCTGCTGTCGGCGGAGGGCTACCGCACCTCGGCGGAGATCTCCCGGCGCATCGGTCCGTTCCCGGGGTTCGAGAAGAACCGGGCCCCGATGCTCCGCGTGATGGGCAAGCACGCCCGCGCCGCCGAGCAGATCCGCACG
>JASHTI010000135.1 GCA_030040625.1 Thermoplasmata archaeon
TGATGGGCGAGCTGAGCGCACGAGAGAAGTCTGCCCCTGCATCGGGCGACTCGGAGGGCATGACCCACGCGACCTCCAGCGGCGGAAGCGTTGGCGAGCGGGGATGGTCGAAGGTGGCGACCGCCGACCTCAGCGCGTCCATGGACGCGCCGATGTAGTACTCGGTCATCGCGACCGAGGCGTGCCCGTAGAGAGCGCGGATCGTGTTGAGGTCTTGGCGGTGCTCGTAGTAGAGGATGCGGCCGAACGACCGGCGCGGGTGGTGTGCTGACACCGGGCCGACACCGGCGCGCCGCCCGACCTGGCTCAGGTCGCGGGCGAACGTCGAGTAGCTGCGCGGGTAGACCAGCTCCGTCGGGTCCTTCCCGACGACGAGTGGTCTGATCGCGTTCGCCACCGCCCTGGCGATTGGCGGCTCCTGCCGCCGGCCGCCCTTGCGTGTCACGACCAGCCGGGCCGAGTCCACGCGAGCTGCACGTCTCCCACGCGCAACGAGCAGGCCTCCGCCCTCCGGAGGCCGGCCCAGGCCGTCGGTGCAACCGCGGCGCGCTCCGGATCCGTTCGGCACGATCCCCAGAGCGCGTCGATCGTGCGTCCCTCGAACCAGCGCCGCCGAGTCGCGTCTCCGCGCTTCCCGCGCCAGAGCCCGTCCTTCTTGGCGACCGGGTTCTCGTGCTGGCGTAGGACGCCCCTCAGGACCCACAGTGCCTGGAAGGCCGTTGTCGATCTGAGCGCCGCCGGGCTCCGGGAATAGTGCCCGGGCCCCATCGGGTGCTCGCGCCAGACCGACACGGCCTCCGCGGTGACTTCGCTCGCGTGCAGCGGCTCCCCGAGTCCTGCCGCCGCGTACCGTGCCGGCCAGACCCGCAGGCCTCTCGATCCCAGCCGCCGCTACCTTTCCCCGCCGTCCCTCTCTCCTTCCCGCTTCCGCGTACCGCCTCGATGCCCTGGACCGCCACCGCGCCCGGTCGGGCACGGTGACCTCCGGCCCGTCGATGGCGCACGGGAGTTGAAGGGGGGCCGGTTCGTTCAAGCCCGCCGCTAATGGGCCCCTCTCACCTCGCGGACGTGCAACCGCAGAGGCACTCTAGGTCCCCGAATACGGTCGCGACGTGCGCGACCCCGTCAGCAAACACGTAGGTCACCTCAGGGAGCTCCGGGGTGTTCGGGCTGACGAGGCGGCCTTTGTCCGCGAAGCCGTGAAGGAGAAGGTGGAGCGGGAGCGGGAGAACCCGAAGGACCACAAGGCCAAGTCGACGGAGAAGCCCCGCCGAGAGGTTTAAGAGCCTGACACGCACCTATGCGCATACGCCATGCCAGCGGAAGCGGCGACCTCCAACCACCTCGCGCCCGGCGAGACCGTGATCTATGAGGCGCGGCCAGACGGTCGCACGATGATGAAGCGCGCACTACTGATCTCGGGCGTCCTGGTCCTGTACGCCGCTCTGATTGGCGAGCTCCTCGCCGTAGGTGTGTTCGGGGCCATCCAGCCGAACGCCCCGATGCTGCTCGGGCAGTTCGTCGCGCTGATGGTGCTGATCGCGTTCGTCGCCGGAGCGATCCTTTTCGCGGCCTCCTGCATCGGCGAGTATCTCACGGCCGCTTACGTCGTCACGAACTACAGCGTCAGGGTAGAGCGGCGCCACGGAGTGGTCGCGTTCAGGATCGACAGCCTACCGCTGTCGGCGGTATCACGCGTGGAGGCCGGTATCGGGTGGGGACGCGCCGGGTTCGTCAGCGTCGAGGCGGGCCGGCGCCAGCTCATGTGGCACGCGCTGGCCGATGCCGGGTCGGCTCTCGCGGCAATCGATGGGGCCCGCAACGGGGCCCCGCGGGCGCCGGCCTAACCCGGCGGCTTCCGGATCAGCGCGCTCCGCGCGCCCTTCTTCCCGCCGCTGTACGCCGACGCCGCAAGAATCAGCAACACGAAGGCCGCGGCGAACTCGATCCCCGCGAGCGTTCCAGCCGGCGGTAGCGGCCACCGCAGCGGCGTCGGATTGACCGTGACCGGCGTCGGCTCTACCACGATGGGGCTCGCGGTGATCGTAACGGTCGGAAGGGTAATCGGGGCCCCGTTCACCGAGACGATGCCGCCCGCCGGGCTCGCGCTGTAGCCGCCGGGAGGGCTCGCCGCCCACGTGTAGGAGCCGTTGGGCAGGCTCAGCGATAGGGACGAGGCGATGCCGGCCGTCGAGGTCCCGCCGATCGACAGGCTCCAGGAACCGCCGGCGGGGAGACCGCTCGGGATCTCGGTGACGGCGAACGTGGCGGTCGTCGGGTAGGTTACGGTCAGCACGACCGTCCCCACGCTGACCGCGGATCCCGCGACCACGACAGAGCCGCTCGCGGGCGTGGCAGTGTAGCCCGGCGGCGGCGTCACCGCCCAGGTGTAGGAGCCGCTCGGCAACGAGAGGTGGAGCGTGGAGGCGGTGCCGGAGCTAGAGGTGCCGCCAGCCGCGAACCTCCAGCTATCGCCAACGGACAGGCCCGAGGCGCTGGCCGATACGGTGTAGGCCTCTACGGAGGTGAAGACGCGGGAGTAGACGACTGGCACCGGCGAGGCGGCCGAGCCGGTGATCTTGAACGTGCCAGAAGGCGGGCTCGGCGAGTAGCCCGCCACGGAGGCAGCCGTCCACGTGTAGGTGCCATTCGGTAAGTCGTTGCTCAGCGATGAGCTCGACCCCGTCACCGCCGCCGAGCCGTAGGCCGAGCTGGAGGCCGCCACGCCCCGCGAGGTCGAGCCCCTCGAAGAACGCCTACCAGCGAGGGTGCTCGCGTCAGAGATGCCGCGCCAGGTTCCCCTCGAGTGCGAACGTCACCTCGCAGTCGGGGCAGCCCAGGTACCGCTGCCAGCGCGGCAACCACCCCCAGAACTGGAACTCCAGGAAACACGCGGCGGCGGGTCGATCGTTGCCCGGACCGGCGCCCCATCGGCGTCCTGGTCCACCGCGCGAAGCGCCGCGCTCATGGGCACGGGGTCCCCGCCTCGTGGACCATGCCGCTGATCGGACAGAGCGCGCTGCGCGGCTTGCCGAGGGAAAAGGTGGCCCCGGGCCTTCCCGGGGCCGAACTGGTTGGCTCTGTTAGCGGTGTGGTCCCAAGTCTCTCGGCGAGATCCGCGAAGGCACGCTCCGAGACCCCGATTCCGGACAGTTCCATCTCGTGAAGTTGACTGACGGCCGAGCTGAGCGCACGACCGAGCGGCAATCCGAACGCGTGGGGCGACCAGGGGCCGGTGATTCTCCGCCCAACGGCGTGTGACTGAGAGCCGGGAGTAGACCGCCTGCCGAGCGCGGGGCACGCGTCGTGCGTGGATCGCCGCCGGCCTGGTTCTCCTCGGACTCGGGGGCTACACCGTCCTTGCGACTCTGCTAGGGTCGCCGGGCCACTGGACGCTGGCGGCGTTTCTCTGGCCCTAGACGGATTCATGCTCTGGAACGGTGTCACGCGCCGATTGTTCCCGGCGCGCCTCAGATAGCGCGGAGGCCGGTGCGGTTCGTCGCCGTCAGCCTACCGTCCCGGCGGAGGAGACCGCCCCGGTACTGCTCCGGCAACCCGCTCGCCGCGCAGGTGCGGTGTGCGCGCTCGGCGAGCGCATATCCTGAAACTCCATGCCCCTTGGAGGTCGCCCCTGAGGCTTGGCGCCGGCGACGTGCTCCTGATCGCAGGGGCCGTCGTGTTCATCGTCCTGGCCGCGCTCGTCACCTACGGCGGGAGCCCCTTCATCGTGGGCTTGTTTGCCGCCTTCGCGACCGGCTTTGCGTACCTTCTGGGGACCCGCCGCCCACCCCGAGTACGAGGGAGCTCGGTCGCGAACGGACGGTAGGCCGCCCACCGTGTCGGGGCGCTCTTGGAGCTGCGTTCGATCGTAGGCGCATGGCGGCGTCCTTACCGGCCGGGTGTCGGAAGCACGGAGCCCCGATGGACCCGGGTTTCGCCGCCTTCGACTCCGACCTGTTCTGGAACCCTGAGCCGAAGCCGCTCGGGGGCACACGCCTGTCCACCTGAGGCGAACGGCAGCTGACCCGCGTTCCGGAGATCACCCTCGATCTCCCGGGATCCCACCGGGCTACCTGCCGGCTGATACTGATGGATTCCTTCTTAGACGCCACGCGGTGAAGCGAGCTCACCGGAGCGGACCTCCTCGCGGGCGCGGCTGGCACGTCGGCCCTCGCTGAGGGTAAGTACCGGCCGTGGGTCTTGCGTACCGCCTCGGCCCCGGCGCCGAGGGGCCCATGACCACCGTACCTTGCTCCGTTGAGGGCTGCGGCGCGGAGGGGTCACGATGGGTCTTCGAGACCTACCATTACATGCGGCCGTTCTACGTCCGCCAGCCCAAGTGGCTACGGGTCCCGCGCTTCGTGTGCGGCGAGCACGCCGAGAAGTTCGCCAAGGACGGCAAGCTGTAGCTCGGCAGAGCATCCGCGGGTCGGCGGTAGTCGCTGGACCCATGGCACGCCCGGCATGATCTCGCGAGCAGCGGCCCCTTCGACGACCCGGGAGCTACGTTCGGGCTACTCCGCCGGATCGTCGTCCCACGCGATAGGGTCCGACCATCCTCGAGAAGCGTCGGCGGACGGGCCGGTCATCGTCGTGCCCCGCGCGCCGGCCAGGGCGAACGGTACGGTCGGCGGAACGCCTCCCCCACGCGATCCGCCCCTTACGAAGTGGGGAATGATTCGAGCCGGGGCGAGACCCTATCGAGCCGAGGTCCATCCGCGGGTGGCGACGCGCGCTGGCCTCGATTCGGCGAGCGCCCCGGCGCCCTCGACGGGGGACCCAGTAATCCATCTCGGCAGACTCCGGGTGGACTCCGGCCCCGGATGCGGGCCTGCCGCTCCCGAGGACCTCGCTATTCCAACGGACCGGCCCTATGGGCCGATCGCGTGGCGTGAAGTCGTCGCCGACGGGCGCGACGTGCCGAGGCGGGGGGTTTACTCGGTGAGCGTCGCCCCGCACTGCGCGCAGGCCGTCGAGAACGGCGCGTTGGTGCGGTGGCAACGCCAGCAGGTCGGGCCCGGCTTCGACTCCGCCTCCCGCATCGACGCGCGGTAGTCCAGGTGCTCTTGAATCGCCGGGAACAGGGGACGTCCGGAGCCGATCCGGAGCAAGACGAGAACTCCCAGCACCAGGGTCAGGATCCCCGCGAACAGGGCGAGCACCGTCGTGATGGTCAGAACGACCAACACGATTCCCCCGACCACGAGGGCGATCCCAAGGATCTGACGCTGCTCCATTCGGGCGCCCGCCTCGTTAGGCCTCTCGGGCATAAAGGGCGCCGCGGGGCGCCCCGCCGTTGAGCCGGCGCCCGCCGCTTGGCTCAGCTCGGACCGGCACGAACGGAGAGGGCAAACCCTAGGAAGAGGCAGGAAGGGGTTGTCCGTCGGTCCCACCGCGGAGCGCCTCGCCCGGAGGCGAGGCCGCCCGCAGCGTTCGGGTCTACTCGGACCGCCTCCGGCTCGTGCGAGCCAGGTAGCCCAGCGCTCCCGCAGCGCCGATCAGGGCGAGCAGCACCGCCGCCAGCTCGGCGACCGCGCCCCGCGCGACCAGCCGGCCGACCGAGGCGGCCCGCAGCTCCGCGGCCGCCGCCTCGGGTACCGGCGCATGTCCCCGCGGAGAGAACGTCACCGCGACCGAGGCGGACGCCCCGACCACCGCCGCTCGCCTCGGCGAGCCCACGGACTTGTAGCCGGTCACCGCTCCGATCTTGTAGGCGTAGCTGCCGTTCCCGAGCTCGAAGGTGATCGAGTCACTGTAGGACGCCGTCTGCGTGTCGCCCTTGATCGTCACCGACCAGGTGCCGCTCGACAGGCCACTCTCCGTGAACGTCACGCCGTAGGCGTACAGGAACGAGACCGTCAGCTTCGCGCTCCGGCTCGCGATCACGTTGCCGCTGGCGCCGGTGCCGACCGGGCTCCGGCCCTCCGTGACGGTGATCGCCTGCCGCGCCGTCGGGTAGGCGACGGTGTAGCTGTACGTCCCCGGGTCGAGGCCCGCGAACTTCAGGCTGCGGCTCGTCGTCGTCAGCTCCGCGCCGTCGACCGCGAGCGCCCAGGGGGTCGTCCGAGCGAGCCCCTTCTCCGTGAAGGTGAGCGCGATCGTCCGGCCCTTCGCGAAGGAGATCGCGACGTTCGTCGTCCCCGCGACGGCCTGGCTGCCGCTCCCCGGGCTGCTGAGCTCGCCGTTGGGTCCCTGCACGAGGAACTCGAAGCTACCGACCTCCACGCCGAGGAAGACGATCGCGGCGGTGTGGCTCGACTCGGTCACGCCGTTCAGGGTGACCGTCCAGCCCTGCTTGCCGAGCTGTCGGGCCGAAAGACCGGTCTCCGTGTAGGTGACGGTGAACGTCCCGGTCGCGAAGACGAGGTGCTCGGAGAGCGCCGTGCCGTCCACCGTGATCGAGCCGCTCGCCGAAGACGCCGGCACGAGGTAGTAGTCGGTCGAGGTCCCGGCCGAGTACGACACCGGGTTCGAGTCGTTCTCGAACTGGAATACGATCGTGTTCGGCGCCGTCGCGTAGCTGCCGAGGACGGTCGCGGTCGTGCCGCCCATCTCGACCCACCAGCTCGAGTCCGCCGGTAGGCCGGTCTCCGTGAACGTCACGGACTCGCCGGCGCTGAACGTCGAGCCGGCCGCGCCGAGGTACGTGTACAACAGCGTCGTGTCCACGAACGCGTTGCCGTTGAACGTCACCGCCGTCGTCCCCTCGTCCCCCGTCACCACCGCGATCGACTCCGTCGGCAGGTCGCCGCCCGGGGCACCCACCCAGTAGGGCTGGCTCGCCCCGTCCGTCCCCGAGTCCGACGTCCCGATCAGCACGTTGTTGTCCACCGTGAACGTCGCCCCGCCGAGCAGCAGCCCGATCGCGCCGCTCGCCGAGTTGTCGATC
>JASHTI010000136.1 GCA_030040625.1 Thermoplasmata archaeon
GGCTTCCGGAGAGCGAGCACTGGCGGATGTACCCGGAGTTCGCCGCCGAGACGGCCTACCTCGACATCGAGACGACGGGGCTCTCTCCGTTCGAGGGGATCGTCACCGTCGCCACGGTCCACGGCGCGGGCCGGACCCGCTCGTTCGTCGCGGGCGAGGACCTGGAGGAGCTGCCGGCGTACCTGCGCCGGTTCGGCGTGCTCGTCACCTTCAACGGCAGCCGGTTCGACGTTCCGTTCCTGCGGGTCGCCTTCCCGCAGCTCGTCGCCCCGCCGGCGCACATCGACCTGCGGTTCGTGCTGTACCGCCTCGGCCTCAGCGGCGGCCTCAAGCGGATCGAGTCGACGCTGGGCATCGGCGACCGGTCGGGGGTCGAGGGGATCTACGGCCTCGAGGCGGTGCGCCTCTGGCAGGAGTTCCGCCGCGGCAACCCCGGCGCCCTCGACCGCCTGGTCCGCTACAACCGGGCCGACACGACGAACCTCGAGCCGCTGCTCGAGCTCGCGGCCCGGGAGCTGAGGGGGCGGCTGCTGGGCGAGGGTTCGGCCACGGCGGCGACGTTAGTGCCGGCGCGGACGCCCTAGGCCGGCGCCGGAGCGGGGAGGCCCGCGGCGGGCGCGGGGATCCAGCACCCCGACGGTGGGCGCGCCGCGCGGATCCGAGCGGCCGCCAGGCGGCAGTACTCCTCGGAGGTGTCGATGTGCAGGTAGTGGCGGCCGAGACGACGCGCGACCGCGGCGACCGTGCCGGTACCGCCGAACATGTCGAGGACGACGTTCTGGCGGTAGCTGTAGAACTTGACGAGGCGCTCGATCAGCGCCTCCGGGAACGGCGCCGGGTGGCCCTGGCGCCGCCGCTCCGGCGGGATCGTCCAGAACCCGTCGGAGAACTGCTCGAACTCGCGGGGCCCGATGTCGATCCGGCGCCGGTCCCCCTCGAGCCTCCACTGCTCCTTGCAGAAGACCAGAACGTACTCCCAGGAGGGCACGATGTGCGGGTTGGACGGGCTCCGCCAGCTCCCCCAGGCCGTCCGCCGGCCCATCGTCTGCTTGTACCAGATGATCTCGGTCCGCATGATGTAGCCCATCTCGCGGAGGTCGCGCGAAAGGTCGTGGTGGATCGGCCGGAAGTCCTTGATGGAGGTCGGGGCGACGTTGAGAACGAAGCGGCCGCCGGGGACCAGCGTCCGGTACAGCGATCGCCAGACGTCCCGGAGCCAGGCGAGGTAGGCCTCCGGGGGCAGGTCGTCCGCGTAGCCGAGGTACGGGATGCGCAGGTTGTAGGGCGGACTGGTGATCGCGAGGTGGACCGACGACGGCGGGAGGCCGTCGAGCGTGGCCTTCGCGTCGCCCTGGACCACGCGGTCGAACGGACCGGCGCGGCTCGGCCGGCGGCGCGTCGCCCCCATTCGGCGGGTCACGTCGCGCCGCCCGCTTGAGCGTTCGCCCTCCGGAACCGCCCATCTTCGGGCGGAGGCCGGCGCGCCCCGTCCACTTCCCCCGACGTCAACGGTTTAATCCCCGGGCGTCCCGACCGGCCGCCCCATGCCGACGATCTTTGCGGTCCCGAAGGAGAGCGCCGCCGGCGAGCGGCGGGTCGCCCTCGTGCCGGAGGTCGTCGCGCGTCTCAAGAAGACCGGCCACGAGATCCGGGTGCAGGCCGGGGCCGGGGCGGCCGCGGGCTACCCGGACGCCGACTTCGCCGCGAGCGGGGCGGCGATCGTGCCGGCGCGCGCGGCCCTGGTGAGCGGGGCCCAGGTGCTCCTCTCGGTCCAGCCCCCGTCGGCGAAGGAGGCCGCCGGCCTCGGTCGCGGGACGGTCGTCGTCGCCCTCGTCAACGCCTCGCGCAACCTCGAGGGGGTCCGCGCGCTGCGCGACGCGGGCGCGACGGTCTTCGCGCTCGAGCTGCTGCCGCGGATCACCCGCGCCCAGAGCATGGACGTCCTTTCCTCGCAGGCGACGGTCGCCGGCTACCGCGCGATGCTGATCGGCGCCGAGCTCACGCCGAAGTTCTTCCCGATGCTCACCACGGCCGCGGGAACGATCCGGCCGGCCCGGGCGCTGGTCCTCGGCGCCGGGGTCGCGGGGCTGATGGCGATCGCCACCGCCAAGCGCCTCGGCGCGATCGTCGAGGCGTACGACGTGCGCCGGGCGGCCGGGGAGCAGGTGCGCAGTCTCGGGGCGAAGTTCCTCGAGCTGCAGATCAACGCGGAAGGATCGGGTGGCTACGCGCGCGAGCTGACCGACGCGGAGAAGGCCCAAGAGGCCGAGATGCTCGCCCGGGCCGTCGCGGAGGCGGACGTCGTCGTCACGACGGCGGCGATCCCGGGGCGAAAGGCCCCCACCCTCGTCCGCAAGGAGATGGTCGCGCGGATGCGCCCGGGCGCGGTGATCGTCGACCTCGCCGCCGAGACGGGCGGCAACTGCGAGCTGACGCAGCCGGGGGCTACCATCGACGCGGGCGGCGTGACGATCGCCGGGCCGCTGAACCTGCCGAGCCAGCTGGCGTTCCACGCGAGCCAGATGTACGCCCGGAACATCGAGGCGTTCGTCAAGCTCCTCCTCGACCCGCAAGGGGCCCTGATCACCGACTTCCGCGACGAGATCCTCGTCGCGAGCCTGCTCGTCCGGGCCGGAGAGGTCCCCCACGCGCCGACGGCGGCGCTGCTCGCCGGAGGGAAGGCGTAGGGCGATGGCGGCGGACCTCTGGACGGCGCTGTTCATCGCGATGCTCGCCGCCTTCACCGGCTACGAGGTGATCAGCCGGGTGCCGGTGCTGCTCCACACGCCGCTGATGAGCGGCTCGAACTTCGTCCACGGCATCGTCCTGGTCGGCGGGATCGTCGCGCTCGGGCTCGCGACGACCGACGTCGAGCGGATCGTCGGGTTCATCGCCGTCGTGATGGGCGCGATGAACGTCACCGGCGGCTACGTCGTCACGGAGCGGATCCTCTCGATGTTCGACCGGAGCAAGCGCAAGGGCGGGGCCGCATGACGGCCCTCGGCGCGACGGTGGTGGACGCCGTCTACGTCGTCGCGATCCTGGTCTTCATCCTCGGGCTGAAGGCGATGAGCTCGCCGGCGACGGCGCGGCGCGGGATCGTCTTCGCCGGTGCGGCGATGCTCGCGGCGGTCGTGGTCACGTTCCTCAGCCCCGGCCTCTCGAACTTCGCGTGGATCGCGCTCGGGATCCTGGTCGGCGGCGGGGCGGGCTTCTACTGGGCCCGCGTCGTCCAGATGACGGCGATGCCCCAGATGGTCGCCGTCTTCAACGGGATGGGCGGAGGCGCCGCGGCCGCGATCGCCGCCGTCGAGCTGCTCGGTCGGCTCACCGGGCCGACGGCCTACCTCAGCGTCGCCGGGGCGATCATCGGCTCCGTCTCGATCGCCGGGAGCGTGATCGCGTTCCTCAAGCTCCAGGGCTGGATGCCGTCGGCGCCGATCGTCCTGCCGGCCCGCCAGGTCGTGAACTTCGGGGTGCTCGCGGTCGGGGTCGGCTTCGGCGTCTACGCGGTCGGCTGGCTCCACGCGCTCTACCTGGCGCCGTTCTTCGCGCTGCTGCTGGTCTACGGGATCCTCCTGACGCTGCCGATCGGCGGCGCGGACATGCCGGTCGTCATCAGCCTGTTCAACGCGCTCACCGGGGTCGCCGTCGGACTGGACGGCTTCGCGCTCGTCAACGGTCCGCTGGGGGACGCCGGCTACGCGATGGTCGTCGCCGGCGTGCTCGTCGGGGCGGCCGGCTCGCTGCTGACGGCGCTGATGGCGCGGGCGATGAACCGCTCGCTCGGCAACGTGCTCTTCGGCGCCTTCGGCGCGACGACCGACGCCGGCGCCGCGGTCCAGGGCTCGATGCGATCGATCGACGCTTCGGACGCGGCGGTGCTGATGGCCTACGCGGGCGAGGTCGTGATCGCCCCCGGCTACGGGATGGCGGTCGCCCAGGCGCAGCAGAAGGTCAAGGAGCTCGCGGACCTGCTCGCGGCGAAGGGCGTGACGGTGAAGTTCGCCATCCACCCGGTCGCCGGCCGCATGCCCGGCCACATGAACGTCCTCCTCGCCGAGGCGGGGATCGCCTACGACAAGCTGTTCGACCGGGACGAGATCAACGCGGAGTTCCCGGCGGTGGACGTGGTCCTCGTCATTGGGGCCAACGACGTCGTGAACCCCGCGGCGCGCCGCAAGGGCAGCCCGCTCGAGGGGATGCCGATCCTGGACGTCGACAAGGCCCACAACGTGATCGTGATCAAGCGGGGCCAGGGGAAGGGGTTCGCCGGCATCGAGAACGAGCTGTTCTACGCCGACAACTGCCGGATGCTCTACGGGGACGCGCAGGCGGCCGTCGGCCAGATCGTCTCGGCGTTGAAGCAGGGGTAGGCGGGGGCGCCGGGATGCCCGCCCGAGCCCCGACTCGCGGCCGTCGATCCCGCGCCCGGCGGTCGGGACCGGAGCCGCTCCGCATCCGGTGGGGCGGGCTCGGCGATCTCGCGCTGCTCGTCGAGCACCGCCACCGGATGTGGCGGGAGATCCGCCGGTTCCGGCCGGGGGAGCTGGACCGGCACGACGCCGACTACCGCCGGTGGGTCCGCGGGCAATTCGCGCGGGGTCGCTTCCACGCCGTGATCGTAGAGGCCGCCGACGGGACGCCGGCGGGGAGCGGCGCGCTCTGGCGGATGCCGTGGATCCCGCGGCCCGGGCCGCTCGGGCGCGGGGAGCTGCCGTACATCCTGTCGATGTACACGGCGCCCCGCTTCCG
>JASHTI010000137.1 GCA_030040625.1 Thermoplasmata archaeon
CCCGGTCAGATTGCTCAGCGAACCTGGGGGTTACCATCAGCCGGACCCCTGGAGACCCAGTGACAGGGCCTGAGGCAACGGGGACTCCAAAGAGCACCTTGACCTCGGTCGCGATCGACCTCCTGTTGGTCAACTGGAATCGGACGCTTGCGGTTCCGTCCGCCGACAGCGCCCGCGTCAGAGGCTCCCCAGTGAGGGAATACCGGCGTTTAGAGCGAGTGTCGATGTACGATTGACAGACCAACACCCACAGCCCCGCGGCTCCGACCGCGCCGACGAGCCCGAGCCCCCGACTTGCCCACTCAATCCAAGTCGGCACCGTCTCACCCTTCAGTTCGACACCAGCGTGACCTCCGAGCCCATGCTATCGGCCGGTGAGCGCAGCCACCCCCGGTACCATGGCTTTCCACTCGCGATGAAACGGGCGGCCACTTAGACCCTCCCCGGGCCGAGACCACCCGATCGCGGGACAGTTCCTGCGGAGCCGATGGGTTAAATATGGCGGACAGGGCTCGGGACGCCCTGCTGACAGCCGTCCGACAAACGGGTGGCTTCCGGCGTCGGGACCGAAGGAGCGGAGGCGGCCGATGTACCTGAAACGGCTCAAGCTGCGGAACTTCAAGTCGTTCTCGGGCGCGACCGAGGTGCCGTTCCACGCGGGCTTCACCGGCGTGGCCGGGCCCAATGGGATGGGCAAGTCGAACATCTCCGACGCGATCCTCTTCGTCCTCGGTCCGACCAGCTCGAAGGCGCTCCGGGCCGAGCGGCTGCCGCAGCTGTTCTTCAACGGCGGCTCCTCGAAGAAGGCGGCCACCGAGTGCGAGGTCTCGCTCGTCTTCGACAACGCGGACCGGCTCCTCCCGGTGGAGTCGGACGAGGTCGAGGTGACGCGCTACGTCAAGCTCGCGCCGTCCGACCCGGACGGCTACTACTCGTACTTCTACGTCAACGGTCGGCGCTCGACGCAGTCGGAGATCGACGCGCTGCTCGGCCACGCCCGCCTCTCGGGCGACGGCTACAACCTCGTCCAGCAGGGCGACGTCAACAAGGTCGTCACCATGGGCCCGGTCCCCCGCCGCGGGCTCGTCGAGCGGCTGGCGGGCATCAGCCAGTACGACGAGGAGCTCGACCGCGCCGCCGCGAAGCGGGCGAACCTGGACGAGAACCTCGGGCGGATCCAGACCCTCCTCGGCGAGGTGAAGGGCCACCTCGCGGCGCTCGAGGGCCAGCGGCTCCAGGCGATCCAGTTCAAGCAGCTGAGCGAGGAGCGGCGTCGGTCGGAGGCCCGTCTCGCCCGCGCGACCCACCGTCTGGCCGAACACGAGGCGGCGACGTGCCGGACCCAGGTCGAGCAGGCCCGCGCCGAGATCGAGCGGCTGGACGCTCAACGCGCGAAGCTCGCCGAACGCCAGGCCGAGCTCGCCGCCGACGTCGAGCGGCTCGAGCGCGAGATCGCCGAGGCGGGCGGGGCCGCGGCGCAGAAGTTCAAGAGCGAACTGGACGAGAAGAAGCTCGCCCATGCGCGGGCCGAGCAGCTCCTCACCAACCTCCAGGAGGGTCTCGCGACCCTCTCCAGCCAGGCCGAGGAGCTCGCGCAGGCCCTCGCCGCCGATCAGGGGCAACGCGCGAAGCTCGCCCAGGAGGCCGGCGATCTCGACGGCCAGCTCACCCACCTCGAGAAGAAGGCGGAGGGGCAGCAGAAGGAGCTCAGCGCGGCCACCGGCACGTCCGGCAAGTCGGGGGACCGGCTCGCCCAGGCACGGAAGTCCCAGCTCGAGCTCGATCGCAAGCTCGAGGCCCAGCAGAAAGCGTGGGAGGCGGCCGTCGCCGGCCGAGAGGCCGCGAACGGCGCCGCCCAGGCGGCGGAGAAGAGCGAGGCCCAGGCGGAGGAGGACCTCGCCGAGCGCGAGGTCGACGTACGCGATCTCGAGCTGCGCCAGCGGGAGACGACGAAGGGGCCCGGTGGAGCCCGCTCCGTCGGGGAGATGCAGAAGGCGCTCTTCGCGCTGCGCGAGCGGGAGAAGCAACTCACCGAGCAGGCGGAGTCGCTCGCCCGGGAGGTCGCCGAAGCGAACCGGCGCTACGTCGCGCTGGACGCCCGTCTGAAGGCACGCGCCGACTCCGGGGGCCGGCCGTCCGCCCTCGCCGCCGTCGACTATCTCCTTTCGCAGCGGAACCTCGGCAAGATCGACGGGATCCGCGGTACCGTCGAGGAGCTCGGCGACTTCGAGCCGAAGCACCGCACGGCGCTGCAGGTCGCGGCGGGCGGCCGGTTCCAGGCGCTCGTGGTCGAGACCGATCGTGTCGCCGAGGAGTGCATCCGCTTGCTCCGCGAGGAGAAGCGGGGCCGGGCGACGTTCCTCCCTCTCAACAAGATGCTCGCCGGCCGTCCCCACGGCAAATCGCTCCTCGTCGCGAAAGGACCGGGAGCCGCCGGCTTCGCCGTGGACCTCGTGCGGTTCCAGGAGGCGCTGCGTCCGGCGTTCTGGTACGTCTTCGGAGAGACGGTCGTGATGGACGACCTCGCGAGCGCCCGCGCCCAGATGGGCGGGGTGCGGCTCGTCACGCTCCAGGGAGACCTCATCGAGGGGACCGGGGCCATCAGCGGCGGCTACCTCGACCCGTCCAACCAGGGTCGGGGCGGCGACAGTCCGCTGGAGCTCAAGCGCCTGGGCGAGGAGGTCCGCCAGAAGAGCGCGGCCGAGGCGACCGCGCGGACGGAGCTGAGCCACCTCTCCCAGGAGATCCGCAAGGCGGCCGACGAGCTCGCGGCGCGCTCGATCCACGAGGAGGCCCACCGCTCGACCAACGAGCTGGTGGAGAAGGACCTCGCCGCCGCGCGGGAGAAACTCAAGGCGGTCCGCGAGCGCCTCGAGACGGCGCGTCGGGAGCACCGTAAGGCGACCGAGGCCGTGGAGGCCCGCGCCGGGGCGCTCGCCGCGATCGGCCAGGAGCTGGAACGTCTCAAGACCGCCCGCCAGCAGGCCCAGGAGCAGTACCTCGCGCAGCTCCCCCAGGCCCTGTCGCAGCGGCTGAAGTCGCTCCAGGACGAGGTCCAGGCGACGCAGGAGCAACGGCTCGAGGTCAACGGCCGCCTCCAGTCGGCCCGGGCGTCGATCACGGCGTTGGACGGGCAGATCCAGACCAAGCAGGCGGAGGTCGAGCGCCTCCGCGGCGAGGTCGCCGGCAAGCGCAAGGAGGTCGCCCGGACCGAGAAGACGGTCCGCGAGGCGGCCGCCTCGCTGGAGGCGCTGAAGACCGTCGAGCTCAAGCAGAGCGAGACGGCCCGTGCGCTCGCCGAGCGCCGCAAGTCCGTGGAGAACGATCGCCTCGCGCTGAGCGGGGAGCTCGGCAAGGTCGAGGCGAACCTCACCACTCGGCGGGGGCTGCTCGTCTCCGAGGAGACCCGGGCCGCCGAAGCGGCCCAGCGGCTCGCCGAGCTCGAGGAGGCCCTGCGCCAGTTCCCGGAGCCGGAGGCGGACGAAAAGCCGGCCTCCCCCGAGGAGCTGAAGCGTCAGATCGGCACCCTCGACCAGCAGATCGCGGCGCTCGGGGACGTCAACCAGCGCGCGGTCGAGGAGTACGACTCCGAGAAGGCCCGGCTCGACGAGTTCTCCGGCGAGGTCGAACGCCTCGGCCAGGAGAAGACCGAGCTCGTGGGGCTCGTCGCCGAGATCGAGAAGCGCAAGCGCGAGAAGCTCGTCGCCGTCGTCCGCGAGGTCGACACGAACTACCGGAGCATCTACGCCGAGCTCTCCGCGGGCGGCGAGGGCCGCATCGCGCTGGAGAACGACACCGACCCGCTCGCCGGTGGCCTCCTCATCGAGGCCCGGCCGGTCGGTAAGACGGTCAGCCGCCTCGAGCAGCTCTCCGGCGGGGAGAAGTCGCTCGCGAGCCTCGCGTTCATCTTCTCCCTCCACCGCTACGATCCGAGCCCGCTCTACGTCCTGGACGAGGTCGACATGTCGCTGGACGCCCTGAACGCCGAGGCGATCGGCCAGATGGTCCGGCGCAACTCCTCGCGCGCCCAGTTCATCGTGATCTCGCTGCGGAAGGTGACGCTGAAGTTCGCGGGCGACCTCTACGGCGTGACGATGCGCGGGGACGGCTGCTCCCGCATCGTCGGCCTGTCGCTGGACGAGATCAAGGACGTCGACCAGCGGGAATCGGTCGCCGCACCCGCC
>JASHTI010000138.1 GCA_030040625.1 Thermoplasmata archaeon
GGTCGTCGGAGTCCTAGGAGGCGGCGCCTCCGTCTCGATCCCCGTGGTCGTGGTGCTCTTTTCGCTCGGCACGGTCCTTCCGATCGTCGCGGTCCTCGCCGGGGTCGCCGGTGGACTGGGCGCGTTCGTTCTCGTCCTCACCGCCGCGGACCTCGCGAGCGGCGGCGCGGGGAAGGGGCCGGACGCCCCGTAGCCGCGCGGCGAGGGTCCCGTCGCGGCGGCGCCAGTACGACCGCGAGCGCCCGCCGAAGTGTCTCTCGGATCCGGGCGGCCTCGAACCCGACGCTCAGGTCCCAGACAGCGCCCTCGAACAGCGCAACGACCGTGAAGGCCAGCACGTCCAGGTCCCCGGGCCACGCGAGGAGCCCTCGGCGCCGAAGCTCCGCCAGGAACCCCCGCAGGCTCCGCAGGTCCTCCCGGTGATCGACCCGGATCGCCTCCCGGATCCCGTCGTCGTGCGCCGCCTCGCCCAGGATCTCGAACCAGAGCGCGACCTGTTCACGGTCGATCGCTCGCGCGAACGTCTGCTCGAAGGAGTCGACGATGCCGCCGGCCGGATCGGCGCCCCGCAGGGCCTCGTCCATCCACCGCCGCGCCTTCCGGCGGTTGGCCGACTGGATCTCCCGCAGCAGCTCGAGCTTGCTCCGGTGGTACTGGTAGAGCGCACCCTTGCTGACGCCGAGCGCGGCGGCGACGTCGTCCATGGTCGTCCGGCGGAACCCCTTCGTCGCGAACAGGCGACGGGCCGCCTCGACGATCCGCGTCCGCGCCTCCGCTTTGTAGCCGGGCACGACCTTCGGCATCCGGATCCCCACCGGCCGGCAGGCCACCCGGCTATTACTGACTTTTCGCCCACTAACCTGACCCTAGGTTAGAAAACTGACTTATAGTCAGTTTGCTCTGGCCGTCGGCACGCGGGGCACGCCCCGGGCTGCGGAGATCATGGCGCACGCGACCGAATCGTCGGGGACGCCCGTCCGGAACGAGGCGGCGGAGTACCTGCACGGCGCCGACGCCGCCGCCGTCATCGCGGGGATCTTCCTCGCGATCCTGCTCGCCGGCCTGGACGCCCTCGTGGTCTCCACCGCGCTGCCGACGATCGGGGCGTCGCTCGGCGGCGGGGACGACCTCACGTTCGTCACGAGCGCCTACCTCATCGCCTCGACCGTCTCGATCCCGCTCTTCTCCAAGCTCTCGGACCTGTACAGCCGGCGCTCGATCTTCGTGGTCGCCCTGCTGATCTTCATCGGCGGCTCGGCCCTCGCCGGCCTCAGCCAGAGCCTCGGGCAGCTGATCGCCTTCCGGGGCGTCCAGGGGTTCGGCTCCGGTGCCTTCCTGCCGGTGGGGATCGCGATGGTGGCGCTCCTCTTTCCCCCGAAGGCGCGGGCTCAGCTCGTGGGGATCCTGTCGGCGGCCGGCGGGATCTCGATCGTCGCCGGGCCGCTCCTCGGCAACTACATCGTCACGGTCACGACCTGGCGCTGGGTCTTCTACGTCAACCTCCCGATCGGGATCGCCAGCGTCGCGATCATCGCCCTGGGGGTCGGCCCGCTGCGCGCTGTAGCGCGTGGCCGTTTCGACGCCGGCGGGGCGGCCCTTCTCGCCGGCTGGGTCGCCGCTCTGATGCTGCCCCTCGTGGAGGTGTCGGCGGCGCAGTGGAGCTGGGGATCGCCCGGGACGATCGGGCTCCTGGGCCTCGCGGTCCTCCTGTTCGCCGCGTTCGTGCTCTGGGAGCTGCGAACGGCGGACCCCGTGGTACCGCTGCGGCTTCTGGGCCGGCGGGTCCTCGGCGCGACCGGCGGCATCAGCCTCCTGACCGGGGTCGCGCTGACTTCCATGATCACGCTCCTGTCACTGCTCGTCGGGGTCGACCTCGGCCGAAGCGACGCGTTCGTCCGCGACGTGATCTACTACTTCGCCCTGCCGTTGATCGTCGGTGCCTTCGCCGGCGGCTTCCTGCTGTCGCGGTACCCGTACCGGGCGGTGATCGCCCCCGCCCTGTTTCTCGGCGCGGCCGGCGCGTTCCTCCTCACGGCCGTCTCCGCGTCGACGCCGCTCTGGACGCTGTGGCACGGGATCCTGCCGACCGGCGGCCTGGTGCTGCCGTTGATCCCGTTCGGCTTCGGCGCGGGGATCGGGCTCGCGGGGACGAATATCCTCGTGCAGAACGAGACGCCCCGCTTCGAGGTCGGGGCGGGCGTCGGGATCGTGCGGTTCCTCCAGAGCCTCGGAGGCGCCGTCGGGCTCTCGCTGCTCACCGTCTATCTCGCCTGGCAGACCCAGGCACTCCTGCCGGCCGTTCCGTCCCCGGCGGGGGACCTGCGCGCCACGCTCGGGGCCTTCGACCGGGTCTTCGCCATCATGGCCGTGCTGATGTTCGTCTCGGGGGCGCTCGCGCTGCTGCTCCGGGGGCGGGCGGCCCGCACCGCCGAGCCGGCTCCGGCGGTCGCCGAGAGCCCGCGCGCTCCGGCGGTAGCGACACCGGGCGTCGAGGTACGCGCGCGCTGATCCGGGCGCCGGCGGACGACTAGCCGCCGCGAGGGGACTCCGCCGTCCCGCGCGCGCCGGTCGGGACCGATCGCGCGCTCCCGCTCGGGAGCGGCCGCCGTGTCGCGTAGCCTCCCTCGAGCGCGTGGTAGAACGCGACCGCCGGCTCGTCGGCCCTCCAGCAGAGGAACGCCAGGCGCCCCTCCACGAGGGCGTAGAAGTCGACGAGCCCGCTCTCCAGGTGCTTGATCTCGATCCCTTCGGCGCGGAGCGCCCCGATCCCCTCCTCGAGGCGGTGCGCGAGGTTCCGCCCTTCGGCCTCGAGCCGTTCCTGGAGATCGTGGTCCGGGCGGTCGTGCGCCCGCAGCTCCTCGCCCCAGAAGCGGGCCAGCCGGGCGAGCTCCGCCTGCACCTCGCCGAGTCGCCCGGCCCAGGTGCGGAGGTGCGGCAGCAACTCCCGAAGGGCCGGGAGCCGCACGTTCGCCTCCGCCGCCGTCCACAACCGGGCCGGCCCGCCGCTCGCGACGCGGGAGCCTGCCGGCGGGTTCTCTCCGACCATCGGCACCGTTCGAAGCGTCGGCCGGTATATACGTGGGTCCGGGGGCGGCACGGGCGCCCGAACGGCTCGCACGACGGGGTGCGGGCGCGCGTCGCACCAGCCTTATGGGCGGCGCCCGGCTCTGGCCGCCCCGTCCGTGCAGGCGGTCGTCAAAACCCAGCGGGGCCGCGGCGGCGAGGTCCGGACGGTCCCGACCCCGACCCCGAAGGACGACGAGGTCCTCGTCCGCGTCCGGGCCTCCAGCGTCTGCGGGACCGACGTTCACCTCTGGGAGTGGAACCGCTGGGCGGAGAACCGGGTCCACCGGGTCCCGTTCGTGCTCGGCCACGAGCTCAGCGGCGAGGTCGTCGAGGTCGGGCGCGCGGTCCAGAGCCTCGCCCCCGGAGATCACGTCTCCGCGGAGACCCACATCGTCGACGGCACCTGCTACCAGTGCCGGACCGGTCGCATGCACATCTGCGAGAACGTCGAGGTGCTCGGCGTCGACCGGGACGGCGTCTTCGCCGAGTTCGCCGTCCTGCCGGAGCGCAACGCCTGGAAGAACGACCCGGCGCTCGCGCCCGAGATCGCGAGCGTCCAGGAGCCGCTCGGCAACGCGGTCCACTCGCTGCTGCCGGAGGCGACCGACGAGGACATCGCCGGCAAGCGGCTGCTCGTCACCGGCTGCGGCCCGATCGGCCTCATGGCGATCGCCGCGGCCAAGACGTTCGGGGCCGAGACGGTCGTCGCCACCGAGGTGAACCCGCTCCGCGCGGAGCTCGCCCGCCAGATGGGGGCCGACGCGGTGCTCGACCCCCGCGGGCACGACGGGGACCTCGCCGAGCAGGTCCGCCGCGCGAGCGGAGGACGCGGCGTCGACGTCGCCCTCGAGATGAGCGGCCACCCGAGCTCGCTGACGCTCGTCTTCGACGCCCTGACGGCCGGTGGGCGCGTCTCGCTGCTCGGTCTCTTCGACCGCCCCGCGACGCTCGACATCGACGGGGCGCTCGTCCTCAAGGCGGCCCAGGTCCACGGGATCTTCGGCCGCCGGATGTTCGAGACCTGGTACCAGGTCAAGAGCCTCCTCGCGCGCGAGCCGTTCCGCGCGAAGGTCCGGCAGATCATCACGCACCGGCTGCCGATCCCCGAGGTCGGCCGCGCGATGGAGCTGATCGCCTCGCAGCAGGCGGCGAAGGTCTCGCTGGAGGCGCGCTGGTGACGGCCCCGCGTTCCCCGACCGACTTCCTCGCGGCGGAGGTCCACGAGCTCGAGGCGGCGGACCTCGACTGGAAGCTGCGGGTCCTCGCCGGCCCCAGCGTGCCCGCCTGCACGATCGACGGCCGGTCGGTGCTCATGCTCTGCTCGAACAACTACCTCGGCCTCTCCAACCATCCGAAGCTGAAGGAAGCGGCGATCGCCGCCGTGCGGACCCACGGGGCGGGCTCCGGCTCGGTCCGGCCGATCGCCGGCACGATGGACCTCCACGTCGAGCTGGAGCGCCGCCTCGCGCGCTTCAAGGGGGCCGCGGCCTCGCTCGTCTACCAGACCGGCTTCGCGGCCAACGCCGGCCTCATCCCGCAGCTCGTCGGCGAGGGGGACCTCGTCGTCAGCGACGAGCTGAACCACGGCAGCATCATCGATGGGGTGCGGCTCTCCCGCGCCGAGCGGGCCGTCTACCGCCACGCGCAGCCGGAGGACCTCGCCCGCGTCCTCTCGGAGGCGGAACGGCACGTCCCGTCCTACCGTCGCATCCTGGTGGTCACGGACGGCGTCTTCTCCATGGACGGAGACATCGCGCCGCTCGACCGGATCGCGCCGATCGCCGCCGCGCACGGCGCGATGCTCTACGTCGACGACGCGCACGGCGAGGGGGTCCTCGGCCCGGGGGGCCGCGGGATCGTCGCCCACTTCCGCCTCTCCCGCGACCTGGTCCACGTCGAGATGGGAACGTTCTCCAAGGCGTTCGGGGTCGTCGGGGGCCACGTCTCCGGCTCCGCCGAGCTGGTCCGCTTCGCGTGGAACAAGTCCCGCACGTGGCTGCTCAGCGGCTCGGCCCCGCCGGCCGTCGCCGCCGCCTGCACCGCGGCGATCGACGTCCTGGAGGGCGAGCCGCAGCACGTCGAGCGGCTCTGGACCCTGACGCGCCGGTTCCAGGGGGCCCTGCGCGACCGCGGCTTCGATCTCGGCGCGAGCGCGACGCCGATCGTCCCCGTGATCGTCGGCGACAGCGCGAAGGCGAAGCGGATGAGCCAGCGGCTCTTCGAGCTCGGCGTCTTCGCCCTGCCGATCGTCTACCCGATGGTCGCCCGCGACCGGGCGCGCATCCGCACGATCATGAACGCCGCGCTGAGCGACGAGCAGCTGACGCAGGCGATCGACGCCTTCACGCAGGCCGGGCGCGAGCTCGGCATCGTCTGACCGCGAGGGCCGCCTCTACGCGCGCGTTCGGGAACCGCGCGCCCGTTCGGCGCTCCGGCGCTCGCTCCCTCTCGGAAAATCCGCTTTTTATCCGGGCCCTTATATAGAGCACCTTTCTCCCCCGTCCCCACCTGAGGGGGGGACCCCTATCGACCCATGGCTCGACGTCACCGACCACGGCGGGGCTCGCTAGCGTACTCGCCCCGTTCCCGTTCGGTCCGGCCGGTTCCCCGCATCCGATCCTGGCCGGCGGGGCCGAAGACGCCGACGATCGAGGGGTTCGCCGGCTTCAAGGTCGGCATGACGCACGCCTTCATGGTCGACTACCGCAAGCGCTCGACGACCGCCGGCCAGGAGGTCTCCGTTCCGGTCACCGTCGTCGAGGTCCCGCCGCTCCGGGTCGTCGCGGCCCGGCTCTACGCGCGAGTCCCGTACGGGATGCGGGTCGTCGGCGAGGTCTGGGGGACGGACGGCTCGGCGAACGTCGCCCGCCGGATGCCCCCGCACCCCGCGTCGTCGGCCGAGGCGCTCACGCGCTTCGCCGCGACCGGGGGCGACGAGGTCCGCCTCGTCGCGCGCACCCAGCCCGAGCTCGTCAGCGGGGTCCCGTCCAAGACGCCGACGCTCTTCGAGCTGCGGGTCTCGGGGGAGAAGTTCGACGAGCGGCGGGCGTTCGCCGTCCAGCAGCTCGGCGCCGAGCTGTCGATCGAGAAGGTCGCCAAGGAGGGCGAGTTCGTCGACGTCCTCGGCGTCACGAAGGGGTTCGGCTTCCAGGGCCACATCCAGCGCTGGGGCGTGAAGCTCCAGCCGCGCAAGAACTCCAAGCACCGCCGGATGATCGGGACGCTCGGGCCCCACAACCCGAGCTTCGTCACCTACCGCATCCCGCAGGCCGGTCAGCAGGGCTACCACCGGCGGACACAGTTCAACCTGCGCGTCCTCAAGGTCGTCCGCGACCCGAAGGCCGACCCGATCACGCCGGCCGGCGGCTTCCCGCACTACGGGGAGGTCCGCAGCGCCTGCGTCGTCCTCCACGGTTCGATCCCGGGGCCGGCGAAGCGCCTCTTGCGGTTCCGCGCCCCGATCCGCAGCCGCGTCGCCACCGTCGAGAAGGTCGACGTCCGCTACTTCAGCACGCGCTCGAAGCAGGGAGGATGAGCCCGAGCCGCGCACCGGCGGGGTCGCCGCCGGCCGAACCCGTCGGGCCGCACCACCGGGCGCACCTCCTCGGTCTGGACGGCAAGCCGCAGTCGAGCGTCACGCTCCCGCTCGCGTTCTCGCAGATCGTCCGCCCGGAGCTGATCCGCCGGGCCGTCGTCGCCGCGCAGTCGCACCGCCGCCAGCCGTACGGGACGAGCCCGACGGCCGGCCTCCGCCACTCCGTCGAGTGGTCCGGCAAGGGCCGCGGCGTCGCGCGGACGCCCCGCCTCATGGACTCGATGCGCGGAGCGCAGGCGCCGAACACCGTCGGCGGCCGCCCGGCGCACCCGCCCCGTGTCGATCGGATCTGGGCGAAGAAGATCAACCGCAAGGAGCGGCGCCTCGCCTTCGCGAGCGCGCTCGCCGCCACGCGCGAGGCGAAGCTCGCCGCCGCGCGGGGCCACCTGCTCCCGCACGGCGCGAGCCTTCCGTTCGTGCTCGAGGACCCGGTCGAGGAGGTCGCCTCCGCGAAGGCGGCCCGCGAGCTGCTGCAGCAACTCAAGCTCTGGGCGGACGTCCGTCGCGCTCAGGACCGGACCCACCTGCACGGCTCCGGCCGGGCCCGCCGCCGCGGGCGCGTCCGTCGGACCCCGCGCAGCCTGCTGGTCGTGACGGCGGCGCCGGGGAAGGCCGTCGGCTTCCGCAACCTCGCCGGGGTCGACGTCGTGCCGGTCGGGCGCCTCGCCACGGAGGACCTCGCCCCGGGCGGGGTCGCCGGGCGGCTCACGATCTACTCCAAGGCGGCCGTCGAGTCGCTGCGGAGCCGGCTCGGGGAGGTCGCGGCGTGACACAGCTGCAGCACCGGATCATCCTCCACGCCTACGTCACGGAGAAGTCGATGGACGAGATGGAGCGGCAGAACAAGCTCGAGTTCGTCGTCGACCGGCGCGCCAACCGCGCCGAGATTCGCCGGGCCGTCGAGGAGACCTACCAGTGCAAGGTCGCCAAGGTGACGGTCAAGACGGTCCTCTCCGGCAAGATCGCCACCGTCCGCTTCGCCAAGGAGTTCTCGGCCGAGGATATCGGCGGCCGGGCCGGGGTCTTCTGATGGGCAAGCGGATCATCTCCCGCCGACGCGGCGCCGGTACGGGGGCCTACCGTTCCCCGAGCCACCGGCACCACGGGGCGGTCTACCTGCCGGCGCCGACCGTCGTCGGCGCGGCGACGGTCCTCACGATCGGCCCCGCGCCCGGCCGGACCGCCCCGGTCGCCGAGCTCGCCGCGCCGGACGGCTCCCGCCTCACGATCCTCGCGCCCGCCGGCATCGCCACCGGCGATGCGGTGGCGCTCGGCGAGGGCCGGGTCGATCGCGGCTCGATCCTCCCGCTCTCGTCCGTGCCGGACGGGACGCTGATCTCGAACATCGAGGTCAAGCCGTTCGACGGCGGCCGTCTGGTCCGCGCGGCCGGCACGAGCGCGCTCGTCGTCGCCCACGCCGGCGGCGAGGTGACCGTGCAGCTCCCGAGCGGCGCGTTCAAGCAGTTCCTCGCCACCTGCCGCGCGCAGGTCGGCGCCGTCGCGGGCGGCGGGCGCCTGGAGCGGCCGATCATCAAGGCCGGCAAGAAGGTCCACGCCACGCGCTCGCTCGCGCGGCCGGCGTTCAAGGTCCGGGGCGTCGCGATGAACCCCGTGAACCATCCGTTCGGCGGCGGCGCGCACCAGCACGTCGGCCGGCCGAGCACGGTGAGCAGCGGCACGTGGCCGGGCGCGAAGGTCGGGCGGTTCTCTCGCTCGCAGCGCAAGAAGAAGCGGCGCACCCGCAGCGCGAAGGCGGTGAGCTAGGCCGATGCCGAAGGCACGACGCGGCAAGAAGGTCGAGGCCCGGCGCAAGCGCGAGTTCAGCTTCCGGGGCCTCGCGCTCCCGCGCCTCAAGGAGATGAGCCTCGAGGAGCTCGCGCAGGTGCTGCCCGCGCGGGCCCGTCGCTCGATCCGCCGCGGCTTCACCGCCGAGACGCAGAAGTTCCTCGAGCGGATGCGCGCGACGCCCGTCGATAAGGTCGTGCGCACGCACACGCGCGACGCGCTCGTGTTGCCCGAGCACGTCGGCCGCCGGGTCGCGGTCCACACGGGCAAGGAATACAAGGAAGTCGAGGTTCGGCCCGAGATGATCGGCCACTACTTCGGCGAGTTCGCGCTCACGCGGCGCTTCGAGAAGCACTCGGGCCCGGGCGTCGGCGCGACGCGCTCGTCGAAGTTCATGCCGCTGAAGTAGGGCGGCAGGAGGAGTTCGTTCGGATGAAGGGATACACCTACCGCGCTCAGGCCGGTCGTTCGGTCGCCCGTGCGCGCGGCAACGAGCTCCCGATCTCGCCGAAGAAGAGCTACGAGGTCCTGAACGCGATCCGGGGCCTCCCGCTCGAGCGCGCGCGTCGCATCCTCGAGGATGCACGCGACCTGCGCCGCGCGATCCCGTTCCGTCGCTACAACCAGGAGACGACGCACCACAAGGGGGTCGGCCCGGGCCGCTTCCCCCAGAAGGTCGCGAAGCAGGTCCTCCAGGTCCTCGCGAACGCGGAGGCGAACGCCGAATACGAGGGGCTCGACGCCGA
>JASHTI010000139.1 GCA_030040625.1 Thermoplasmata archaeon
CGACCGCGGCCGTTCGACGAATTGCGTCGGGCGCCGGCCCGGCTCGCCGGCGGCGCGGTGCCGTCGTCGCCCGAATCCGCCCCGCTGCGGAGCGGCGCGAGCGTGCTCGTCCGCGAGGCGCGGCCGGAGCGGGCGGTCGAGCTGCTCTTCGCGTCCCGGGGGCGATTCCCCCGCATCGTGTTCGTCTCACTGCGTCCCCCGGACCTCGGCCGGATCGAGGCGGAACGGGTCGTGGTCCCGATCCAGGCGCCGGGCGGCTCGCCCGGCGAGCGGTTGACGGTGGGCCAGATCGGCGGCCGGGTCCGGGACGCCCTCGAGGCGCCGGGGGGGGCCCTGCTCTACGTCGACGCGCTCGAATCGTTCGTCAGCGAGGAGGGGGTCGAGGTGACGCTCCGATTCGCGCGTTGGCTCGTCGAGCAGGTCCAGTCGCGAGAAGCGGCCCTCATCGTCTCCTACGATCCGCGGGCCCTCGCCACCACCGACGCCGGCCGACTGGAGCGGCTCTTCGGCGACGTCATCGACCGGGCGCCGCCGCGGGCGGCCGCGCTGTAGCGCACGGGGCCTCCGATTCGATGCGGGTCGCCTACTTCACCGACTCCTATCCGCCGATGCGCGACGGGGTCGCGCAGGTCACCAGCGGCCTCGCCCGGACCCTGGTCGCCCTGGGGCATGAGGTCCAGGTCTATGCGCCCGCCGCGGGCGCGCGCGACGCGCCCGCGACGTCGGTCGTCGACGGCGTGCGGGTGCGTCGGCTCCGCGCTCTTCCCGTGCCGCTCTACCCGCAGTACCGTTGGCCGGTCTTCCCGTTCGGCCTGGCGCGCCGCGCGGCCCGGGACGTCGACGTCGTCCACCTCCACACCCCGGGGCTCCTCGGGACGACCGCGTTCCTGGCCGCCCGCCACGCCGGCAAGCCGCTCGTGGGGACGTTCCACACGAACCTTCGGGCGATGGCGGAGAGCGTGCCGCGCAAGCTCCTCGTCCCGCTGTTCTTCCGCGTCGCCTGCTGGTACAACCTCGGCACCTACTACCGCTGCACCGTGACGACCGCGCCGAGCGAGGCGGCGCGCGCGACGCTGCTGGAGACCGCCGCCAAGCCGTTCCGTCGGCCGGTCGAGGTCGTTCCGAACGGCATCGACGCCGCGCGGTTCCGCCCCGGAGTCGCGGTGCCGGACTGGCGCGCCCGCTGCGGACTGCCGCCTGCGCCGATGGCGACCTTCCTCGGGCGGCTCACCGCCGACAAGGGGGTCCACCGCTTCCTCGACGGTTTCCTTCGCGCTGCGGCGGAGACCGAGCTCGTCGGCGTCGTCGGCGGCGCCGGGCCGGAGGAGGCCGCGGTCCGTGCGCGGATCGCGCGCGAGCCGGTCCTCGCCCAGCGGGTCCGCTACATCGGGCCGGTCGCGGAGAGCGAGAAGGCGGCCCTGCTCGGTCAGACCGACATCTTCGTCCTTCCTTCGACCAGCGACACCTCGAGCGTCGCGCTGCTCGAGGCGATGGCGTGCGGCGCCGCGGTGGTCGCCCCGGCCGAGGGGGGCGCCTCGGAGGTCGTCGACGACGGACGCACCGGGCGCCTCGCCGACGCCCGCTCCGCGGAGCGGCTGGGCGAGGCGCTCACCGACCTCGCCCGGAGCCCGGCCGAGCGGCGACGGCTCGGGGCGGCCGCCTCCCACTGGGCCCGGGACCAGCGCTCGCTGGACGCGATGGCCCACCGCTTTATCTCCCTCTACCGGTCCATTCTCGAGGAGAAGGATTCCCGTGCCCACGGTCTCGCTGGTTGAGCTCCAGGCGCTGGCGCAGCGACTGGCGCCCGGCCGGTTCGACGAGCCGGCGGCGCGCGGGCTCGGGCAGGCCTACGAGGAGTTCGTCGCCCGCCGGCGGCGGGCCGTCGCTCCGATCGGGCTGGAGGTCGACGGGCGGCCGTATCCAAGCCTGTATGCCGTCCTCGCCGATCCAACGGCGAAGTCCGCGGAAGGGGTCCTCCGGCTCGCCGGTCCCGCCGCGTCGCCGACGGCCTGGGAGTTCCTGACACCGTTCGAGCGGATCGAGTTCCATGCCGACGGGACCGCCGACCTCCACGGGCCGGACGGGGCTCCTCCGCGCCACGGCGTCGCCCGGGTCCTGCTCCGCGAGCACTTCGTGGTGCGGTCGCGGGCCGAGGAGACCGGTGCCCAAGCCGGGCGGCTGCCCGGGTTCGTCGGGACGGTCGAGCAGGGCGTCGGGATCTGCCGGGCGCTCGGCGCGTTGCCGTTCGGGTTCGCCTTTCTCCTCTACCTCGGCGAGGAGCGGGCGAGGTTCGAGATCGACGTCGTCCACGGCGAGCTTCTCATGGACCCGCGGGCCGGCCGCCTCGCCGCCGCCAAGCGGGTCCGACGCACCGCGCGGATCGCCTGGGGCCTCGACCGCACCCTCGGGCGCGGGCATCTCTCGCTGCTCGCCGGCCGCGCCCTGGAGGTCCTCACGGAGTCGAACGGCCTCACGAGCATCGACCTCGCGCACGTCTTCGGCGGCGCCCGGGAGCTCGTCGACTCGGCGCTGCAGGCGCTCGTGCAGCAGCGGCTCGTGACGTTCGACCCCCGCACCGGGATCTACCGGGCCCGGATCGAGGCGTTCTTGCCGCCGCGCGACGCCGAACCGCCGGTGGCACCGGCCCGGGTGCGGCCGGAGCTCCGGTCCAGCGTGCAGGAGCTCCTCGCTGCGGCCGAGGCCAAGGCCCTCTGCCCGCTCTGCGGCCAGCGGGCCGCGACCGGCCCGAGCTACCTGCTCTGCGACGAGTGCGCGGGCCAGGTCGGGCTGGGCTGAGCGCGCCGCCGGTACTCCGGCCCGCCTACGGACGTCGGCCCCGCCCTAGAACGGCGGAGCTTCCGGAGTTCGTGCCGGCCCCCGGACCGACACATCGGGTGGGCGGGCGGTGGGCCGGCCCGCCGGGTTCTCAAGGGAGCGGGCCTGTCGGGAGTCTCCGTCCCGGGGCCGTCCCCCGGGACCTTTGAACCCGAGATTGCTGGCTTAGAAGGCCAGTACTTTGTCCAGGCTAAGCTACAGGCCCGCGGTCCGGCGAGGGCGCCGGCGCCGTAAGAACCCTCCGCGGGAGGTGCCGGCCGACGCGAGCAGGTGGGCGAGGCGGAGCGGCTCCGGCCAATAGCCGCGGACGGTCGCGCGGCGCACCAGCGCCTCGGCCTCCTCCGCGCGGCAACCGACGGCCGCGGCGAGGATCGGTTGCCCCCCCGTGCGTACGGGACGAAGGCGATGGCGTCGCAGCAGCGCGAGACGGCGGGCCGCCGAGCGGGGGAACCATCGACG
>JASHTI010000140.1 GCA_030040625.1 Thermoplasmata archaeon
TGGACGCCGTCGTCGCGGAGGCCGAGGCGGCGCTGCGGGCCGGCAGCTGGGCCCGGGTGCGGACCGCGCTCGCCCGCGCCGACGCGGCCAGCCGCCGGCTCTTCTCCGGACTGATCGACGCCCGCTGGCGGGAGATCGACGCCGAGGGGGCCCGCCGCGGCAGCGACAACCCGGCCGAGGTCGCCCGCCGCTCCGAACTGAAGGGCCAGCTCGACCGGCTCAAGGAGCGCCGCGACCTCGGCGAGGCGTTGCGTCTACTGAAGGCGGAGCTCGAGTCGGTCCACGCCCGGGAGCGCGAGGAGGTCGCCCGGTCGGTCGCCGAGTTCCGCGACAAGCTCTGGGTCGGCGAGCGGATGCGCGTCGACACGACGCCGGTGATGCAGCGGTTCGGGGAGGCCCGCATCGCGCTGGACGCCGGTCGGTTCGGCGAGGCGAACGGCCTGCTCGAGCGGGCGACCGAGGCGCTCGTCGAGACGATCCGGCCGGCGCTGGCGCGCCGGCGCAAGGAGCTCGCCAGCGAGGTCGCCTTCGCCGAGGGGGGCCTGCATGTGATGGTCGGCCCGGTCAAGGAGCGACTCCGGGAGGCCGACGAGCAGGCGGCCGTCGGCAAGGTCCTCGACGCCGCACGGAGCGTGCTGAAGGCGGAGGAGGAGCTCGGACTGCGGAAGTCGCTCCACCGCGAGCTCACGAACCTGCACTACCTGCTCGACGCCGCCCTGGCGCGCGGCGCCGAGCGCGGCACCGACACGACGGAGGCACGCCGGCTGCTCACCGAGTCGCTGCAGCTCCGCCAGAGCGACTACGCCGCGGCGCTCGAGAAGGCCCGGGAGGCGCTGCGACTGCTCCAGCAGCAGGGGTTGGCGGCCAGCGAGCCCGGGGTGCCGGCCTCGGGGACGGTCTGGCCGTTCCGTCGGCCGCCCGGTCAGGGTGGCGAGGGCGGTCGGCCGGGCTGAGCCTCGCTAGCCCGGCAGGCGGCCGAAGCCCCCCGGCATGCCGGGCCCGGCCGGCGGCAGCCGGGGCGGTCCGAGCGGGAGCCGGTCGTACTCGACGGTGTGCTTGATCCCGCGTCGGCGGAGCAGGAGCGAGACGTGCTCGGTGATCTGGACGACCTCCTGGCAGCGGGACGGCTTGGTGAAGTACATCTCGACGCGCCGCTCGTCGGCGAGGGGGAAGATCAGGCGGAGGCCGAACGGATCGGGGCGGTTGTAGCCGACCGGCTTGCGGTCCCCCTTGAGGTCCCGCAGGTTCTCGTCGAGCAGGACCTCGGGCAGCAGCGGGTCCGCCTCGCGGACGAACGGCCGGTTCATCTCGACCAGACGCCGGTGGATCTCGGGGTAGACGCGGATCAGGTCGCGGTACGATCGGCGGGGTTCGAGTAGGATGTGGCCGCTGCGGGCCTTGACCGGCGGGTTCACGGCCTTCGAACGTCGACCGGGCAGATAGGCGTTGGCCCGGCGTCTCCCGGGCGCCCGGTCCGGCGCGGGCCGGCCGGCTGGAACGACGAAACGCTCAAGCATGGGGCCCGGTACGGGGGGCGGCGCTCCCGTAGTCTAGTGGTCAAGGATAGGGGCCTCTCGAGCCCCTGACGCGGGTTCAAAGCGGGGCGGCCGGGCCGCCCCGGGAAACTCCCGCCGGGAGCACTCCCCCTTTCCTGGGCCCGCGGGCTCCGCGGGCGCTGCCCTGCACGGCGACGGGCCCGCCGCGGCCCGTTCGGCACCCCGTCCAGGTGCCGGCCCAGAGTTCGATCGCCGGGCCCGATGGCGGCTGGGCCGGCCGATTAGCCGGGACCGGGGCCCGCGAGGCCGGCGGCGCCCGGCCCCGGGCGGAGGGCGGCACGTCGTCTCACAGGCCCCGGAACGTCGCCGCATATCTGGATAGCTGGTTACTTCGCTGCAGGTTCCCGCACGCTGCCGAGGGGTCCCCCAGCCTTCATATCCCGGCGTGGTATGGTGTCGCACGATGGCCGCGAAGAGAGCCAACCGAGAGATGGAGTCCGACCGCCAGCCGCTCGTGATGATGTGGGCGAAGCCGACGGGTGCGAAGGGGAGCTTCCGCATCTCTTCGTGCGACGACTACTTCGACACGGCGGGCGACGGCACCTACTGTAACTAGGCCGCGCTCGGGCGGACGCGCCAACCCTTTCCCCTATTCCCTCGTACCGGAGCCTCCGCGCAGGGTCGCCGCGATCGGGGGGAACACTGGTTGAGCAAGGCACCGACCGCTCGAGGGTCGATCGCGGCGTCGGACCGCCGGGCTCCGGCGGAGGAGCAGGGCCGTTGACGATCGTCTTTCTGACGGGGCCGCTCGATCCCCACATGGAGCGGATCGCCGAGCGCCTGGACGCGCGAGGGGTCGATCACGCCTTCTTCGACATGAACCGGGCGGACCGGATGGGGCTCTCGCTCGAGCTGGGCCGTCGCGGGACCGTCACGGGGAGCCTGCGGTGCGGCCGGCGGACGGTGCCGTTCGCGGAGATCCGCTCGCTCTGGTGCCCGATCATCTGGCCGAGCGCCCCGATCGCCGGGATGGAGCGGAGGGCCCGGCTGGTCGTGATGTCCGAGTGGCTCTCCGCCCTCCAGAACCTCTCCTT
>JASHTI010000141.1 GCA_030040625.1 Thermoplasmata archaeon
CTGACCGACACCACCGACGGCTTCGGGATGCGGTTCGCCTACGGCTGGGCGTTCATGCGCCCGATCCGCAAGGTCTACTACAATCTCACGATGACCGTCATCTCGGTCCTCGTCGCCGTCGTCATCGGCACGATCGAGCTCCTGGGCGTCCTCGCCTCCGAGCTGAGCCTCTCCGGCGGCCCGTTCGGGTTCTGGAACACCATGAACTGGCTGAACAACTCCAACGGACCGGACGGCATCGAGATCTGGGGCTGGTGCGGGATCATCATCATCCTGCTCTTCCTAGGCAGCTGGGCGGTCTCGATCGCGGTCTACCGCTGGAAGCGCATCGAGGAGGTCGGGTTCGGTCGGACCCCGCCCCCGTCGCCGGCGGAGTCCGCCGCTCCCGCCGACTCGAGCTAGGTTCGCCGGCCCTCCGACCTCGTTCCCATCCGAGACGATCGCGACAGGGGGAACGGCGCCTGGGTCCCTGCAAGCCTATCGGCGCGACCCGCGGAGCGGTGTCGCCGACGACCGACGTCCGCCTCGAGCTTACCGAACCGCCTCGTAGTGGAGCAGGATCTCGCGGTCCTCGCCGGGCTTGGTCTCGATCAGCTTGAGCGTGCACTGCGCACCCATCGGCCCCCAATAGCGGGGGCCCCGACCGTAGACGACCGGCATGACGAAGAACCAGTAATCGTCGGCGAGGTTGCGCCGAAGGCATTCCCGGACCACCGCCGGCCCTCCCTCCAGCATGATGTTCCCGCCCTTCTCCCGCCTCAGCTTCGCCAGGATCCGCGCCAGGTCCCCGCTCAGTATCCGGGAGTTCTCCCAGTCGGTGGACTTGAGCCGGTGCGACAGGCAGATCTTCTCCACCCGGTCGAGGTAGCGCCGGTACTCGAGGAGCCACCGCTCCTCCCCCGGCTTGCGGGCCTTCTCGCTCCAGGTTCGCTGATGGCCGAGGAACGAGCGACGGCCCATGATCACCGTCGTCACGTCGTCGAACCGGTCGTACCACATGTGCCGGAAGAGGGCGCTGACCTTCGGGGAGGGCCGGTCCGACCCCGGATACTTCGGGAACTCGCCGCGGCCGTCCAGCGTCATGTAGACATTCGCCGTGATCTTTCGCATCTTCGCTTCCCCCGATCCCTTGGCGCCTCGCGGAGCCTTAGACCGCGCTCGAATGCGCAAACGGACATATATCCGTTTGGGCATTCTATCGCGATGACGGACGTCTTTCGAGTACTGGCGGAGCCGTCGCGTCGGCGGCTGCTCGAGGCCCTGCGGAGCGGGGAGCGGTCGGTCGGCGATCTGGTCGGCCGGACCCGCATGTCCCAGCCGTCCGTCTCCAAGCAGCTGCGGATCCTCCGGGACTCGGGCGTCGTTCGCCTGCGGGCCGCGGGCCGTCAGCACCTGTACTCGATCCGCCTCGGAGCGCTGCGCGAGGCCTCCGAGTGGCTTTCGTACTACGACGGCTACTGGCGGGAGGGGCTCAGCCGGATGGACGCGGCCCTCCAGCGTGAGCACCGGCCCCGGGCAGCGAGGAAGTGACGCGCCGAGCGGAGGACCCGGCGGTCGCGGTCCGCATCGAGCGGATCCTCCATGCCCCGCCCGAGCGGGTGTTTCGCGCCTTCCTCGAACCGGAGTTGATGCGTCAGTGGGTGACCCCGGACGATCTGGATCTCGACCGCGTCACCGTGGAGCCCCGGGTCGGTGGACGCATCGACGTCTGGCACTCGCGGAACGGGGTGAGCACCGGCAAGTTCGAGGGGCGCTTCGTGACGATCGATCCTCCGCACGAGCTCGTCTACCACTGGGCGTTCGTGGGAACCGAGCCGGAGAAGGGCGAGTACTTCGACACCCTGGTGCGCGTCCGTCTCCGGTCCTGGGGCGACCGGCAGACGCAGGTGACCGTGGTCCACGAGCGGCTGGGGGAGCTCCGCCGGGGCGCGCCGCACGTCCACGAACGGCTCGTTCCGGGCTGGACCAACTGCCTCGAGAAGCTCGATCGCGCCGTGCGCCACCTCCCCGCCCGCGCGCCGTGAAGTCGTGGAAGCCCGGCGCTCCGCGAGCGTGATCGTCGCACCGCCCGTCTCAGATCTGCCGCCGTTCCTCGAGGTTGCGCGAGCGAATCCGCCTCAGGAGCACCAGGGTGCATCCGACGAGGGCCGCCGTCCAGACGAGCATGCCGAGGAGGAGCGGCACCCAGCCGAGGGACACGGCCGCCGTCCCGAGCTCCACGGTCGCCGAGTTCCCCGAGAACCCCTGGTAGAGGAGCGAGGTGAGGTCGTTGAACGGCGACCCGTAGACGAACCACCGGGGGAAGGCGACGTACACCTGGCCGTTGCCGAGGACGAACGCTAGAACGAGCGGGACGTAGCCGACGAAGTCGCCGCTCCGCAGGCCGAGATGGTTGATCGCGAGGAGGGCGAGCGTCGACGAGAGTGCCATGAAGAAGACCCCGCCCAAGAGCGATACCCCCACGAGCGCGATCGGGTCGGCCGGCAGCAGGGTCGTCGAGAACCTCAGGCCGAACATCCCGGCGGTCGCTCCGAGGAGCACGACGTTGAGGACCAGACCCACCAGCGCGGAGCCTCCGACGAGCGAGGCGAGGTAGCCGGCCGGCGTGAGCCGACTGTACCGGAACGCGTAGGCGAGCGCCGAGGAGCCGTAGGCGTACGACCCCGAGATCACCGCCGCTAGGAGGCTGAGCGCGATCAGCACGATCACCGCGTACCACGAGGTCGTGTACGCGACGATCGCCGATCGCGTCGTGCCCACCCCCTGGGACTCGAGGAACGCCCCGATCCCGAGCCACATCGCCATGAACGCGACGGCCCAGAACCAGAGCGAGCCGTTGGTGAGCATCGCCTTCGCGTACCATCGCGTCAGATTCATGCGAGCGACTCCACGAGCGCGGTGAGGCTCGTCGCGCTCTTCACCGGCCGATCCCCGGCATCCCGCGTCACCGAGAACGGCCCGACCGACGTTCGGAGCACCGCGAGCGCCTCCGGCACGTCCCCGCGGGTCAGGTAGAGCCGGTCGAGCTCCGCGACCGAGAACGGGCCGAGGAGCTGCCCCTCGAACATCAGGCCCAGCTGCCAGTCGGCGAACGATCCGAGCAGCTCGAGCTCGTGGGTGTTCAGCAGGATGTCCGCCGGCAACGCTCGGAGGAGGCCGACGAGCCGACGGCGTCGCGCGAAATCGACGTTGTCGAACGGCTCGTCCAGCAGGACCAAGCGGGGGCCGAAGCAGACCGCGAACAGGTCGCCGACGAGCTTCTGCTGGCCGGTGGAGAGTTCGTACAGTCGCTTCCCGAGCACCGGGTCGAGCTCGAACGCCCGGAGGTGACCTTCCATCTCGGCGGGCTCGCCTCCCTTGAGCAAGGCGAACAGGCGTACGAGGTCGCGGACCGGGAGCGACATCAGCCGGTAGATCTCCGCGAGGTTCGTCGAGAGCCCCGCTGCCCCGCGGATCGTGCGCACGTCCTTTCCGTCGACCGCGATCGAGCCGGCGGTCGGGGGGACCAGACCGAGCACCGCCCGGATCAGCGTCGTCTTGCCGCTGCCGTTCGCCCCGACCACCACCATCTTCGCTTGGTCCAGCCGGAGGTCGATCCCCCGCAGGGCCGGGGTCGTGGCGCCCGCGAACGTCACCTTCAGGCCCCGGACGTCGAGCACGAACCGGGCAGGCCGCCCGGGAGCTTCTACCCCCCCGAAAGTCCAGCGGCTGGACCTTCCCGCTCCGCGTGCGGCCGACGCGCCGAGATGAGCCGGGCGAGCTCGCGGGAGAGCTCGTCGTACTTCGCTCGCCCCTGGGGGGTGATCTCGACCCGGACCCGAGGTCCCCCCAGCGTGAACACCATCCGGCTCCGGATGAGGTGCGCGGACTCGAGCTGTTCGAGGTGGTGACCCAGACTGCCTTTGGAGGCTCCCGTCAGCTCGAGGAGGTCGGAGAAGGCGAGGGTCCGGTTGATCCCGAGCGAGATGAGGATCAGCACGCGGATCGAGTTCCGCAGCGGTTCCTGCAGGAGGACGTCCCCGAGCGATCGGAGACCCGCTCCCTCGGGGTCACCCGCCGGCACCACCGGTCATCTCCTCCGGCGCGTGGTAGAGCGCGTAGCCTCCGGCGAACGCCCAGGAGGCGGTTGCGACGAGCCACCCAACCGAGAACAGGAGCGGATCGCGCGTGACGACCAGGGCCGCCGCGGAGGCCCCGACGCTCGCGGCGAACGCGACGATCGCCAGCGTGGCCTCGGGCGGGACGGGACGGAACCAGGGCCGGGCTTCGAACAGGAGCCAGAGGACCGCCGCGCCGACGCAGGCGTCGAGCACGAGGTAACCGGCGAAGACGTTCACGAGTCCGACGATGACCACGACGGCGGTGATCGCGAGCGCCACGCCGAGGATCTCGGCGAACCACCGCCGGGAAAGGGGCCGTCCCTCCAGCGTGTCGCGCAGGCGGCCGGCCCGAACGGACTGGCCGACGGCCCACCAGGTCACCCAGACTACGAGGAGGACGGAGGCGCCCTGGAGCGCGTCGTAGAGCACCGCTTCCGGGAGCGTCGCGGAGGAGAGCTCGGAGGCGAGAGCTCCGGGCACCACGAAGAATACGACGAAGGCGACCGCCCAGGCCAGGTAGTAGATCCCCCACGCCCGGCGCAGCAGGAACCCTTGGAACTCGAGCGCCCGACCCACGACCTGGTCGAGCTCGGTCGGGATCGGAGGGTCCCTCCGGGAAGCATCGGCCGCCCTGCCCTCGCTCGGGCTCTCGGCCCCGCGTGCGACACTAGGGGGCGCGCCGCTCATGGAGCGGACCGGGGACGTACGCGCCGCGTTCCACGGATCCCGCGTCGCCCGGTGGGTCGATCTGCACGCCGGTCACGGGCGCTGGGAGCCGGTGGGCGCGCTCCCGCCGACCCTACCCGCCTTCGCGGTGGACGGCGGACCTCGGGTCGGTGGAGCTCGACGGGGCGGGCTCGCGCAGGGGCCGGATCCACCCGGTCGTTGTCGGTCCGTTCGGAGTCCGACCGACCCTGGGGAGCGCGTGCCCTCGTCGGATCCGCCTCGGACCGCCGCTCGGACACCGCTCCCCTCGCCCCGGCTCGGACTCCAGAGGTCGGTCAGGGCGTTGTGGGCCTTCAGGATTGCCGCGGCCCGGCGGTCCGCTGTCCTGGTCGACCCTGTCCGGGTCGCCCGACACGCGGTGGACGGACTTCTCACTCGTGAGGGCAGGACGCGTCTCCTCCCCGGGGCACGGGCGGGATTCCGTACTCCCTTGTCCCCCTGTAGGGGGGGCGAGGTCAAGTCACAGTGGACGGACTCGTCGGACCGGATCCGGAGCACCTCCCGGCCCTCGCCTTCGAGGACGGCGGCTCCCATCCCGCCGGGGCCACGGGCCACCCCCAACCGCCTCAAGCCAAGGAGGACTGACCTTCGATTCCCAAAGGATCCCCCGAGGCCCCCCTCAGGTCGGGGACGGCCGCCGGTGTGGGTCCTGTTAGGAAGGTGCTACGGGCCCGCCGGAATGCGGACCCGGGCCGCCCTTACGGGGCCCGCGGCCCAGGCATATCCTCGGAGGGCGCCGGCGCCCTGCCTTCGAGCGTCGCCGCCAGAGGCCCTCCGACCGCGGCTCGCGGTCACCGTGCCATCCTCGGAGTCCTACGGGCGACGTAGCGCTTTACTTTTAGTAAAGCATATTTATGTATAGAGCGCTACTTCGACCGTGGCGACGAGCGCGACGGTCAGTTCCAAGGGGCAGATCACACTCCCGAAATCCCTCCGAGAGAAGCACAACTTGCGGGAAGGCGAAACCGTGCTCGTTCTGGAGACGCGCGACGGGGTCCTGATCCGCCACGGCCGGAAGAGCCTGCGGGGCCTGCTTCGGGGGCGGATCGATACGGAGGGACTGGAGGCATCGGTCCGGGCCATGCGGCGGGAGTGGCGGCTCTGACGGACGCGGTCATCGACACCGTGGCGCTGGTGCGCCATCTCGACGACTCGCTTCCGAAGGCCGCCGAATCGACCTTTCGAACCGCCGAGAACGGGCGAGGAACCCTGTACCTTCCCGAGATTGCGCTCGGCGAGTTCGCCTACCTCGCGCTCCGCGGTCGGTTGGGCCTTAAGCATCCTCGAGCGGCCGTCGAGGAGGTGATCGACCAGGTCCGCGCGGCCGGGTACATCCAGCTCTCCGCGCTGCCTTCGGCGGGATGGTCGGTCTTCCTCGACCTCGACGTTCCGGAGCTCCACGACCGCCTGATCGCATCCGATGCCCTGGCCCGGGGCGTTCCGTTGGTGTCGAACGACCGCGACCTCGCCAAGGTGCCGGGGCTGCGGCTGATATGGGACTAGCCCGCCCGAGAGAGGACCGGCCCTCCCGAAGAGCGGAGAGGGTCCCGCGATCGGTCTTCCTCGACTTTGGCGGCACCCTCTGCCGGTCCCGAGCCGACCTCCGCCCTTTCTTCCGGGCTGCGGCCGAGCGGGCGGGGACCCAGATCCCCGAGGAGGCCTACCTCCGAGCCAACGAGGAGTGCTGGGACGAGCTCTGGCCCTCAGCCCCGAGCTTGGTCGGCCAGGTACCGTCGTTCG
>JASHTI010000018.1 GCA_030040625.1 Thermoplasmata archaeon
TTCTTCCGGGACCAGCCGGTCGACGGCGTCGTCCGCGGGATGGCAATGGTCTTCCAGAACTTCGCGCTGTTCCCGTGGCTGACGATCAGCGAGAACGTCGCCTTCGGTCTGGAGGCGCTCGGCTGGGACGAGGCACGGATCGCCGCGCAGGTCGAGCGGTACATCAGCGTCACCGGCCTGGACAGCTTCGAGGAGGCGTACCCGCGCGAGGTCTCCGGCGGGATGCGCCAGCGGGTCGGCCTCGCCCGCGCGCTCGCCGTCGAGCCGACGGTCCTCCTGATGGACGAACCGTTCAGCGCCCTCGACGCCCTGACTGCGGAGGGGCTCCGCGAGGAGGTCCTGCAGCTGTGGCGCGACCCCCAGCTCCCCCCGGAGGCCGTCGTCCTCGTCACACACAACATCGAGGAGGCGATCCAGCTGGCGGACCGGGTCGTCGTCCTGTCGCGTCGCCCGGGCCACGTCCTGGCGGAGGTGCCGGTCGACCTGCCGCGTCCCCGGGACCGGAAGTCCGCCGCCTTCTACGAGCTGACCGACCGGGTCTACTCGCTCATCACCGCCGGGGGGTCGCCCGTGGGCGTCGCCGGCCCGACCGCGGGCGGACAACCTTAATCTCCGTCCCCCACTAGGGACGGCGCGGAACAGGGTCCCCGTGGCGACGACCTATCCCAAATGCAGCCCGACCGAGATGCTCGGGCTGCTCGTGCTCCTCAACGACCACAAGGGCTCCGAGGACGTGGCGCTGCTCGCCGACGACCTCGACCTGGAGATCGACGAGATCTTCCCGTCGCTGGAGTACGCCCAGCACCTGCAGCTGCTGAAGGTCACCGAGGGTCGGGCGACGTTCACCGAGCTCGGAAAGAAGCTCGTCGACGCCTCGATCCGCGAGCGCAAGACGATCGTCCGCGAGCAGCTGAAGAAGACCCCGCTCTTCCGGACGATCCTGCGCGCGCTGGAGGCGAGCCCGAGCGGCACGCTGGACGACGAGGAGTTCGGCCACATCATCTCCTTCACGACCGCCAAGGCCGACGGCGGCGAGCAGAACATCGTGAACTGGGGTCGCTACGCCGACCTCTTCCGGTACGACGCCGACGCGCACACGATCTGCCCGGCGCGCCGGAGCGTCGCGGCCCGGACGGGCGGCGGCAAGGGCGCCCCCCCGGCCGGAGGGACGGGCGCCGCGGCGCCGGTCGAGCGGCCGACCGGACGCACAGGACCGAGCGAGAGTCCGGGCGGCCCCGGCACCGTGAGCGCGGTCGCGTAGGCGTGAGCGCGCCGCGCCGGGCTTCCGGCCGATCCCGCCGACTAAACACTTAAGGCGGGTCGTTCCTCGCCGGCGCCGCGGGCACGTAGATCAGCGGAAGATCGCTGCTTTCGCAAAGCAGAGGTCGGGGGTTCAAATCCCCCCGTGTCCACTCCCTTCGATCGTACCGAGGCGTCCCGGAGCGCCGGCCGTGCCCGACGCTAGCTCCGCGCGAGCGGCTTCCGGCCGAGGAGTAGACCCCGGCCCGGAGTTAGCCCGTCCTGACGGAACCGGGCCTGCAGCCCTGCGGCGGCCATCCGTGCGAGGAGCCGGTGACGCGGTACGAGCAGACCCTCGTCGTCCTCGGCATAGTGCGCGACCCCGCGGCGGCGGTCGCCGACCAGGTACTCGTAGTGGACGACCGAACGACCGCCCCGGCGTCGGCTCACCGCCATTCGGGCCACCGCGTGTCCCGGCTCGGCGTGGTCCACCAGCTGGACGAAGCCGGGACGGAACAGCGTCGGGTCGATCCACGGCTCGACGACGCAGAGCCCGCCGGGCTTGAGGTGGCGCGCGAAGTTCCGGAACGTCCTCCCGACGTCCGCCTCCGATCGGAGGTGCGCGATGGCGCTGAAAAGGCAGCTCACGACGTCGAACTGCTCCTGCAGGTCGAAGGTCCGCATGTCGCCCCGGACCAGGCGCGTCGAGGGCAGTCGGCGTCGGGCGAGGCGCAGCATCGCCGGGCTCAGGTCGACGCCTACGACCGGACGGCGACGGGCCAGGAGCTCGAGATGGCGCCCGGTGCCGCAGGCGACGTCGAGCCAGGAGCGGCCGCCCGAACGGACCAGGTCCCGGGCGAGGCGCTCGAGCAGGGCGACCTCCCGCGCCGTCGCCTTCGCCGAGGTCAGGGCGTCGTACTCCCCGGCGAGGCGGTAGAACATCAGCGGACGCTGGGACGTCCCTCGATCGCGGGAGGTCACGCCGGTACCACCTAACGTTCCGATGGGGCGCCGGCATTTGAGGTCGGGCGAGGCGGGCCACCGCTCGATAGACGGCGCTCCGCACCGCCCGGCGCGTCGGGCCGAGGGCGACCGGCGGCGACGTCTCATGTATCCCCCGGGGCCTCCTACGGCAGATGGCCCCGGACCGGCGGTTCTCCGCCCTCTCGCTCGACCTGTGGTTCACGAGCATCTTCTACGCGCCGGGCCAGGAGGCGGGCTGGGAGGCGGAGCGGCGCCGCGTCCTGGCCGATCTCCTCGTAGGGCCCGGGGGAACGTCGATCCCGCCCGTGCGTATCGAAGCCGGCCTTCGGGCGGTCGCCGAGCGGCATCCACCGGGACCCGACAGGATCGGAGGGATCGATCCCGGGGCGCTCGTCCGGGAGCTGGCCGAGTGGCTGGGGGCCGGGCTGACGGTCTCCGCAGCGGAGGCGGCCCGACGCTACTCGGGAGCGGGCCTCGCCGAGCACCCGCCGGTGATCAATCCCGAGCTGCCGGCGATCCTCCGGGCGTTCCGGGAACGGGGGGTGCCGGTCGCCCTGATCACGAACACCGCGCGCCGGGGATCGACCTGGGAAGAGTTCCTACGCGGCCAGGGCCTCGAAGGGCTCGGTCCGATCGTCACTTCGTGCGAGATCGGCTGCGCGAAACCGGATCCCCGGATCTTCCACGCGGCGGCGCGTCGGCTGGGGGTCGACGGCTCCGCGATCCTTCACGTCGGGGACCGGTGGGAGCTGGACGTCGTCGGGGCCCTCGCGGCGGGCTGCGGGGCGGCGCTCTACCGCGGGCTCTGGGACCGCTATCCGCCCGGGCTGCACCCCGACACGGTCCCTCCTCCCCCGACGCGGGAGGAGGTGTGGGCGCTCGATCGCCTGGACCAGCTGCTCACGGCCGACCTGTGGTGGCCGGTCGCCACCGGCGAGCCTCGTCACCGGGGCGCCGCTGCGGCCCCGGCAGCTAAGTAGTAGGCCGACCGACCGACCCCCGGCGGCGAGCGCCGCCGGGTAGGTCGGCGGCATGGACCCCAACTCGGTGAACAATCTCTGGGTGCTGATCGCCGCGCTGCTCGTCTTCACGATGACGATCGCCGTCGGCTTCCTCGAGGTCGGGGAGCTCGGCGAGGATCGCTGGCGGAGCCTGCTGAAAACGTCGATCATGACGTGCGCGGCCCTGGCGCTGATGGCGTTCTGGGGGTTCGACCTCGCCTTCGCTCCGACGATCGGCGGGGGATTGATCGGCGACCCGCGGTTCCTGGCGCCGTTCCTCGGCGGCTCGAGCGCGGCCGCGCCCGGCCTGCTCACCGGAGTCTGGTGGTCGACGAACCCGGCGAACGCCTTCGGCTACTATCTCGGCACCGCGGCGAACCCGCTGGCGCTGAGCACGGGGACCTACTTCCTCTTCGAGACCGCCTTCGCCGCGGTGACGTTCGCCCTGGTCGGCGTGGTGACCGTCAAGAAGGTGAAGCTGCGGGCCGTCTCGCTGTTCGCGATCCCCTACTTCCTCCTCATCTGGGCGCTGCCGGCCGCCTGGATCTGGAACCCCTCGGGCTGGCTCGCCCGCCTCGGGATGGTCGACTTCGCGGGGGGTCTGGTGGTCCACGCCGCGGCCGGCGCCGCGGGGCTCGCGATCCTCGTCCAGATCTGGCGGGAGGAGCGGGCCCGGGGTCTGCGGCAGAGCCCGGCGATACCGACCCGGGTCGACTCCACCTGGCTCACGCTCTCCGCGCTGCTGCTCTGGGTCGGCTGGTTCGGCTTCAACCCCGGCAGCGTGCTCGCGTTCAACGCCGAGACGACCGTCGTGGTGCTGACGACGTTCCTGGCCGCCGGCCTCTCGTTCCTGTCGCTCATGGCCTGCCGCTACCTCCAGACCCGGGCGGACCCCGGCTATCTGTACTCGGCGAACGGGATCCTGATGGGGCTCATCGTGATCACACCGCTCGCGGGGTTCGTCAGCCCGCTGAGCGCGGCGATCCTCGGCGTGCTCTGCGGGCCGATCTTCCTCGGCGCGGAGCGGCTCTGCGCCCGCGCGAAGTGGTTCAGCGACCCGATCGGCCTGCTCCCCGGCCACTTCGTGGGCGGCCTCTTCGGACTGATGATGATCGGCGTCTTCACGCAGAGCGCCTTCGCGGTCGGCTCGGGCTACCCGAACCTGCCGAACGGGCTGCTGTTCGGCGGCGGCTTCCATGCCGTGCATCAGCTGGCGCTCGAGGCCCTCGGCGCCGTCGCGGTGATCGCGGCGGTCTTCGCCCTCTCCTACGTGTCGATCTGGCTGATCGCCCGGGCGCTCGGCGGGATCACGCGCACCGAGCGGGACCCGCGCCAGCGGACGCTGCCGCAGATCGCGGTCGGGGACGTCACGCAGTAGCGGAGGCGTAACTCCGCCGTTATCCGACCGCGGACCCCTTCATGATCACCATGCCGAAGGTCGAGATCGTAGCGAACGAGAATGGCCCGAACCTGGTGATGGTCGACGGAAAGGCGGTCGCGGCCCTCTGCCGCTGCGGCCACTCCAAGAGCAAGCCGAATTGCGACGGCTCCCACCGCACGTCGGGCTTCACGAGTCCGCGGGCCGTGGTCAACGTCCTGACCTAGCGCCCGCGAACTCTCCGGGGGTCGTCCGCGGGCCGCCGTACGGCCGCGGCCAAGCTGAAGAGCCGAGGGGCGTGCCGCGGAGGGGGGAGCGCCATCGCGGGCGACGAGGAACGCCACCCATCCGCGGAGACCGGTAGCGAGGCGGTCCTCGAAGGGGTCGACGGCTCGGGCAGCGACCTGACCCGGCTGCTCTCGCTGAGCGACGGGGTCTTCGCCTTCGCCCTCACGTTCCTCGCCGTCACGCTTCTGCTGCCGGCGACCCTGCGCGGCGGGGCGCCCCCGAGCCTCGCCGGCTACCTCGGCTCGCTCCGATCGGCGTTCATCGGCTACATCCTCTCCTTCTTCATCATCGCCTCCTGGTGGGGCGCCCACCACCGGCTGTTCTCCTCGATCGTGCGCTACGACCCGATGCTGGTCCGGCTCAACTCGTTCTTCCTGCTCCTGATCTCGATCACGCCGTTCCTGGTGTCGCTGCTGTTCGCCTACTCGCCGGATTGGTTCAGCCGGGGCTCGCTCTCCGACCGGGAGGCGGTCGCGCTGTACGGCGCGGCGATGCTCGCGGGCGGGGTCGACCTGCTCGCGATCTGGCGGCACGCGACCCGGGGTCACCGGCTCGTCCGGCCCCACCTGTCGGAGCGGTGGATCCGGTCGACGGAGCGCAGCCAGCTGATGGTCGTCGGCACCTTCGGCATCTCGATCGGCGTGGCGTTCGTCTCCCCCCTCGCCGCCGAGCTGACGTGGATCGTCATGATCTTCGGGGTGAGCCGGCGCCTGTTCGCGCGGCGGGGGCGGCCCCCGCACGAGAGCCCGGGGCCCCCGGCCCTCGCGAGCCACGAGCGAGGTTAGACCGACCCGAGCTGGCTCTCCAGCTGCAGGACCCGCGAGGCGGAGGCCTCGGTCTCCGAGGCGGCCGGCGGGCTCCCGGACTGGTGCACGTCGATCGACAGGACCCGTTCGTAGAGCCACTCGAACTCGTGGAAGACGAGCGGATCGTTGAGGTCCGTGCGGATCTTCCCGACCAGATCGAACGGGTTCCGGATCGCCCAGTAGTAGGCGACGACCCAGGAGCC
>JASHTI010000142.1 GCA_030040625.1 Thermoplasmata archaeon
CTCGGCATCGGGGACCGGGCGATGTTCCTCGGGAAGGTGAGCGACGAGGAGCGCGAACTGCTCCTGGCCGGCAGCTCCGTCTTCGTCCTGCCGAGCGTCGTCGAGCCGTTCGGCATCGCCGCGCTGGAGGCGATGGCGGCCGGCGTCCCCACGATCCTCTCCCGGACCAGCGGCGTCGCGGAGATCAGCCGCAGCACCTTCCGCGTCGACTTCTGGGACGTCGATGAGTTCGCGAGCCGCATCGTCGAGCTGCTGGAGTACCCGACGCTGAACCGCGCGATGGGTGACGAAGGCCGCTGGGAGGCGCTCCGGGAGGGCTGGCCGGAACGTGCGCGCGAGACGGTCGGGGTCTACCGCGAGGCGATCCGCCTCGGGGCGGGGAGCTCGCCGTGAAGATCGTCCTCTACCTCCATCTGCACCAACCGTGGCGCCTCGCCCGGTTCCGCTTCCTCGACCTCGGCTCGGGTCGCCCGTACTTCGACGTCGAGCGCAACCTCGCGATCTTCCGGGGGATCGCCGACCGCTGCTACCGGCCGGCCCTCGACCGGCTGCGGCACCTCCTCGAGCGGCATCCGGAGTTCCGGCTCAGCCTCTCCGTGACGGGGACGTTCGTCGAACAGGCCCGACTCGCGGCGCCGGACGTGCTCGACCGGCTGCGCGCCCTGGTCCGGACCGGCCGGGTCGCATTACTCGCCGAGACGTACTTCCACTCCCTCGCCTTCCTCGTCCCGCCGCCCGAGCTCGCCGAGGAGGTCGCGCTCCACCGCACGCTCCTCCGCGAGGAGTTCGGCGTCGAGGCGAAGGTCCTGCGCATGACGGAGCTCGCCTTCTCCGATGACCTCGCCCGCTTCGCGGAAGGCGAGCGGTTCCGGGCGATGCTGGCGGAGGGGTGGGAAGGCGTGCTGCGCGGGCAGCCGGCGACACAGCTCTACTGCTCGGCGCTCGCGCCGACGGTCAACCTATTGCTCCGCCACTACCCGCTGAGCGACGACGTCGGCTTCCGCTTCTCGGCCCGCGGGTGGAGCGAGTACCCGCTCACGGCGGACAAGTACGCCCGCTGGCTCGCCTCGACCCCCGGCGAGCTCCTCGGCCTCTTCATGGACTTCGAGACGTTCGGCGAGCACCACCCGGCGTCCACCGGGATCCTGGAGTTCCTATCCGCCCTGCCGGGCGAGGTCGCGCGCCATCCGTATCTCGGCTGGGCGACCGTCGACGAGGCGGCGGAGGGTAAGCCGGTCGCCCCGCTGAGCGTCCCGTACACGATGAGCTGGGCCGATCAGAACCGCGACCTCGGGGCGTGGCTCGGCAACGACCTGCAGCGCTCCGCGTTCGAGGCGGCGAAGAAGGTCGGCGTCGTCGCCCGCCAGGCCGGCGATCCGGCGATCCTCACCGACTGGCGGAAGCTGCTGACGAGCGACCACTTCTACTACATGTACGTGAGCGGCCACGGCGCCGACCAGAGCGTCCATCAGTACTTCTCGAGCTACGAGAGTCCCTACGACGCCTACGCGAACTACATGAACGCCCTCACCGACCTCCGGCGCCGGGCCCTCGAGCGGCTCGGGGTGCCGGTCCTCCGCTAGCACGGTCCGTCGCTTCCCGAGGGGCGCCCGTCGCCCGCGCCAGCGGCTCCCTCCTTTCCCTGCCGTTCGGTGTTCGACTCCGATTCTGACGCCCGGGCGGGTCGGGGACCGTCGCCGAGGCCCCCGGGTCGCGTACGTCAGCGGGACCCCGGCACCGCCCTCCGCCCGGGCCGATGAGTCAGGAGAAATAGTACGTTCCACCGTACAAGCTGGTAGGTGGATGACCCATGCCGACGGAGACCGGGACCGTCAGCACGAAGGGCCAGGTCACGATCCCGAAGGACATCCGGACGGCCCTCAGGCTCCGGACCGGCGACCAGGTCGTCTTCGACGTTCGAGGCGGTGACGAAGCCACGCTGCGAAGAGCGGACGCGCGGAGCATCCTCGAGATCCTGGACCCCATGGGACCGACCCGGGAGGCCGGTCTCGCGCGGCAGCGGAGGTTACGTCGGGAGTGGTCCGGCCGCGCTCGCTGACACTAACGTTCTCGTCTCGGCCCGGAACCCGCGCGAGGCCCCGGATGCGCACTCGCCGGCGACTTTTCCAGCGCGTTGAGCGCGGCGAGCTCGTCGCGCTTGTCTCGACCGTCCCCTTGGCGGAGCTTGGCGCGGGCATCGCGACGGGGGTGGTCCCGCGGGTCTGGCGCCCCTGCTGGCCTATCTCCTCACCTCCCCGAACTTTCGGGTCTGCCGCGTCGGCCGCGACGTGGCCGAAGAGGCGGGAGAACTCCGAGCCGACCCCGGCCTCGCGGACGCCATGATCGTGGCGACCGCGCATCGGCGCGGGGCGGACTACTTCGTGACCCAGGACCAGGCGATGGCGCGGGCCCCGTCGGTCGTCCCCGTGCGGACCCCGGAGCGCTCCGCCGGAGCGTGATCGGCCGACTTACCAGCGGAGCCCGGGCCCGTTCCAACCGAACTGTTATGGCCCCGTGCCCGGGACCCAGAACGATGCTCGCGCAGGGCTCGACGTCGCCTTGGCACGAGCCGCGCCCGCGATGATCACCCAAGTCGCCGGCAACGGTCGGCTCCTTCTCACGGTCAACGAGGACGGGGACTGGAACGAGCTGTTCTATCCGTATCCCGGCCAATTCCAGCAGCTGCGGGAGGCGCGGCTCGGCCTCTTCGATGTCTCCGCCGGCCACTTCACTTGGCTGCGCCGCGGCAACGGCTTCTCGGTGCAGCAGCAGCCGTTCGGGGCCGGCCAGTTGCCGGAGACCCGCTGGAGCGGCGAGGGCCTGACCGTCACGGCCCGCGATCACGTCCACCCGAACCACGACCTGATCGTCCGGGTCGTCCGGGTCGCCGCCGCCCCGGCGCGCCCGATCCGTCTGTTCGCCTACCACGCGTTCCAGATCGCCGAGTCGATGTACCAGGACACCGCCTACGTCGACCCGGCGACGCCGTCGCTCGTCCACTACAAGCGGGGCTACTACTTCGAGTTCTTCTCCGACCCGCCGTTCACGCACGCGGCCTGCGGCGAGCACACCCTGAAGGGGCTGCAGGGGAGCTACGTGGACGCCGAGGACGGCCGCCTGGAGGGGCGGTCGGTCGCGCACGGCGCCGCCGACAGCGTGATGGAATGGGACCTCGAACCGACCGGTGGCGAGGCCGAGTTGAAGATCTTCCTTGCCGCGGCGCGCAGCCTGCCGGGGGTCCACGAGGTCCGGGACTACGTGCGGGCCGGAGGGACCGCGCGCTTCGTCCGGGAGTCGGAGCGCTTCTGGGAGTCGTGGGTCGAGCGGCGGCTACCGGACCCGCCGCGGGCGCTGAGCGAACGAGCTCGCCAGGTCTACCGCGCCAGCGTGCTCGTCCTGCGCCATCTCGCCGGTCCGAACGGCGCGATCATCGCGTCGCCGGACACCCGCTCGCTCGTCGCCGCGGGGGACACGTACAACTACTGCTGGTGGCGGGACGGCGGCTACGTCGCCAAGGCGATGGACGAGGCCGGCCTCTACGAAGGGGCGGCCCGGTTCCTCGAGTTCGCCCGCGACTGCCAGAGCCGGGACGGCTCCTTCTTCCACCGGCACTTCCCGGACGGGGCCCTCGGCAGCACCTGGCACCCGCCGCCGTTCCTGCAGATCGACCAGACCGCGACGGTCGTCGCGGCGGCCTGGCACCACTACAAGCGTGGCGGTGACCCGGACATCCTGGTCGGCGCGTGGCCGCTCGTGAAGGGGGCGGCGAACTTCCTCGCCGGCTTTCGCGACCCCGCGACCGGGCTCCCGAAGGCGAGCTTCGACCTCTGGGAGGAGCGGCTCGGGGTCCACGCCTATTCGACCGCCGCGGTGGCCCACGCGCTCGACCGCGCGGCCCGGATCGCCGGGGAGATCGGCAAGGACCCGGAGCAATGGCGCCAGGCCGCCGCGGAGGTCCGGTCCGCGGCGATCAGCCAGCTCTGGGACCCGGCGCTGGGCCGGTTCGTCCGCTCGGTCGGGCCCCGGGACGAGC
>JASHTI010000143.1 GCA_030040625.1 Thermoplasmata archaeon
GTGCTGCGGCTGATCTCCGCGACGCCGCTGGTCCGGGAGAGGATCGTGGGGACGCCGGCCGCCATCGCCTCCAGCGCGGCGATGCCGAACGGCTCGACGACGCTCGGCAGGACGAAGACGGAGCTGCCGGCCAGGAGCAGTTCGCGCTCCTCGTCGCTCACCTTCCCGAGGAACATCGCCCGGTCCCCGATGCCGAGGTGGGCGGCGAGCTGGACCAGCTTCGGGTACTCCGGCCCCTCCCCGGCGATGACGAAGAGCGCGTCCGGGACGACCGGCGCGGCGCGCGCCGCGGCCCGCAGGAACGTATCGACGCCCTTCATCACCGCGAGCCGACCGACGTACAGGACGATCCGCTTGCTCGGATCGATCCGCTCGAGGCGGGTGCTCGGGCGGACCGCGTTGTAGATCACGCGCACCCGCTCCGGCCGGGCGTGGTAGCGATCGATCAATTGCTGCCGCAGGTGCCGGCTGACGGCGATGACGAGCGTCGCGGCGTCGATGCCGGCCTGCTCGCGACCGAGGATGTGGTCCCACGGGTGGCCGAGCGAGCGGTCGTACTCCGTCGAGTGCACGGTCATCACCAGCGGCCGGCCGAGGCGTGAGGCGAGATCGTGGGCGCCGACCGTGCCGAACCAATCGTGCACGTGGACGACGTCGACCGACCCGAGGTCGGCGAGCTGGGCGACCCAGGCGTTGTAGCCGTCGATCGAGTCGGCGAACGGGCTGTCCGCCGAGGCGCCGCTCCAGTACGCCGTCGGATAGACGGTCCGCGCATGGGGGCGATGCTCGCCCGGGTGCCGGAACGTGGTCCCCTCCACCGCCGTGAACGGACCGGAGAACGGGGAGAGGAACGTCACCCGGTGACCCAGCCGCGTGAGTTCCCGCACGATCTCGTAGGAGTGGACCCCCAGCCCGCCCGTGTGGTTCGGCGGGAACTCCCAGCCGACCATGACGACGTGGAGCGGGCCGGCCCCGGCGTCCGCCGACCGGGCGGTCGGCTCCTTCGTTCGCGTCGGCGCCCGCTGCAGGGGCCCGCGATCCAGCGGTTCGGCCCTCGGCGTCGCTAAGTGGCGGACCCGAGGGCGGCCGCGACCCCTTCCGGAGGCGCGCCCACGGCGCCGACGGGCCGGGGCGGCCGACTTCGCTTCCACCGACGCACGCGCGGGCATTCGCCTAGCGGCCGCCCCCGGCGGCGTGCGGGACCCAGACGGAGCAGCCATTCAAGACAATCCCTCCCCGCGAGCTCCGGTGCCGGGCGACGGGAAGCCGCCCGTTGAAACGTTATGCGCCTTAGGGGCCTGTCGCGCCGACCCCCATGGCTCCCGTGGGTCCCGCCGCGCCGTCGCGCCACTCGGCGGACGCGTCGCGCGCACCGCCCGGCGACTGCATCGAGGTCGGGAGAGCGGCGACGTGAGCGCGGCGACCGGCGATGAGCGCGTGATCTGCCCGGCCTGTCAACGACCGAATCCGGCGCGTCGGGCGACGTGCTGGGGCTGCGGCGCGTCGCTCGCCGGTGCCCTCCCTTTCGCGGGGGCGGTGGCGCCGCCGCCGGCGTCGCCGCGCTATGTGGCCTATCGGCCGGCCGCCTCGGGCGCCGCCGCTCCTTTGGGAACGTCTCCTCCTACGGCCTGGCCGTCCGCTCCCTCCGGCTACCCCCCGCCGAGCTACCCGCCCCCGCCGCCGACCTATGCCGGCCCACCGTCGGGGGGCTGGGCGCTGCCGCCGGCGCCGGGGCTGGGCGCCTCCGCCCCGCAGTACGGCCCGCCACCGCCGGAGCCGCCGAGCCGGTCGCGGACCATCGGGATCGTTGTCGCCCTGATCCTCGCCGTGATCCTCATCGGCGCGGTGGTGGGCTACGCCCTCCGCCCGAGCGGGGCGTCGCCCTCGACGGCGACGACCACGGTCTACGGGACGCCGTTCCCTTACAGTCAGTTCACCGGTCCGGTGGCGACCGCGGACACGGGCGCCCCCGGCGGGCCGTGGGTGCCGCTGCTGGTCGAGGGATGGGGGCTGCACCAGAGCATCGGAGGCACGAGCGCTCCGTACGGGACCGGAAGTTGCGCGACGCTCTGGACCGCGTCGGGGAGCCATCTGCTGCCGGCGACGCCGGCGGGCTCCTCGGCCGGGGAGCTCGCCGCCTGGGTCGAGATCGCCACGAACGCGAGCGGCGACTACCTGCTCTCGATCGCGAGCGAGACCGACGGGGCGGTGGAGGCCTACCCGATCTCGGAGCTCCCGTCCGGCTGCGTGACGGACGCGAGCGATCTCGGTACCGGGATCACTAGTGCCACCATTCTCGATTCGCCGGAGGTTGCGGCGGCGGCGGACGTGGCGGGGGGGTCGACCTGGCTCAGCGAGTACCCGAACCCGGCGACCGACGACCTCGTCCTCTTCAACGACACCTGGGGCGTCCTCTACTCGACGTGCCCGTTCAACGCCGAGTCCGGTGACGGACAGGCGTTCGTCGCGGCGATGTGGGCGACCAACGGGACGATGGAGACCGCGCCGGAGAGCGGCCTGATCGCCTGCGGCTGATCCGCAGTCCCGGGCCCGCTTAGAACCCCGCCAGGAGTTCCTCGATCGCCGCGCGCGGCCGGGCCGCGCGGGCGACGGCGCTCGCCACGAGCACGCCGGCACTTCCCAGCTCGATCGCACGACGGACATCTCGACGGTCGTGCACTCCGGCGCCGCAGAGCACGCGCGTTCCCGGGGCGGCGGCGCGCACGGTCGCGACGGTCGAGGCGACGACCTCCGGCCGGGCCGTGGAGACCGAGCGGCGCCCGCCGATCAGCTCCGGAGGCTCGACCGCGAGGTACGGCGGTCGCAGTCGCGCGAGGCGTCCGGCCACGCCGGCGTCCCGAGCGCACACCACGGCCGCGAGGCGTGCGTCGGCGAGCTGGCGGACGACCGTCCGGATCGCCGGCGGCCGGAGCGGGTGCTCCGAGTGGTTCACCAGGCTGCCCCGTGCCCCGGCGGGAGCGAGCGCCGCGACGGGGACGAACCCGGTCGAGCTCCCGGGCTCGATCGGATCGACGTGCTGGGAGATCACCGGGATCCGGACCCCGCTCGCCACGCGGGCGAGCTCGGGGGCCGGCGGTGCGATCGCCACGGCGACCCCGGCCGAGCGCCCCGCCCGCTCGAGCGCTTCGGCGATCCGCAGGCTGCGCTCGCCGAGGATCGTGGGGAACGTCTTCAGGTTGAGCAGCAGGAGGGGCGCGCCCAGCGGCGCCCGCTCAGTGTACGGCGGCCGCCTTCGGTCGCTTCGGTCGTGAGCAGATCGCGTATTCGTCCCCGTCGAAGAAGACCTCTCGATCCGGGTGCTTGCGCTGGAGCTCCGAGATGCGGCTGAGGACATCCTCGAGGGTCGTCGACTCGTCATTCGGGTCGATCCTCAGGTGTACCGTCTTCTCGTGACGCTCGGGCGTAGCGCCCACTCCGGGCATGAGGCTCCGGCGCCGTGCACACGCGGAGGAGCCATTAAACCCTCCGAAGCCGCCGACGCGCCGGTTCTCGGGCGGGTTACCTGCGCGCCACTGGGGCGCCGCGCCACCCCGAAGCTCCCCCCTCGGCGGAGAGATCGTCGATCCGGCCGCGGCCCGGCCGGGGGCGTGACCCGGAAGTTTACCCTCCCACCCGCGACGCCTCGCCGCGACCCGGCCGCCGCCGGGCCACCATCGGCTATCGACCGACGGCGCGACGCCGAGGCCGGGGCACCGCGCGGCCGATAGTGTGTGGTAATTGAGGGCCCAACGCCCGGAGCTTTAAGCCGGGCCCGCCCCGGGGCCGGCATGGCCGCCTACACCCACCCCGAGACCCTGGTCGAGACCGACTGGGTCGCCGCCCACCTGAACGACCCGAACGTGCGCATCGCCGAGGTCGACTACGACCCCGCCGCGAACTACGCGCTGGGGCACATCCCCGGCGCGGTGCTGTTCGACTGGCGGAAGGACATCAACGACCCCGTCCGAAGGGATCTCCTGACGGGGGAGGCGCTGACGGCGCTGTTCCACCGGGCCGGGGTCTCGGAGGGGACGACGCTGGTGCTGTACGGGGACTTCAACAACTGGTTCGCGGCGTTCG
>JASHTI010000144.1 GCA_030040625.1 Thermoplasmata archaeon
CCGCGCGGCGGTGAGCGCGTCGCCGTCGAGCCGTACGAGGAGACGGCGGGCGAGCGCCAGCCGCTCCGCGAGCGCCGCGAGCGCCGCCCGGTCCGGTACCCGGATCGCGATCAATCCTTCCACGGGCGGTGTGTCGGAGTCGCCTCGGGTGGCGTTCAGCGCCGCCAGCGCGCCGTCCAGCTCCGCGCCCGCGAGCTCGGCGGACTCACCTGAGGGCTCGACGTACGCCGCGATCACGAACGAATCTCCGCCTCCCACGCCGCGAGCTGCGCCCGGACCCGCGCCGAATGGGACCCGTCCCAGTACCGGTGCCCGCAGGCGTCGCAGGCGAACACGGCGGCGTTCCGCCGACGGATCGCCTCGGGCACGGCGGGGTCCGCCTGGACGATAGGCTCGGCGAGGGCAGCGAGCCGACCGTTGCAGAGCGTGCATCGCTCGAAGCTGACCTCGGCGGGGAGCGTCGGGAGGGCGGTCCGCAACGCCTTCCACTGGTCGCCAAGCGACGGGCTTGCCAGGAGGATCGCGCCGGGAACCTGACGGCTGAGCGCCCGGTCGCGCGTGAGGAGGCGCCGTCGTTCGCGGTCGGCCCAGTCGGCGATCTCCGGGTCCGTGAGGCCTTGGGCATAGGCGGTGTCGCACCCTACGAACCGGAGGTACCGCGCGAGCCGCCCGAGCATCTCGTCCGCCAGGAGTCGGGGCCGTTCCACGCGACCGAAGCCGGGCACCCGGCCATAACCTTGCGGAGGGGCGACCCGCCTCCCGCCCGGTGGCGCGCCGGTCCCCGAGCCCCGGGCTTATAGCGCAGGAGGACTGGAACGACCGCAAGTCGTGACGCGGCTGTTCGGGACGAACGGCATCCGGGAGGTCGTCGGCGATCCGCTGACGCCCCAGTTCGCGGCGCGCGTCGCCGGCGCCATCGCGACGGTCGCCCCCCGGGAGCTTCCGGTGGCCGTCGGCTGGGACGGCCGGACCTCCAGCCCCTGGCTCGCGCGGCTGGTCGGCGCCACCCTCGCCCTCCGGGGCCACCGGGTGATCGAGCTTGGCCTGCTGCCGACGCCCGCGATCCAATACAGCGTGCCGCGGGTCGGGGCCGGACTCGCGGTCATCGTCACCGCCTCGCACAATCCGCCGGAGTTCAACGGGCTGAAGTGCATCGCCGCGGACGGCCTCGAGGTCCCTCCGGAAGTGGAGGGCCGTGTCGAGGCGGCGTTCGATGCGCCGGCCGCCGCGTCGGCCCCCTACGACGCGATCGGCGAGGTGACGCGGGACGACCTTGGCGCCCAGCGCTACCTTCACGGGATCCTGGAGCAGGTCGATCGGCCGCGGATCGCGGACCGCCGGTTCCACGTCGTCCTCGACTGCGGCAACGGCGCCTCGGTCCCGACCAGCCCGCGGCTGCTGCAGCGCCTCGGCTGCCGGACGGTCACGCTCAACGGCCACGTCGACGGTACCTTCCCCGGACGCCGCTCCGAGCCGACGGAGGCGAACCTCGGGGACCTCAAGCGGACGGTGCCGAGCGTCGGCGCGGAGCTCGGGGTCGCCCACGACGGCGACGCCGACCGCGCGGTCTTCGTCCGCGCCGACGGCAGCTACGTCCCCGGCGAGGTGATGCTCGCCGCCCTCGCCCGCGACGCGGTCGAACGGGCCGGGGGCGGGACCGTCGTCGTTCCGGTGTCGACCTCCCTCTCGGTCGAAGAGGCGGTGCGCGCCGCCGGCGGGACGGTCCACTACACCCGCGTCGGCTCCCCGTCGGTGACACGCGCGCTGCGCGAGCGGCACGGGGTATTCGGCGGCGAGGACAACGGCGGCCTGATCTTCCCCGCCTTCCAGCTCGCGCGCGACGGGGCGATGGCGCTCGCCGCCACGCTCGATCTGCTCGCCCGCAAGAGCGCGACCCTGGCCGAGGCGGTCGCCGGCGTGCCCCGCTACCATCTCGTGAAGGAGACCGTCGGCTGCCCCGTGGCGATGCGGGAGAAGGTCCTCGCACGCGTCGCCGCGCAGCTCGCGGCGGGCGGGGATCGGATCGAGACGCTGGACGGGGTCAAGCTCCGGACCGGCGACGGCTGGCTGCTGCTGCGACCCTCCGGCACCGAGCCGATCTTCCGGGTCACCGCCGAAGCCCGCGCGGCGCCGGAGGCTCGCGCGCTGGCCGACCGCGGCCTGCGGACGGTCCGCGAGGCACTCGCCGAACTCGGGGAGACCGGCTAGCGCCGGTCCCCCCTCGGGTTCAGCGGACCAGCGGGCCGACGACCAGCAAGCCCACGAACAGCAGCGCGAGGACCGTGATCGTGATCGCCCCCATGCGCCGCTCCCCGTGACGAACGAAGGTGATCGCGCCGGCGGCGACCCGCACGACGGGCGTCGCGATCAGCGCGAAGACCCCGAGGGTGAGGTACGCCTCCGCCCGGCCCGCCGCGAGCCCCTTCGCGAGCGCCCGGAGCCCGAGGTAGTTGGGCAGCGGGTTGCTGGAGATCCAGCTCGCCGCCGCCGAGGCCGGCTCGCGCGCGACCAGGGCGACGATCGCCCCGACGAGCAGCGCCAGTGCGACGTACAGCCCCACGCGGAGCACCGCCGCCATCCCGGCGTAGGCCGCCGGAGGCAGATCGGGGGGCGGCCCCGCGCCGGGCGACGGAGCGGACCCGGCTGCGGTCGTCAGCCCACCCCCAAGCCCCGGAGGATCACCTCGGCCCCCAGCACCAGGACGACCGGGACGAACAGCCAGCGGACCGTGCGATTGCGGAGCATCGGCAGCAGCCGGCTCCCGCCCAGCGCGCCGACGGCCGTGCCGAGCGCGACCGGCGCGCCGATCACCGGGTTGATGAACCCGGCGAGCAGGAGGACGCTCGCCCCGGCCGCGCCGGTGACCCCGATCATGAAGTTGCTGGTCGCCGTCGCGATCTTCATCGGCAGCCGAAGGAACCTCTCGAGGGCGAGGACCTTGAACACGCCGCCCCCGATCCCGAACATCCCGGAAACGACACCGGCGCAGAACATCACCCCGAGCGCGGGACGGGTCTGCGCGGCGGCGTAGTGGAACCGCTCTCGGCGGGCCTCGTCGTAGTACGAACCCGTGAGGCCGAGCTCGGTGGACCAGCGGTCCTGCGCCGCCGGCGTCGTCGGGGTCGGTGTCCGTCCGCGCAGGATCGCCCCGGGGACGAGCCCGATCAGGATGATGCCGAGGGCGACGAGCAGCGCATCGGCGAGCTGGGCATGGACTAGGAAGACGGTCGCGGTCGCGCCCACGAGCGCCCCCGGCACCGTGGCGATCTCCAGGAACATGCCGATCCGCAGGTCGCTGAGGTGGTCGCGCACGTAGGCCGCCCCGGTCGTGGAGGAGGTCGCGAGGATCGTGAGGAGCCCCGCGCCGGCCGCCTCCGGGAACGGGACGCCGAAACCGATCACGAGCACCGGCAGCGCGACGACGGCGCCGCCGAGGCCGGTCAGCGATCCGACGAACCCGGCGAGGAGGCCCGTGATCCCCAGGAGCAGGGCGAGCACCAGGAGGTCCACGACCGGCCTATCCGGCCGGTGGGAAAAGCCCGTCTGCCGACCGGCGCGCTCAGTCGACCTTCAGCCAGCGCGACGAGACGAAGTAGCCGATCGTGCCCATGACGGCCGCGAAGAGCGCCAGGTAGCCGAACGCCACCCACTCGACGGCTCCGGTGAGGAGCAGGTGGCGCCCGAGGCTCGCCGAGTAGCTGATCGGGTTGACCTCGCTGATCGCCTTCATCCAGTCCGGGAAGCCGGCCGACGGGTACAGGGCGGCGCTCGAGAACATCAGCGGCATCGTGATGAAGTTGGACACGACGCCCGGCGTCTGCCAGTCGGTCGACGACGCCGTGATCGCGAGGAACATGCTGCAGAAGCCGATCGCGACGAACAGCAGCCCGAGGACCCAGACGCACCAGTCGAGCGGCGAGAGGCCGAAGCGGACGCCGAAGACGGTCGCCGCGGCGACCATGACGGGGATCTGGATCAGACCCCGGCTCGCGGAGCCGAGCGCCTTGGCGAGGAAGACGACCCCCTTGGAGGTCGGCGTGATCAGGATGCGCTTCATGAATCCGAACCGCTTGTCCTGGATGGTGCTCATCGATCCGAACATCCCCACGGTGAGCATCGAGGTCGAGAGGACGCCGGGGAGCAGGAACTCGATGTAGTTCGAGGTCCCGTAGTACGGCGCGAGGTCCGCCGCGTACTTCGCGAAGCCCGAGCCGAAGAAGGCGAGCCACATGAACGGCTGGACCACGGTGATCAGCAGGACGAACGGATTCCGGAACGTCCGTAGCAACTCGCGGGCGTAGAGGCCCCAGAACTGGCTCCTCATCCGCGGGCCCTCCGCATCTGCATGTAGAACCGGCGCACGTCGCGCATCGGCTCGTCGCCCCCGATGCGGCGGCCGGTGAGGTCCAGGAAGACCGTTTCCAGGCTCGGCTTCTCGACGCTGATGCGGCGGATCTGCTCCGGCGGGACCGCGTGCAGGAGGTTCGGCAGCACCGCCTCCGCCGAGCCGGCCCGGATCGTCCACTCGTTGCCCTGCGCGCGCACCTCCTGCACGCCCGGCAGCGCGGAGAGGCGCGGGACGTCCAGGCCGTCCCGTGTCTCGAGCACGATCAGGTCGGCCTTCACCCGCGCCTTCAGCTCGTCCGGGGTCCCTTCGGCGATGATCCGGCCCTGGTCGATGATGCCGATCCGCTCGCAGAGCGCGTCGGCCTCCTCGATGTAGTGGGTGGTCAGGAGGACCGTGACGCCGAACTCACGGTGCACGCCGGTGACGATCTCCCAGAGCATCCGGCGCGTCGGGACGTCCAGGCCGATCGTCGGCTCGTCCATGAAGATCACCGTCGGCTGGTGCAGCAGGGCGAGCGCGATCTCCAGCTTCTTGCGCATCCCCGTGGAGTACTGCCCGACCTTGTCGTCCTTCCGGTCGGCGAGGGAGAAGTACCGCAGCAGCTCGAGGGCCCGTTCCTGCCAGTCGCGCAGGCCCTGCAGCTTCGCCTGCAGCCAGAGGTTCTCCCACGCGGAGAAGTCGTCGTCCAGGATCACCTCGGCCGCGACCCAGCCGATCCGGGCCCGGACCCGGAGCGACTCGCGCTGGACGTCGAACCCGGCGACGGAGGCGGTGCCGCTCGTGATGTCGCTGATCCCCGTCAGCACCTTGATCAGCGTCGTCTTGCCCGCCCCGTTCGGCCCCAGCAGACCGAAGACCGTGCCTCGCGGGATGCGGAGCGTCACTCGATCGAGGGCGAGCACACCGCGGCCGACCGAGCCGTAGCGCTTCGACAGCTCACGGACCTCGATCGCTCCCGCCGCCGGAGGCGCGGAGGGACCGGAGACGCTCATCGGCGGGCCGCGGCCGCCGCCCGCGTCCTGCGCGGAGCCCGGGCACGGAACTGGCCGGAAGCCCGGCGGACCGCGGCGAGCGCGGCCGTACGAACCGCCGTTGCATCCGAGCGCGGCGGCTTCCGTCCGAGATACGCCGCGATCGAGGCGAGATTCCGATCCAACCGGCGCAGCAGGAACGCTCCGACGTCCTTCGCGCCCACCGTCTCGGCCCACAGGGCGCTCAGGTCCGGACCGCCTCGACGCGACCGGCGGGCCCGGAGCCGGAAGGCGCGGAGCGCACGCCGACCCGCCGCCGTGATGCGGTACTCACGTCGGCGGCCGGAGCCTCGGCAGCTGGCAAATCCGCGATCCACGAGCGCGCGCAGGGCCGGGTACACCGCGCCCGGCCCGGGCCGCCACGCCCCGTCCGTTCGCTCGGCGATCCGCTCGGAGAGACGGTAGCCGTGGATCGGCCCGTCACGGTCCATGGTCGCCAGGGCGTAGAGGCCGATGAGTCGCGGGGGCATCGCCGGCGGGGGCTCCCGCGGGATATATCGATATCGATATATCGTGGGCGAGGCGCAGCGCGAGGGAGACGGCGGCGGGCCGTTATTCGGTCAGCGCCCGGTTGGAGTCGCGGAGGCGGCGGGCCATCTCCTTCAGGACGCTCTGAAGGACCTCGGGCTCGCCCTTGGCGAAGCCCCAGAACTCCCATCGGGACAGCACGGCGCACTCGCTCGGCTGGACCGCCACGACGTCGGCCGAACGGGGCTGCTCGTCGAGCAGCGTCATCTCGCCGAAGAACTGACCGGCCACCAGCTTGGCGAGCGTCCGCTCCCCCTTTCGGACCTCGGCGGCCCCGGAGAGCAGGAGGTAGAGTCCGATGCCGGGCTCCCCTTCCTTCACGATGCGGGTGTTCGCGGGGTAACCGACGACCTTCGCGGTCTTGGCGAGGGTCTTCAGCTGGCGCTCGCTCAGGGCCGCGAAGATCGGGGCACGGCCCAGCAGATCCGCCACTTCGGGCGCCGACCGACCACCGCTCATCGCCACGGGCGCGGCTAGGCCCCCGACCTTAAAGTTCCTCCGGCGCCCGCCGGCGGACCCCCTCGGCCGCCCTGCTACCCCGGGCCCGGTCCGGACCGTTAGTACGCCGCTTGTAAAGGGGGCAGGGAGGTCGGAGGCTCGCGTGCCGGCGACCTCGGCCCTCCTCCCGTCCATCGTGGCCTCCTCCGCCGGGCGCACGCGCGGGGCGGCCGGCGGCACGACGATCGCGGCGGATCCAGAGTCGCTGACGCTGGGGGGCTTCGAACTCAGCCTGGCGACCGCGCCGCTCGACGTTCTTGAGCGGCTCGCCCGGGCGCTGGATGGGGCCTGGCTGGAACACGCGTTCGCCGGTCAGGTCGAGACGGAGGAGGCGACGCTTCTCACGAGCTGTTCGCGCCGCGAGCTCCTCGTCCTCACCCGCTCCGCGGCCGAACTCGACTGATGGGCCGAGGCCCTGCCCGAGAC